>CAXUDN010000008.1:35601-70140 GCA_964249715.1 uncultured Acidobacteriaceae bacterium
GATCATCGACCCGCCGCACCCCGCCCAGGTCGATCAGCTTCACATCGTCATGCTCCAGCATCACGTTGTCCGGCTTGAAGTCGCAATACACCATCCCCAGCCGGTGCAGGTACGCAAACGCCGGCAAGATACGGTGGATATACGCGATTGCCTCCGCCGGCGGCAGCGGGCCCCGCTCCTGCCGTATCTGCTTCAGCGTCTTGCCACCCACATACTCCATCACGATGAAGCCTTCGCCCGTGGCCTGCACGAAGTTGTAAATGCCCACGATATTGGGGTGCTTCACCGCCGCCAGGAACTGCCGCTCCGCCACCGCAACCGCGGCAGCCGACTCATCCTGCGTATTCAAAAGCCCCTTCAGCACCACATACCGCGACAGCAACCGGTCAAACGCCAGGTAGATCCACCCCAGCCCGCCGAAGGCAATCGGCCCCTTCACCTCATACTGCCCCGCCACCACGTCGCCGGCCTTCAGCGTCGGCACAAAGCTGTACTTCGTCCCACACTTGCCGCAAAACCCCGTTTCCCGCCGTAACGGAGCTTCACACTTCCCACAAAATCGCTTTCGCTCCGGCACCGTCGCGTCCGCAAGAATGGCCTTTTCCGGTTCCACACTCGGCAGATCCGGCAGCGTAATCAACCCCGCCCCCAACTGCTTCCGGCTCGTCCGTCGGCTCGAGTTGCGCGTCCGGTGCGACCCTCCCGCCGCCCGGCTCATCGGCGACGAACCCGTTCCCGTCCGCACCGACGTACTTCCGGTCCGCGCCGAAACCACCCCCAACCCGGCCCCGACTCCACTCGTTCCCCGCGCAGTCGCTGCCCCGGCCGGAGCCGCTTTCAGCTCCGCCAACCCGCAGACATTGCAATACGCATCCTCGATCACCCCCGCGCATCCACCGCGCCGGCACCGGTCCCCATTCATCGTGTCCTGAGTCCTTCCCCCACGCCATTCCCCCGCGCCCCGCTCAACCTCTGCTCATATCTGGCCACCGCCGCCGACGCGTCCTTCAAGTCCGTAGGCCGCCGGAACAAAACCTCATCGGCCGCCACACCCAATTCCGCTACGCCGTCACTCTCTGCCACGCCATACGCCCGCGCCTTCGCCTTCAACGCATCCATCCGCCCCCGCAACTCCCGCCGGGTTTCGACCCGCGCCAATGCACCCGCACACGCCTGCTGGTCTTCTGTCGCACACGCATCCGCTGCAGCACACCAGTTCCGCAAACCGACCCCAACTGCCTCCACCGCCCCCTCATCCCGCTTCCGCTCCAAACGCCCCAGCCACTCCCCCAAGCCCTGCATCTTCTCCTCAGCCACGGGCGTGGCCAAAGCCTCCCCACTCACCACCTTCTCCTTTGCCTCCTTCGCCGCCGCAACTGCCTCCCCATGCACCCGGTGCAACTCTCCCCAACGCGCCCGCGCCGCCCGCATTCCGCCCCCCAGCTGCGCTGCCGCCGCAACCCTCTGCGCCACCCGCGCCAAAATCGGTTCCACTGCCGAGCGCAACTCTCCCTCCGCCCCCAGCGGATCCTTCTTCACATGCTCCCGAACCTCATCGAGCTTCGCCGCCGCCCCATCCAGATCCCCCGTGAGCAACGCACTCGGCAGCGCTGTCTGTCCCCGTAACCGCCCCAGTTCTGTCTCCACCCTGCGGCAGTTGTCCGCGAATTCCGTCCACGCCCGGTCCACCCGCAACACCGCATCCCGCGCTGCCGCAAACGTCTTCGCCATCGGCTCCAGAAGCTCCTCCGGCGTCACCGACTGCGAGCTCCGGATCCCGCTCAGCAGCGTCCTCTCCTCGAGCGGGATGTCCACCTCCGGCAACGCAATGGACCGCCCCCACAGCAGTCCCCCAATCTCCTTGAGCTTGGCCTCCGCCCCAAACACCGCCGGCAACCCGGTCCGCAGGTTCTCCGCCTGGCTGATGGCCGACTGCAACAACCCAAACTGCAAAAACACCACATGCACCGCGCCCAGCGCCGGCTGCACCGTGGCCTTCGTCACCCCCGTCACCGAAAGCCGCTCCAACCCCCCCGTGCCGGACAACGCCCGGTACGTCGCATCCTCCTGCAACTGCATCAGGTTCTCAGCAATCGCAGTCAGCCGCCCCTTCCAAACCTCCAGCGCCCTGTCCACCTCCGCCAAAGTCATGCGCCCACCCGCCAATACGCTCTCCCCCACCCGTCAGTGCAGCGATTCTACCAACGCCCGCTGGGTGCACATACGTTCTCTTCGTAACCTCAGTTCCCCGCCCGTAACCCCGCCATCCCCATGGCCTTCCCTACCTCCGGATTCCTCGCAAAAACCTCCCAAACAAACCCCGTACGTAAATTCTCCGCCATCACCACCCCAATACCCAGATCGATCCCCAATACATCCGGGTCGTACCAAGCGTCATCCGGATGCAAGGCATCGCAAAATCCATACCTTCCCCAAGCTCTTTCCCCATACTTCGCCTGTACCCCGCGCAACGTCTCCAAACACTCGCGCGGCAAAAACGGCAACGACCCCGCCGCCGCACACGGCACCATCGTCCCATTCACCCCACCAAACGCCGGCGGCCCACCCCACGCTCGATAGCCATGCTCCGAATCCGAAGCCGACACTCCCCAAAACGTCGGGCTATACGGCGCCCCGTAATCAAGACAGAACAACCGGTGCGCCCGCGTAGCCGTTACCGAGTTTTGGAAGTAATCCGCAAACGCATCCCGCTTCCCGCGAAAATCGAACCATGCATGGCTGTACTGGTGCACAAACAGCGGATCCTCAGCGCTGATGTACTTCAATCCCTTGTATTCCATCACCGGCCGCGACCACGCACTCCAAACCTCCGGCCCCGCCGGATGTGTCGGCGACCCCATCGCCAGCAGCGGAATCATCATCAGTTCGCAATAGTGGTTCCAAACCGCTTCCAAAAACCCCGACCCCACCCCTGACCCGGACTTCCACCCCATATCGAAAAGGTTTGTCTTCTCATACAGCATCCATCGCCAATCCACCCGCTCGTAGATCGTCGTCGCGTCCCGCACAATGGCCGGGTTCGCCGCGAAATACGCCCGCGCCGTCAAAACGCCGCACAGCAGCAAACTCGTATCGATACTCGAGTACTCCACATGCGGGATCGGCACCCCTGTCCGCACATCATTGAAGTGGCAAAAGAACCCATGCTCCTGCTTCAAACCATGCGCGTGAAACGCCATCGTCTTCGCCACCCGCGCCTCAATGGCATCCGCCGACGCATAGCCCCGCTTATGTGCAATGCACAGCGCCGTCAACCCAAAGCCCGTAGCCGCAATGCTCGACAGCCGCCGCGGATCCAGCACCCCCTCCAACCCCACCGCCTGTGCCCGGTCCTGCACCTGCCCGTTGTCCGGATTTGCCTGCTCCAGAAAATACAAGCACCCCCGCCGCTGCATGTCATCCAGGAAAGCCTCATCCGCCGCGCTCAACCCCGCCTTTGCCGGCGTTGCCCGCCGAGGCCGCGCTCGCCGTTGCGCCACCCCCAGCGAACCGTCCGCCAGCGCCCCTAAAGCGCTCCCGCCCAACCACCACAACACCTCACGACGCCGCATGCCACCCTGCTTCCTACTGCCCCACCAGCACCACCGCCAACCCATGCGGCGGCACCGTAATTTCCAGCTTCCCACCCTGCAAATGCGTTCGCTCCGGCGCGGCCATCTCCCCGGCCGCCTGTAGCTGCTTCACCTGCGCCTGCGTAAGATCCCCCGGCGGTCGCCCCATGGCATTGAAGGCCTTCTCCGCATTCCCATGATCGGCATCCACCCGCAAAATCTCCACCGGCGCATCCGCCGCCACATGCGCCATCTGCAAACGAAAAACCTTCGCCGGCCCGGGGTTCGCCGGAGGCGGCGTATACGAAGCGCCCTCCCCATCCGGCGGCGTGTAATCCCAAAGTGCCACAGCTACTTTCCCCCGCCCACCCGTGGTTGCCAGCACGGACTCTGACGCTGCCGCAAGCCGCCTGTCCCCCAACTCATGCAAAGCCCGGAACACATTCAGCGAGGCCTTGGGGATATGGTCCGCCGCCACCAACCCAAACCCTCCATAGAACGGCGACCGCACCACACCCTGCTCTTCAAACACATCGCTGAACGCCCAATAACTCATGCTTTCCGTAAGCCCGTCGCAAAGCCGGATGTTATTGGCCATCCACGGCCCCATGTAAGTCGAGTCCGTAACATCCGGCTCATTGGCATAACTCGCGTTGTACTCACTAAAGATCAACGGCACCTTCGGGTAAGCCGACCGCAGAATCTCCTCATGCACTTTCTTCACCGCCCGCGCTACCATCTGGTCCCGTGGAGGTTGCGCCACCCCTTCCCCCAATACCGGCCCCACCGGATCGTTGCCGTACACATGCGTCGACACAAAATCCACCGGCACGCCAGTGCTCCTGGCATGCTCCAGGAACGGCGTCACCCAGGCAGCCTGCGCCGTCGACGGCCCCCCCACCTGCAGCCGCGGAGACACCTCCTTCAGCGCCCGCGCCGTATGGTCATATAACTCAAAGTAAGTCGCCTGCTTTGGACTTCCACCCCAGAAATCCAGATTCGGCTCGTTCCAAACCTCAAACTTCCACGTTGCCACCTCATCGATCCCATACCGCTCCACCAGGTGCCTTGCCAATGCCGCAATCATTCCGTCCCACTCCGGGTACCTAGGAGGCGATACATTCGGGTGGTACCAGAAGGGATGCACCATCTTCGGATCGCTCGCCATCTTCCCCGGCGTAAAACTCAATTCGGCAAACGGCCGTACCCCCATCGCCAGCAACCCGTCATAGATCTGGTCGATGTAGCTGAAGTTATACCTCGACGCATCGTTCGCCTTCTGCGCCGCCAAGCCGGGATTCTTCGTCATCCGGTCCGGGTCATACAGCCCCACCTCATCCGTCAAAATCCCATGGAACCGGATGGACTTGAAATTCGTCGCCTCCTTCACCGTCCGAAGATCCTGCCGGTAACTCTCCCGCAAACTCAAAATCGCCCGCCCCGACCCAAACGTCTGTTCCCAGAAATGCGGGAACGGCGTCGTCGCCGCACCCGCATCGATTTGAAGGGTCTCCGATCCATTGCTCGCTTGTCCGAAGCTCGCCAACGTGACTCCGAAAACACATGCAAGCAACAGAACTCTCACCCGGATCGTTACCCTCAGGTCCATATCCCTCCATGCCAAACACGTTCTATCGCGTGTTCGCTCGCCGATGGCTCGCGGTTGCGTTTGAGTTCAGAAGTTGAAGGGTGCGTTAGAACCGCACCCCCTTCGGAACCACGTTTACCGAAGATTAAAAGCTGAACCGCGCCTGGAAGGTGATCGTCCGCCCTCCGAGTGCCGTCTGGTCTTGCCCGAAGTTCGAGGCCGCTACGTTCGAGCCGATCTGAGCCGGGTCGAGATTCAGGATATTGAACAGGTTAAAGATATCGCCGCGTATCTCCAACCTTGCCTGTTCTCCCAATAGGCGAGTATTCGGCAGTCCGAATCCCTTTGTCAGAGAGGCGTCGATATTGTGATAATTCGGACCAACAAACGCATTCCGCAACAGCCCCGGCGCAGGCGGGAGCGAAACGTTCGCGCTCGGGAATCCAGTACCGCTGGCCGCTTGCAAAGCGCTGGCGAAGTTCGGCGTCGTGAAGTACGTTGTTGACTGCTGAACGGTAGTATTCGCGCTCCCGTTCACTGTCGCAGTTACAGGCGTATTCGCGACATTGTTCGCGAAGTTTGTGTCGTTGATAAGCGCATGGTTGCTGTGATCGCTCTTGTTGCCGTTTCCTAGATAGGACGGCCGGATGTTGTAGTAACCGCAGACTGAGCAATAAAGCGATTGTGGGAGGTTGTAGGTGGGCGAATAAGGGAATCCAGTGTGAAACTGGAAGATGCCGCTCAGCGACCAGTCACCGAAGATCTTGTTCTCCCAGCTGTCTCCATGGAAAATGACCGGTTGCCACAATCCAAACAGCTTGAAAGATTTGCCTACATTGAAGTCCGAAGGACCGTAGGAGTAAGCCGGGTTTTCGGGATAATAGGGATCTTCTGCATACGGGCCGGAGCCATCCGTATCCAGACTCTTCGCCAGCTGGAACTGTGCGTCCGCTTGAAAATGATGTACAAACGGGTGCTTCACTTCTATAAGCAACGCGTTGTAGTTAGCCGAACCCTCATTGATCCAAAAATCGCCGCCGGTGACTAAGGGGTTCAGTGTCTCACCCGCCGCAACCGCCGCTGCGTCGGGACTCAGGTGGTTGATGAGGTGTCTGCTCAAGCTTCCCGTATAGCCGACGTTGGCTACAACTTCTTTCCCCACTTGATAATCTGTTTCAAGAGAGAAATGCTCGACGTAGGTCGTCGGCAGGTTACCGTGGCCGTCGCCGATGATTGTAATGCCCGCATTCCCGGCGGTTGGCAGGCCGCTTGGAAGATAGCTGGTGATGGCGTTAGGGTTAGGAGCAAATCCACTCAGCGAGTGGACGTCGCTTGACACGCCGTAAAGGATGTCCCCACCGTTCACACCGGGATTGCTCGGGCTCGCAAAGGTGTAGTTCACGTAATTCTGCGAGGGCGGATTGTTGCCGAGGTTCGACGTGATCGCCACTTCTTCCTGGTTGAAGTTCAGGCCATAGCCGCCGCGCACAACCAGTTTGTTGTTGAAGTTGCCCGGTGACCAATTAAACCCAAGCTGCGGACCCAGATCCGCCGTCGGGGATTGCCACAGGCTATGTCCGGCCAGAACATTCAGACCCGTGAACGCGGCCGTGCCTTGCCCCAGCATAACTCCCGAAATATTCTTCTGCTTCGCGTACAGTGCGCCAAAGTAGGAGTAGCGCAGGCCGAGGTTCAGTGTGAGGTTAGGCCGCACCTTCCAGTCGTCCTGGAGGAACGCCCCAAACAGGTTCACACGCTCGTCGCTGCGTGCCGCTCCCGGAGTGCCGGTGACGCTGTTGAAACCTCCATTCTCGACCGACGGAGCATCGTTCAGGAAGTCCCAGATGTTGTAGAAGTTGAAGCTGGGTCGACCGGTAGGCGCATTCAGGTATTCAAGCCTCGTATACTCCCCGCCGAACTTGATCGTTTGTGGTCCCGCCACCTTGGTGGCTACGTCCCGCGCAGCGTACGTCCACTGGTTCAAATGGCTGCCGATCGGGCTGCCGAAAAAGTTCAGCGTGATGCTGCCGATCGTGTCGATGTTGTCCTGTGGAAGCCCGATCGGTTGCTGTGGGTTGGAATCCAGTTCGTTCCAGCGCCATCCGGCTGCGTTGACCCGTGCTTCGTTGAGCCATGTTGGGCTGAACGTGCGGTTCCAGATCACCGAGAACGCATCATTTGTCTGATCGTGGTGGAACAGGTTGTAGGCGCGTGCATTGCCGTTGTAGGAGTTGCTGGTCTGTGGAACCCAGTAAATTGCGAACGAAACATGGTCTTTCTGACTGGCCTGATAATCCATGCGGCCGTTGTACTGTTGATAGGTCGACGAAGAAGGCGTGCTCGTCTCGTAGAACGCGATGTCGGCGACCCCGTCCAGACCACTGCCCAAACCGGGGTTGGTAGCCGTCGCGGTCGCGGTTGGATCCTGCTTGCCTAACCCGTTCTTCAGCGGCGAGCCGATGTCAAGACCCTGTCCAGAGATCGTGGTGCAATTCACTCCTTCGCTCAGCCCAATGGTTTGGCAGTCCTCGTTCTGGGTCACGATCGTTCCGCTGGGTGCGCTGCCCGGGAAGGTCAGAAAAGTCGAAGCGACGCTGCCCGACGCTGCAGCCGCGCGAAACGCCGACGTCTCATACCATCCCGTGCTTGTCGCAGTGGAGTCGTTTGGGCTTGTCTCGTAAGCAAAGAACGCAAAAAGTCGATTCTTGAGGATCGGACCACCCAGGCTGCCGCCCCACTGATTAAAGCGGTTTGAGTCCTTCAGGCGAGCTCCTACGGTCTGGCCATTGGAGAGGCGCACCGCCGGCTGCAACGCATTTAGCCCCGGACGGTGAAGCGCAAAAAACGCGCTTCCGTGAAGCTGGTTGGTTCCGCTCTTCGATGTGACAAAGGTCTGCGCCCCGGAGAAGCGGCCGTCTTCGGCGTCATAGTCGTTGGTGACCACCCGCACGCTGTCGACCGATTCCTCCGTGGGAGTGATCACCGTGGATCCTCCCCAGACCGCACTGACCGTGCTGATGCCATCAATGGAAATCCCATTGTTTGAGTTCTGTTGACCATTCGCGAAAGCCTGGGGAGCATTCTCTGTCGGCGCAGCCCCTCCCGCGGAGGTCCCCCGCGTACCGTTTTGAGAACCGCCGGGTATCGTGTACGCACCGCCCGAGGCGGCTTGCGACCCGTCGTCAACCGCACCTGGAATCAGCTGAGTCAAATTCGTCACATCACGGTTGAACGACGGCATGTGCTGGATGTCGTTCGCTGTGATCGTGCCGCCGATATTCGGTGTTTCCGTGTCCAATGCCTGTACCGTGTCGCCCGACACAGTGACGGTCGTGGTCTGCTCCCCGAGTTGAAGCTGAACATTCACCGAGTTCGCCTGCTCCGGAATGATTTGCAGGTTATGGATCACATTCTGCTTGAAACCCGATGCGCTGGCCGTCAGGTCGAATCGGTCCGGTGACAATTGGCTGAAGTTGTAAACACCGTCACCGTTCGAGGTCGCCGTCAGCGTAAGGTTCGTGCCGAGGTCGCGCAGCGTCAACGTTGCATTCGGGATCACAGCCCCGGATGAATCGGTGACCGTGCCTTGAATCGATGCCCGGAACTGCGCCTGCGCTGCGCCGGTCGCCATCACCAACGCCGCGGGCGCGATCCAGCGCACTCGAGCTCCATAGCGCAGTCCCCAAAATCCATCACTGCCTCGAAAAGCTTTACGCATACCACCTCCAGAAGGCAAAAGTTTGCGTTGCGCGGCGCTTTCCTTCGAACGCAGAAAAGCGTTGGCGCTGCTGCCTGGGCAAACGTTTGATCGTCCGGAACTATGCGCCCCCACCGCCCGCCGTGTCAAGCCCCCTTTGCGAGGGTGCCTTCCCCTTGCACCCCTCCCCTCAACGCTTCGCCGCCCCCCTCTGCCCCAGCGACCATGCCAGATTATTCTTCGCCAGCTGAAAATCCGGACGCAGCGCAATCGCCTTCCGCGCCGCCTCAATCGCCTCATCCCACTGCTTCATCGCTTCATCGTCGGCCGCAATATTGTTCCATGCTTCCGCCGACGAGGGATCCAGCGCCAACGCCCTTCGCGCCGCCTCCACGCTCTCCGCGTACCTTCCCGCCTGATTTAACGCCAACGACGCATTCACAAGCTCCGCCGCCGTCTTGAACTCCGCCCCGCCCGCAGCCTTCTGCGATTGAAACCACCGCAGATTATTCGTCGCAATCTGCAAACCTGGATTCAGCTTCAGAGCCTCTTCCTCCGCCGCGATCCCCTCGTCCCACCGCCGCAGCGCGCCGTACCCTGCCCCAAGATTGTTCCACGCTTCCGCCGAGTGCGGATCCAATTTCAACGCCACCTGCGCGTCCGCAATCGATTGCTGAAACTGCCCCGCCCGGTACGCCGCCAACGACGCATTGATCGATTGGATCAACCCCGCTGTGGGCGAAGATCCACCGCTCCCCGGCGTCCCGCCCCGCAGGGTCAACGCCGCATCCGCATCGTTCGGGATCACCGCCAGCGTATTCTGCGCCAACGCCCGCGCCGATCCCGTATTCCCCGCACCCGAGTAGGCCTCCATCAACAAATCCCGCTGCATCTCTCGCTGCCCATTCAGCGCGACCGCTGTCGCCAGTTGCGAGATCGCCTCTTCTTCTCGTCCATGCGCCAGCAGCCACCGCCCGTAGTACGCATGTGTCGTGTCATCGTTCGGCGACAACGAAGACGCCCGCTGAAAATGCCCCTCCGCCACCCCGGTCAGCGCAGGCTGCCCCGCATCCGCCAGCAACCCGTTCACGATACCCAGGTTCACCTCCAGCGTCGCGTAGTTTGGCGTATAAAGCAGCGCGCGGTTGAACAAATTCCGCGCCCCGATGAAATCTCCCTCCCCCATCTTGATCAAGCCGTAATTCATCAACCCGCGCCCGTTGTGCGGCGACTTCACCGCGTCATCGGCCCACAAGCTCGCCTCGGAATGCCACACGATATTGCGCCGGTGCGCCCCGTACGCGTACCCGCACAACACAGCCAGACCGAGCCCCCCAGCCACCCGCGCCGTCAACCCGCGCCGTCCTTCGATCTCCCGCTCAGCCACCCGCTCATACCCCAGATACAGCGCCCAGACCACCGCAATCATCAGCCCCGGAAACGAAAAGAACATCCGGTGATCGTTCTCCACTTCGCTCAGCGTGTACATCGAGGTAGGCAACTGCGTGATCGCAAACCACAGCAGCCCATATGCAATCGGGTATAGTCTCTGCCGCCGCGCCGCATAGAGCATCAGCATGAGCAGTCCTGCCACAAACACAAGCCCGGCAGCAGCTTGCGCGTCAAAGCTCGAGATTGGCTGCAGGTCTGTATCCGCATTCAGGTGTACCGGCAGAAGCAAAGCGCCGGCATACCGCAGCCACACAAAGGGCTGAACCAGGCGATATGCGCTCGCCGACAGAATGGTCGGCGCGTAACTCTTCGGCGTCATGCCGGACTGCAGTACCAGCAGGGCAACATCCACGCCCGCGGCCGGCAACGCAGCCCTGGCGGCAGTCCGCCACCGCCCCGCCACAGGCAACGCCCCCGCCTCGAAAAAGAAGACGTAAAACAGCAGCAGCAACGGAAATACCGAAGCCGGCGGCTTCGACAGCATCGCCAGGGCGAACGGCACCAGGTACAAGCCGAAACGCCGCCACCCAGGCCGCGCGACAAACAGCCACAACCCCCCGATGCACCCCAGCGTGCAATAGAGATCACCCCGCTGAATGACATAGTTCACCGTCTCCGCCATCACCGGATGCAGCCCAAACCACCCCGCCACCCCCAACGCCAGCCAGCGGTTCGCCGGGGACACCTCCACCCGGTCAAAGATCGCCTCCGCCAAAAAGGCAACCACTGCCACCAGCATCAGGAACCAAAGCAGCGTGCTCAGGTGAAACCAGAAGACGTTGTAGCCCCGCCCCAGCGCATAGTCCAGCGCCAGCGACGATGTCACCACCGGCCGATACGTCTGGTTGGCCGGTAAAACACTAAAAGCGGTCGCGTCCGTGAAGATCCGCGGCAGGTTTGCGAGCGACCGCACGGCCGGATTGTCACTCACCGTATGAAAATCGTCGAAGTGGAAACTGTTCCCAAGAGAGTTCGCGTAGACAAGAATCACGGCCAGTAACAGCAGGCCAAGCGGAAGATTGCGTTGATTCGACATCGGGTTCTTTCCGCCATTTTATCCGGCCCTTGCCCCCCTTGACCTATGCAACACGAGCCTGCAACTTCCGTTGTAATCGACCACATTTTTGCTTGACCACGTTCGAAACCTCCCCGATATTCAAAAGCGAATCTCCGTTTGACTTTGCTTCGGGACCCACTCCCCGCGACCGGTTCGCCTGTCGTCGTGTGTGATTAGACCCACAGCCGCTGAGTTCCAACGCTGTACCGGGAGTGTTGTGCCGATGTCTTTCTCTTTTCGCCGCCTCGGCGTTGTCGCCGTAGTGTGTTTCGCCGCCCTGCGCGCCCACGCCACCCAGGTTGCCCTGGTCGCAGACGCCCACGTCAACGCTACCCGGACCTCCACCAATTTCGGCTCCCTGGCCAATCTGTACGTCGGCAACGGCAACACCGCCCTCCTCCAATTCGACCTCACCTCCCTGCCCGCCGGCATCACGTCCGCCGGGATCTCCCGCGCCACGCTGACCCTCTTCGTCAACCGGGTCAACGCCTCCGGTCCGGTCACCATCACCCCGGCGACCTCCGCCTGGACCGAGGGCGCGGTTACCTTCGCGACCCAACCCTCCCCCGGCGCCGCTTTTGCCAGCTTTACTCCGCTGCAGGCTGGCCAGTACGTCACTGTAGACATCACTGCGCTCGTCCAGGCCTGGGTCGCTGCCCCCTCCGCCAATGACGGCCTCATCCTCACCTCTTCCATGGCCAACATCCTGCTCGACAGCAAGGAAAACGACCAGACCGCCCACCCCGCCGCCCTTGACATCACCGTAACCAACACGGGCGCGACCGGTGCCACAGGTGCCGCCGGAGCGCAAGGTCTGCAAGGTGCAACCGGGGCCCAGGGTTCCCAAGGCATTCAGGGCATCGCCGGCGTTGCCGGCCCCACAGGCATGCAGGGGATCCAGGGCGCCACCGGCCTGCAAGGCATCACCGGCGCCACAGGAATCAACGGTACGACTGGCGCCACCGGTATCGCCGGCACGACCGGGGCTGCTGGCATCACCGGTTCTACTGGCATCACCGGAGCAACAGGCATCGCGGGTGTAACCGGTGCGCAGGGCGCCACCGGATCGGCCGGTGTTACCGGCGCAACAGGAATTGCAGGCACAACGGGAGCCACAGGCGTGCAAGGCGTCACCGGCGCCACAGGCAACACCGTCGGCGGCAACTATAACGTGGCCACCACCTACTTCCCCGGCTCCGTCGTCGTCTACGGCGGCCAGAATTACCTCGGCCTCAACGCCAACAACGGCATCATCCCCGGCACCGACCCCGCGGTCTGGTCTCTGATCAGCGGCAGCGGAGCCCAGGGCGCCACCGGCGTCACCGGCAGCACAGGTCCACAGGGCTCCATCGGTCTCCAGGGCACCACCGGCGCCACAGGGGCACAAGGGGCAACGGGCGCAGCCGGAAGCACCGGTGCCACGGGCATGGCCGGCACAACTGGCGTCACCGGCGCCACAGGCGTCGCGGGTTCCACAGGCTACACCGGCAGCACAGGAAGCACTGGCGCCACGGGCATCGCGGGCGCAACCGGCGTTACCGGAGCCACCGGCATCGCAGGCTCTACAGGCTACACCGGCAGCACAGGCTCCACAGGAGCGACGGGCACCACCGGAGCTACAGGCATCGCGGGCGCAACCGGATCTGCCGGAAACACGGGTAGCACCGGTATCACCTACATGGGCGCCTACAGCAACTCAACCACCTACAGCGCTACAAAGGTTGTTCTCTATAACAACACTCTCTACTACGACACCTTCGCCGGAATCACACCCACTGGCACTCCGCCGACCAACACCACGTACTGGACCCTGCTGCTCCCGCAGGGCGCCACCGGTTCCACTGGAGCTGCGGGGAACGACGGCGCCGCCGGTCCAACCGGCGCCACGGGACCTGGGGGGACTGCCGGCGGGAACGGCGGAAGTCCGTCGGCGATTCCGCTCAGCTTCGCCGGCCATAGTGGAACGACGACTTGGAACAGTCCGACAAGCTCAGCGCAGCAATCTACCCTGAACGCGCAGGTCACCACCATCATCCCAAGCGGCTCCGGCTGTGTGCCGAGCATGACCGTGTACTCCTACGCTAGCAGCGCGATCACCTGGACCCTCTTCAGCGTTATGCCCAGCACCTCCAGCGCTACGTGGTCGGTGGGGTCCCCCCTGCTCACCTGTTCGACCCCAGCGGGCGGAGGCCAATGCAGCGCTACCTACGGGGGCAACCTGGCCCCTGGCACAATCATCACGCTCGCCCCGAGCACGCAGGCAG
Organism: uncultured Acidobacteriaceae bacterium; assembly: GCA_964249715.1. Lineage (GTDB taxonomy): Bacteria > Acidobacteriota > Terriglobia > Terriglobales > Acidobacteriaceae > Granulicella. The sequence goes on from CAXUDN010000008.1 coordinate 49,232, forward strand.
CACCCGCAGGGGGTGGCTTCCTCAACGCCTTCTCCTGTAATTAGATCTGCATCATGGATGCCCTGGACTGCTCCCGCAATCGCGGGACTGGTCCCTCAGGCGTCCGCCCTTTGGCAATCTTCCAACTTAAGTAGAGCAAGGAGACACCCACATGTCTGATCAATACCTCGGCGAGATCCGCCTCGTCGCTTTCAATTTCGCGCCAGTCGGCTGGGCGCTCTGCAACGGCCAGCTACTAGCCATCAGCCAGAACGCAGCCCTGTTTTCTCTACTCGGAACCTCCTATGGTGGCGACGGCAGAACCAACTTCGCTCTCCCTAACCTGCAAAGCCGTGTCGCCGTCGGAATGGGCCAGGGTCAGGGTCTCTCGCCCTACGCAATTGGGCAAAACGCCGGCGCTGAAAACACCACCCTCAACGCGAACAACCTGCCCTCGCATACCCACGGCTTCGCTCTTTCCGCGAACAGCACCAAAGGGGATCAGAGCAATCCCGCTAACGCCTATCCAGGCCTCGCAAGTGACAGCAACGGCGGAGCATCTCCTGTTTACACCCAAACGAAAGGCAGCGCCTCCATGGCTCCCCAGGTCACCCAGGCAGCCGGCGGCAATCTGCCCTTCTCCACCCTCCAGCCGTATCTCGCGCTCAACTACATCATCGCGGTCCAGGGTATCTTTCCTTCGCGCCAATAACACGTATTAAGCGCTAAAAGCAGCAGAACAGCAGGAGAGAAGAAGTGAAGGGTCGGGGCAGAATGCGAACGAAAAGGGTAGGGATCCGTCAGCCGACGGAAGGGAAGCTTCCAAGTGTCCGGTCCCAAGCCCTGCCCCGGTTGTTCTCCCGAACGCAACCTGTTCGCTTTGCTCTTGCCGTCTTCCTCCTTGCTTGCCTCGTCTCCCTGAAGTCACCGGCCGCCAACGCGCAGGGCATCCTTACCGTGACTCCCGGCCGTAGCATCGCCACCTCCGCCGGCACAGGCACACCCGGCTTCTCCGGCGACGGCGGCGCCTCCACCTCCGCTCAACTTGCTCGCCCCTCAGGTATCGCCTATGACGCCGCAGGTGACCTTTTCCTCGCGGACGCCAACAACCACGTCATCCGCGAGATCACCCCAGCAGGCGCCATCACCACCGTCGCGGGGTCCGGCATAGCCGGCTTCGGCGGCGACGGCGGCCCCGCCACCAGCGCCTTCCTCGACACACCCACCGCAGTCGCTGTCGACACGAGTAATCGCCTCTACATCGCGGACTCCCACAATCACCGCATCCGCGTGGTTGCCGGAGGCATCATCACCACCCTCGCAGGCACCGGTACGCCCGGCTATTCCGGTGACGGTGGCCCTGCCCTCGCCGCGCAACTCGCTCTCCCCACCAGCCTCGCCGTTGACGCATCCGGCAACCTCTACATCGCCGACACGAATAATCACCGCATCCGCAAACTTACCTCCGGCACGCTCACCACGGTCGCCGGCAATGGCGAAGAACTCTTCGCCGGCGACGGTGGCCCTGCTACCGCGGCATCCCTCGACCAACCGACCGGTATAGCCGTCGACGTTTCCGGCAATCTCTACATCGCCGACAAAAATAACCACCGCATCCGCATCGTCAGCACCGGGGGGACCATCTCCACCCTCGCAGGTAACGGCATAGGAGCCTTCTCAGGCTCCTTCAGCGGCGACGGTGCCGCAGCCACGGCAGCCACGCTCGCCAAACCCGTCGGCGTCGCCGTCGACTCTGCCGGCAACATCTACATCGCCGATACCAACAACCAGCGCATACGCCAGATCAGCACCTCCGGCACCGTCGCCACTCTCGCGGGCACAGGCGACCAGGGTTACGCCGGCGACGGCGGTCCCGCTTCCACCGCCGTGCTCAACAGCCCACGCTTCGTTCTGGCTGACAGCACCGGCTTACTCGACATTGCCGACACCGCTAATCAGCGTCTGCGCAGCTCCACGCCGGGCCAGCTCACCTTTGCCTCGCAGCTTGTCGGCACCACCTCCGCCCCGCAACTCCTTTCGCTCAGCAACACAGGGTCCGCTCCGCTCACCATTGATTCCCTCACCTTCAGCGGTCCCTTTACCGCTGCTCCCGGCGCAACCTGCTCCGCGCTTCCCGTCACGCTTGCTCCCGGCGCAAGCTGTTCAGAAAACATCTCCTTCCAACCCGCCGCGGCTGGCCCATCTTCCGGTGCTCTCGTCATCGCTGGCCAGGGTGTTGCGAGTCAAACCGTCCTTTTCGCCGGTACAGCATCCGCAGGCACCACAACTCTCCTGCTTACAGCCAACAAGGCCTCTGCCCTCTCCGGCGAAACCGTCATCTTCACGGCCACCCTCTCCACGGCAAGCGGCCCAGCCGCTATTGCCACCGGCTCTGTCGCTTTCTATGCTGGCTCACAACTTCTTGGCTCCGGAACCCTCACAGAGGGCATCGCCTCCCTGAGTATCTCTTCACTTCCTGATGGCGTGCAGACGATCACCGCCGTCTTCAGCGGTAACACCAGCTTTGGCAGAGCCACTTCTATCGCCTTCGCAGAAAATGTCGTCGATGTCAGCCTCGCTCTCAACGCCGCGCAAACCACCACCGTCGAGCCCGGCCATTCGGTCGCCGTCCCGCTTATCCTCAACGCTAGTAGCACGAGCGGGGTAACCGGCAACATTTCTTTCTCCACGTCCACCCTACCCGCAGGTCTCTCGATTGCTTTTTCTCCAACAACCGTTCCGCTGAATAGCGGGCAACTGCCTTTCACGATGACGGTTACAGCCCCACCTGCCGGATCCAGCATCGCAGCCGCCGCTCTCTCGCTTCCCGGCGCAGCTGTCCTCCTCGGTCTCCTGCTGTTCTCCGTGCCCCGCCAACGTCTCAGGAAAGTTCGCCCCTTAACACTGCTGGTCTTCTGCTGCGGCGGCCTCTTGACCCTGGGCACTCTCACCGGCTGCGGAACCAATACCGGCTTCTTCGGTCAACAGCAGCAGACCTACAGCATTACCGTTACTGCCACCGCCACAGACACCACCGGGGGAACACTTACCCGCAACACGGTCGTCTCGATCACCGTACAGTAATGGCCGCACACCCCACTTGCAGCAAAGAAGAATGGCTCCCCGAGCCTAGGAGGAAGTTTGGCGCGATTCTCAGCCCTGGTTGGTTTCCTCAGCTTGCTCGCTCTTCACTGCGCGACGCCAACCCAACTCTTCGCCCAGCAAAAGACGAGTGTTGAACTTGCCGCGACCTTCAGCACGCAACACTCTCTTGAGGCCAACACCGCCCAGAGATTCTGGGCCGAAGGCGGCTCCGTCGAACTCGGTGCCGACGCCTTCCGCGGCCTCGGTCTTGCCGCCAAGATCACCGGCGTGCACACCGCGACAATCGGCTCCACGGGCACACCGCTCAGCCTCGTAACAGCCACGTTCGGCCCTCGCTATCGTTGGCACGACGGCCACCATGTGTCTGTCTATGGAGAAGGTCTCGCAGGCGAAGCCAACGCCTTTCGCAGCCTGTTCCCTTCACCCGCCGGCGCGCAACCGGATGCCAACGCCCTCGCCACACGCGTATGCGGAGGCCTGGACCTTCGCCTTGCTCACCACCTGCAAGTCCGCGTCCTGGAAGCAGCCTGGCTGCGTACACAGCTGCCAAATAGCACCGGCAATGTACAAAACAACCTCGTCCTCGGCGCGGGACTCGTCTTACGAATAGGACACTAACCTGCCTTGCCCTAGACGGCTCCTTGCTGCCCAAGCGCCCGAATCATCGCTCCCAGCGTACCCTCCACCACCTTGGGCTTTACGGGATGAGCTTCCTTCTTCGCCGCATTCTCTTTCGCCAGCGCACTCGCCGATACCACCACGGGACGCGCCGGTATCGCACTCGTCAACGCCGTCTGCGGCCTGTCCGCAACATTTGAGCGCCGCACACTTCGGCCCTCCCGCGGCTTGCGCGGCGGAATAAGTTGCACCTTGACTTCCTCTGCGACCGGTTCAGCCGGAACGCCCTCCAAAACCTCGACAAACGGAGCCACCAAGGCAGGGCTCCCTCTCAGTCCAGCAACAATTTCTCGCAAGCGCTGCAATCGATCTAATTCAGCGTCTAGCTTTTCTACTATTTTGTGCAGAAGCATACATAAGTAGTGTAGCAATCCTTTATGGGCCTTCCGTTTAAGTTCTATCTCCGTTTGAGCTATTTCGCCCTGCTTCTGTCTGCCTTTTCCTCAGCCCAGAACCTGGCATCGACAGACGAAGCCACTGCTTTTCAGCAAGCCCGCGCCCAAACCGCCCCCGAAGTCCGCATCAGCGCCCTCACCAGCTACCTCGACCACTTTCCCTCCGGCTCTCACTACGGGGTAGCGCAGGAACTTCTACTCAAGGCCTACCTGAATTTCTTTCCCGATCGCACGGCTTCCATTCACATCCTTGCCACATCGCTCATCAACGCCGCATCACCTGGTTTTGAACGCTGGAGAGAGCAAGCCACTCTGGCCGATCAGCTCGCCAGCGCCAAACCCAACGGAGCCGACCTCCCCGACGCCCAACTCTGGGCACAAACTGCCCTGGATTCCCTGACCGAACCTGCCTACCGGCACGAGACCACCACCGCCGGGATCCGTTACAAACTCCCCAAACTCACTCCGCGGCAGATGCACGAACAATTTCTGAACTACCGCGCCTCCTTTCTCGCCGCAGCCGCCCACGTCGCCCTCGACCAGCACCAGAACGACCATGCCGCCCAGTTGCTTACGGAAGCCTCCCACCTCAACCCCCTCAGCCCAGAAACCAACCTTCTCCAGGCCCAACTTGCGCTCGCCAACAACCAACTCCAACCCGCACTCGCCCTCTTCGAACGCGCCGAAGCCCTCGGCGACCTGGACCTCGACACACGCTCGCAAGAACTCCAACTCTTTCAGCACCTGAACCCCGGCACCTCCCCCGAATCGCTCGACCGTCAAGTCGACGCGGTCTACCGCACCCTCTATCCCCCCATCTACACCCTCGCGCCCCGCCAACTCCCCGCCGGCGGCCACACCACGCTTCTCGAACTTTTCACCGGCAGCGGCTGTACCCCCTGCGCCGGCCCTGACCTCGCCGTCGAGAGTCTACTCGCCACCTACACCCGCCAGGACCTCGCCATCCTCGAGTTCGACGAACATATCCCCCGCCCTGATCCCTTAACAACCCCCGACTCGGTCACCCGGGCCTCCTTCTACAACGCAGAAACCACCCCCGAAGCCTTTCTCGACGGCCAACCCCTACAGATTCTTGGCGCTTCCCGCCAGGACGTCGAAAACATCGTCATCGGTTTCGCCGACGCTATCGAAAGCCAGGCCACCCTGCCCAGCGGCCTCCATCTCACGGCTTCGGCCTCCAAGACGCTCGAAGGCGACATCCGCGCCGCCCTTACCCTCACCCTAACCCCCATTCCCAACGCCAGGCCCGGCGAAACCACCGGCGACACCTCCCTCCGCGCGCTCTCCCGCGCCCAACTGTTTGCCGCCCTCGTCCAGGACAACATCCGCTACAGCGGCGAGAACGGCATCCGCGTCCACCGCATGGTCGTCCGCTCCCTCCAGCACGCCCCCGCCGCCACCTTCCTCACGGGCTCCCAACCCCACACCCTCACCTTCCATCCCTCCGCCACCGAGACAGCCAACACCGCCTACCTCACCGACTACCAAACCACCAACGACCGCTTCGGCACCTTTCATTTCGCGACAACAGACTTTCCGCTCAACGGCGGCCCGCTCGCCCTGGTCGTCTGGATTCAGAACCCCGTCACCAAAGAGATCCTCCAAAGCATCTTCGCTCCGGTCTCCCCCAACTAGCCCGCCTGCTACCCTGAACCAGCCCGCCTCCGCGGCCATGCAATGCGCGTTCTCCAAACCGTCTTCGGCGTCTTTCACCACTTCGAACTCGCCCGCGAACTCGACCGCCGCGGGCACCTCCAGGCCATCTACTCCACCTGGCCCTGGAGCCGCCTCCAGCGCGAAGGCCTTCCCCACACTAAGGTCCGCACCTTCCCCTGGCTCCACGTCCCCGAGTACCTCCTTGGCCGCGCGCCCGTCGACCTCCCCTGGCTGGCAGACGAACTCGGCTACCGCAACGCCCTCGCCTTCGACCGCTACACCACCCACCACCTCCGCCGCCTCATCGCCCAACACCAACGCCCCGACGCCCTCATCGCCATCAGCGGCTCCAGCCTCCGCGCCGGCCAACTCCTCCAGCAGCACGGCGGCCTCTTCCTCTGCGACCGAGGTTCCACCCACCAGCGCTTCCAACAGGAAATCGTCTCCGAAGAATACGCCCGCTGGAACATCGCCCGCCCCGTCTCCGACCCCCGCGACACCGTCCGCGAAGAAGCCATCTACAACGCAGCCGACGCCATCACCGTCCCCTCCACCGCCGCCAAACGCTCCTTCATCCAAATGGGCATCCCCGCCCCTAAAGTCCACGTCGTCCCCTATGGCGTCCGCCTGGAAAACTTCGCCCCGACCGCCACCCCACCGCAAAACGAATTCAACGTCCTGTTCGCCGGCGCCATCGGCCTCCGCAAAGGCGTGCCCTACCTCCTCCAGGCCTTCGCTGCCCTCCAATACCCCCACAAGCGCCTCCGCCTCGCCGGCGCGGTCCAGGAAGACCTCCGCCCCCTACTCACCCACCTCCCCACCGAAAACGTCGACTTCCTCGGCCCCCTGCCCCAACCCGAGCTAGCCGCCCTCATGCGCCGCAGCCACGTCCTCGTCCTCCCCTCCATCGAAGAAGGCCTCGCCCTCGTGCAAGCCCAGGCCATGGCCTGCGGCTGCCCCGTCCTCTGCTCGGCCAACACCGGCGGCGAAGACCTCTTCACCGACGGTCAAGAAGGCTTCATCGTCCCCATCCGCGACACACCCGCCCTCACCACGCGCCTCCAACAACTCGCCGACAACCCCACCCTCCACCAACAAATGCGCTCCGCCGCCCTCCACCGCGTCCAGCAACTTGGCGGCTGGCAAACCTACGGCGACCGCTGGGAAGCCCTGCTCATAAACCTCTTGAAAGCTCGGGAAGAGGCGGCATAAGGGTGACCAGAAGCGCCCTTCCCCGTACCGATTCGGATCGCCAATGTGCTTCCCGAGTCACACGAGCTCTACCTGGCGCACTCTGCCTCGACCCCGGCATCATGCGGTGTGACTGAATCAGTTGTTCAACATCAAAACGACGCTCAAGGCGGGCATGACTGCTCAGAATCTGCTCCAACGAACCGAACGAAGCGAATACCCTGAACACATGCCAAGGCGCAGGGCGCACGTTATCGCTTTCCTGCTCATGCTGGTCTTTTTAGGCGAGCTGGTCTTTTCAGTGCATCGCCAGTCCTTGAGTTGGGACGAAGGGGACCATATTTACGCGGGCTACGAGAGCTGGATCACCGGAGACTTTGGCATTAATCCAGAGCATCCACCCCTGCTCAAAGCCATCGCGTCCCTTCCGCTGCTCGCCATGCACCTCAGCGCCCCCCCGCCCGAGAGCCGCGCTTTTTCAAAAACCGAAGCGTATTTCAATGGCCGCGATCTGATCTACAACAACGGCGGTATCGACACCGCAAGCAGGATCATCTTCCGTGCACGCATGATGGCCGCGATCTTCTCACTTGCCCTGGCCATCGTTGTCTACTTCGCTTCTCTGGAGCTCTTCGGCCCCGTTGCGGCTCTCTTCGCTCTTGTCGTTCTGGTCTTTGAGCCCAACCTCGTTGCCCATGGCGCGTATGTCACCACGGACATGGCCGTCACATTCGGTATCTTCGCCACGGTCTACGCCCTGTATCGTTTTCGCGTTCGGCCTTCGGTCGGCAGGCTTGCGATGGTTGGAGCGGCAACCGGTGTGGCCTTGGCGGTCAAGCACTCGGCCGTCCTGTTGCTCCCGATCGCCCTCGTGCTGTTGGCCTTCGAGCTCGTACGGCCACGTCCAGGCGAGAAACGCGCCCATGTTCTCCGCAGCTATGGTGCGGCGTTTGCCGCGGCCATCGTCCTGGGACTGCCGATTCTCTGGGCTACGTACCATTTCCGCTTTCTCGCGCATCCCCATGGAGCCATGCAGCCCAGCCTTACTATCTACATGAGCTCGCTGCACGGGGTCGAGCCCAGAGTGTACGAGTTCCTCGCTCGATGGCACGTTCTCCCTGAGTCCTACCTGTACGGTATGGTCGACATCCGCGTGCAGTCCGTAGCCGGCCAGTCCTTCCCGACGTATATCTTTGGCCGTGTTCACGCGCACGGCGTCCCGTACTATTTCCCGGCCGCCTTTATCATCAAGTCCACGCTTGGCTTCATGTTGCTTCTGGCGCTCGCCATCTACGCTGTCCTCTCAAAGGCGCTCAAAGGATGGCAACGACTGTGCTTTCTCACCGTGCCTCCACTTGTCTATCTCCTCATTGCGATCGATACCGGTCTGAACATCGGCGCGCGCCATATCCTGCCCATGTACCCGTTTCTAGCCGTTCTGATAGGCGGCGCAGCGGTCGCCCTTTGGCGACAAAGGCGCCTCTGGATCTATCTCACACTCATACTGCTCGCCTGGCATGTCGCCTCCACATTGCGGAGCGCGCCCAACTACCTCGCCTACTCCAACGAACTCTTCGGCGGCCCCGCCAAGACCTACCGCTATCTCACCGACTCCAACACTGACTGGGGTCAGCAACTCGTTTCCGTCAAGCGTTACCTCGATGGGCACAACATCCATGACTGCTGGTTTGGCTATTTTGTGCAACCGTCGGTCGACTATCACTCCTACGGCATTCCCTGTCGTCAACTGCCCACCGCAGACAGCATGTGGACCGAGCAGCAGGTCGATGTTCCAAAAAGCGTCTCCGGCACAGTCCTCGTCAGCGCCGCTACACTTACAGGCTATGAGTTCGGATCCGTCATTCTGAGTCCGTTTCAACCCTTCATGCACGTGCATCCGGTCGACACCATTGACGACGGTGTCTTTGTATACAACGGCACCTTTAACACGTCGCTTGCCTCGGCTTTCGGCTTCTACACGCGTGCCACGAAAGCGCTCGCCAGCAAACAATTCGACCTAGCTCTTCGCGCAGCGCAACAGGCCGTTGCCATCAATCCCAATCTGATGCAAGGACAGATCGTCCTGGGAGACACTCTCGCGGCGCTGCATCGCGATCACGAAAGCGCCGCCGCGTACAACAAAGCTCTCTCAATCGCCCAGCGTATGGAGCCCAGCGCCGAAGCTGACTGGACTGCTGAGCTGAACAAAAAGCTGGCCGCGCTGCACCCCTGATCTCCATCCAATCGCAGTCTTATCGCCGCACAGACATACTCCTCGGACTGCTCGCCAGCGGCGGCTTGTCGCTACGGGGAGTCCCCGCCACGCTCCAATCATCCAAGAACCCTCACACCGTCACATGCCCACTCTCCCCCACCGACACCTTGCCTCCCGTAGCCGCCGCCAGCGCATACTTCGCAAAAAACACCAGCTTGCTCGCCGAAGCCTCCCAGTAATCTCCCCCGCTCACATCCACCCGCAACACGCTGATCTCCGGATCCTCCGGCCCCTTCGGAAACCACGCCTTGTACATCTCGTTCCATAGCTCATGCACCTTTGCATGGTCTTTCTGTACCTGGGCCTTGCCCTTCAACGTGACATACTTATGATCCGAAGGCTCCGCAAACGTCAGCGTCACATGCCGGTCCGCCTCCACCTCGTCGACCTTCTCTGACGATCCCCGCGTCAGAAACCACAACGTCCCATCGAAAGGCGTATTTTGCAGCGCCATGGGCCGCGAATCGATCGACCCATCCTTCGCCGCCGTGTTCATCATGCAGATGTGAATGCCCTTCACCAGCCCCGCAATCTTTTCCCGCGCCTCAGTCCCGCTTAACTCGTGGTAGTCCTGCGCATGCTGCTCATTCTTTTCGCTCATAGCTCGTTTCGATCTCCTTCAGCCTCGTAGGATGCCTCCCAGCCGCCCTCAGAGTGCACTCCGCGGTTCTCCACCCTTTCACCCCGACCCCACCCGCATGTACCTTGAAATCCATGCGCTCCCACGCCTTGCGCGTCCTCCGCACCCTTCCCCTGCTCGCCACGGCCGCTCTCGCCCCCGCGCAAACCCTTCACCTCATCCCCCAACCGCGCGAGGTGAAGCCCGGCGCATCCCTTCCTCTCACCCAGGGCATTCGGCTCTCCTGCGATCTTTCCGACCCGGAAACCCAGTTCGCCGTCCAGGACTTTCAACAGTTCCTGGCCGAACGCCACATCCCCCTCGCCTCCGGCAATGCAGGCGTCCACATCTGCGTCCTTCCCTTTACGACCAACATGGGCAAGTCCGCCTACTCCGCTGCCTTTCCCGCATCCGATGCCTCGAAGCCGATCCAGATGCCGCCTCCAATGCATGACGAGGGCTACGTCCTTGCCCCGGATGCGCAAGGTCTCAATGCCGTCGCCGCAACCCCCACGGGCACCTTCTACGCCCTTCAAACCGTAAAACAACTCATTCAAGGCGACGGCCCCGACGCCGTACTCCACCTCGCTACAATCCGCGACTACCCCACCCTCAAATACCGCGGCCTTCAGGACGACCTCTCCCGCGGCCCCGTCAGCACCCTCGACTACCAGAAGAAACTCATCCGCACCCTCGCCGCCTACAAGGCCAACGTCTACTCCCCGTACTTCGAGCACACCCAGCAATACGCCTCCAATCCCCTCCCCGCACCCCCCGGCGGCTCCGTCTCCGCCGCAGACGCCCGCGAGCTCACCGCCTACGCCGCCCGCTACCACATCACCGTCATCCCCGACCAGGAAGCCTTCGGCCACCTCCACCACAACCTCAACTGGGAGACTTACTCCCAACTCGCCGAAACCCCTCACGGCGCCGTCCTCGCTCCCGGCCAGCCTGGCTCCCTCCAGCTCATCGATCAAATGTTTACCGAGCTCGCCGCCGACTACCCAGGCCCCTTCCTCCACATCGGCGCCGACGAAACCGTAGACCTCGGCCACGGCCAAACCAAGGCCGCCGTCGAGCAACAAGGCCTGGCCCCGGTCTATCTCAACTACCTCCAACAGATCGACAAAAGTCTCCGCCCCCTCCATCGCCGCATCCTCTTCTGGGGCGACATCGCCCAGGACGCCCCCGCCCTCGTCAAAGCCCTCCCCCCCGACTTCAAACAGAACACCATCGCGGTTGCCTGGTGGTACAACCCCAGCAAAACCGGGTATGCCCGCTACATCACGCCCTTCACCGACGCCGGCATAGAAACCTGGGTCGCCTCCGGCATCAATAACTGGTCCCGCGTCTACCCCAACTACAACTACGCCCTCGCCAACATCCAGGGCTTTACCCGCGACGGCGTAAAGCTCGGCGCAACCGGCCAGCTCAACACCATCTGGTACGACGACGGCGAAGCCCTCGCCAGCAACAACTACTTCGGCATCCTCTTCGGCGCCGCCCAGGCCTGGCAGGGCGGCACCGGCTCCCCCGCCGATTTCGAAGCGGCCTACGGCCCCATCTTCCACGGCGACGCTACCGGCAAGATCAACCAGGCCCAGGAAGAAATCATGGCCGCCCAGGCCCTCCTCCACGACCAGGCCAAAACCGGCGACGCCTCCGACGGCCTCTTCTGGCTCGATCCCTGGTCCAAAGACGGCCAAACCTACGCGGCCAAACTCCGCCCCTACACCCACGACCTCCGCCTCCACGCCGAACGCGCCCTCACCCTCATTGCCCAGGCCCGCGCCGCCTATCCAGGTGCTCCCTCTTCCCGTCCAACAGGCGCCAAGGTGGGCTATCTCACCACCGAGCCGGGCACTTCACCCCCTTACAACCCAGACACCCCATTGACAACGGACAACGCACAACGAACAACACTCCGTGAGCCCGACGCCCTCGACGCCCTCGAGCTCGGTGCTCGCCGCATCGACTTCATCGGCCTCAAATTCCAACTTGCCGACGAAATCCCCACCCTCTACGCCCAGGCCCAAACCAACGCCCTCTCCTCCGACAAAAAAGTTCGCGCCGATGTCATCTGGGACCTCTCCACCATCCGCGGCATCAACGGCCGCCTCGAAGACATCGTTGACACCTACTCGCTCCTCCGCGATCTTTACGCCGGGCTCTGGCTCCGCACCAACCGCCCCTACGCCCTTCGCCCCGTCCTCGAGCATTACGACTCCACCATCAATCTCTGGTACACCCGCATCGACCGCTTCCACACCGCCCAGCGTCAGTGGGACGACTCCAAAACCCTCCCCAGCCCCACCGACCTCGGCCTCCCCCCCATCCCACCCCCAGCAACGTCCCACTAATCACTTCCCAAACCCTCGCACTCGTAAGGATCTCGTCATCTGGACCGCCGGGGACAGCCTCAACGTCGTGCGGTGGAGAGACACTTCTGCATTCTGCCCGTCGCAACCCACGCGCCCCGTCCCGCCTGCGTTACATCAAATCGCTCAAATACCAAGGAGCCCCATGAACCTCATTGGCAATACCATCCTCATCACCGGCGGCGGCACCGGCATTGGCCGCGGCCTCGCCGAAGCTTTCCATCAGCGAGGCAACCAGGTCATCATTGCCGGCCGCCGCCAGTCCGTCCTCGACGACACCACCCGCGCCAACCCCGGCATGCGCTCCCTCCCCCTCGACATCGAGAACCCCGACGACTTCCAGCGCTTCGTCGCCGAAGTCAAAACCGAAATTCCCACCCTCAACGTGCTCATCAACAACGCCGGCATCATGAAGTTCGAAGACCTCAAGGCAGGCGTCGATACCCTCGCCACCGCCGAGCAAATCATCGCCATCAACCTTCTCGGCCCCCTCCGCCTCACAGCCGCCCTCCTCCCCACGCTCATGGCCCAGCCCAAAGCCACCATCATGACGGTCAGCTCCGGCTTGGCCTTCATCCCCATGGCCGCCACCGCCACCTACTGCGCCACCAAGGCCGCCATCCACTCCTGGACCCAATCCCTCCGCCACCAGCTCAGCGGTACGTCCATCGAAGTCCTTGAACTCGCGCCACCCTACGTCCAGACCGAACTCCTCACCCCTGGCGGCGCCACCGATCCCAACGCCATGCCCCTCGCCGATTTCATCGCCGAAACCATGGACCTCCTCAAGGACCCACCCCCCTCCGGCGAAATCCTGGTAGACCGTGTCCACGCCCTCCGCTTCGCCGAGAAGAACGGCAACTACGACGCGATTTTCCAGAACATGAACCGGTAGTGGTCCTGAGCTTACAACCGCCGCGGTAACCCGCCGGCATGACGAGCGCGCAACTTTCCCGGTTCTACAGCTGCCGTTTACCGGCGGCCTGAACCTAGCGCATCCTGGCCAATAATCCGGACCCCTCATCTCACGCAATCCTTGCGCACAGTTCCGACGCACCGGCTGTATGCGCAGGAACCCGGATCCGCTCGCCGAGCCTGGCTCTCACCGGGGCCAGGCCTGCTCCTTTGCCCTCCCCTGTGAAACGCGGTCAGAACTTCTAGACGCGTCATTACTCGGAAATCACAATTCTTGATGACCCCTCCAAAAGCAATCTGCGGGCCTTGCAGTCAGGCTTGCAGGACGCGCAAACCTCCTCCCGACGGCATCACCCCAAAAGCCATCCATTCGCTTTCGGAACAGCCGTGATAGATTGCGCGTACAGCAACCAAGTGCCAAATATCTTCTCTGGAGTTCCCCGTGGCCCTCACGATCACCGGTCTATGCAAGACCTACCCCAACGGCGTCCAGGCTCTGAAGAACCTCACTCTTTCCATTGGGGACAATATGTTCGGTCTCCTCGGTCCAAACGGCGCCGGCAAGAGCAGCCTTATGCGCACGATCGCCACCCTCCAGGATCCCGACAGCGGCTCCATCGATCTCGACGGCATCGACGTCCTCCGCAACAAGGACGCCGTCCGCAAGGTTCTCGGCTATCTGCCGCAGGAGTTCGGTGTTTACCCCAAAATATCCGCCGTGGAGATGCTTTCGCATCTCGCCGTCATGAAGGGCATCACCAACGCCGGGGAGCGCAAGGAAGTCGTCGAAGCTCTCCTCCAGCAGACCAACCTCTGGGACGCCCGCAAAAAATCCCTGTCCACCTACTCCGGCGGCATGAAGCAGCGCTTCGGCATCGCGCAGGCCCTGCTCGCGAACCCACGCCTGATCATCGTCGACGAGCCCACCGCCGGCCTCGATCCCGCCGAGCGCAATCGCTTTCTCAATCTCCTCTCCTCCATCGGCCGCGACCGCACCGTCATTCTCTCCACCCATATCGTCGACGACGTCCGCGAACTCTGCCCACGCATGGCGATCATCGCCTCCGGAGAGCTCCTCCTCGAAGGCTCTCCGGCGGAGACCCTCTCCGCGCTCGAAGGCAGAATCTGGAGCAAACTCCTTACCTCTGACGACGAACTTCGCTCTCTCGAGCAGCAGATGCCCATCATCTCCACCCACCTCGTCGCGGGGCAGCATGAGATTCGCGTCTTCGCGGACAACTCCCCCGGCAACGGCTTCCATGCCGTCCCCTCCGGCCTCGAGGACGTCTACTTCCTTCACCTCGCCCGCCAGTCAAACCCCCAGGCTGCTCGAAACGCTGTCAACTAAGCTCCACATCCCGCACGGAGGACCGCCGCACATGCGCATGTTCTGGGAGTTCTTTACCTTCGAGCTCAGGTTCCGCCTCAAGAGCCTTTCCACCTACGTCTACTTCGGCCTCTGGCTCTTGTTTTCCTTTCTCTGCGTCGCCTCCGAGAGCTTCGGACCGGTCGGCTCCGGCAACGGCAAAATCCTCCTGAACGGACCTTTCGCCAATTACTACAACGACATCGGCGCCATGTGGTTCGGCTCCATCATCGTGGCTGCCATCTTTGGTACCTCCATTCTCCGCGACTTCCAGCGCGACACCTTCCAGATCCTGTTCACCAAACCCATCTCCAAGTTTGCCTATCTCGGCGGGCGGTGGGCCGGATCCTTCGTCACCACCGTCCTCACCTTCACCGGCATGCTCCTTGGCACCGCCCTCGGCACCCTTGCACCCTGGGCCGACCACACCCGCATCGCCTCTCACGTCCCGGTCTCCTGGTATCTCCAGCCCTTCTTCACGGTCATCGTCGTCCAGACCTTCTTTCTCGGCTCCCTTTTCTTCGCCGTCGCCGCCCTTTCTCGCAAAATTTTCCTGGTCTATCTGCAGGGTGTCGCCCTGTTCATGATCTATATCGTCGGCATCACCGTTTTCTCCGCCACCCGCTCGCTGGAGCGCTTCTGGTCCACCATCTCCGACCCCATCGGCCTCCTCGCCTTCGGAAACGTCACCCGCTACTGGACCGTCGTCGAAAAAAACTCCCTCCTGCTCTCCTGGACCGGTCCCTATCTCTACAATCGCCTCCTCTGGATCGCCATCGGCCTGCTCTGCCTTGCCGCCACATGGTTCTTCTTTCCCATGTCCGTCGAAGCGCTCACCGCCCGCTCCCAGGGCCGCCGAGCCGCCCGCGCCCGCCAGCAGGACGAAGCCGTCGCCCGCCCCGTTCGTTCCCTCACCGTCGCCCGCCTTCCCCTCATCCACCAGGTCTTCTCGCCCGCCACCACCTGGGCGCAGTTCGTCTCCCTAACCCGACTCCGCATCTCCAACATCCTCCATGAGGTCCCGTTCTGGGGCATCCTCGCCCTGGATGCCGTCCTCTCCATCACCAACAGCTACTTCGCCGGGCACCGTTCCGAATCCGGCGTCTACCCCGTCACCTATCTGATCCTCGGGGTCGTCGAAGGAAACGCCCAGCTCTTCGGCTACATCGTCGTTGCCCTCTACGCCGCCGAACTCATCTGGCGCGAGCGCGACACCCACTTCGACGGCATCCACGACGCGCTACCCGTCCGCGATACTCCGGACTGGCTCTCCAAATTCGTCGCTCTCGCCTTTGTCGCTCTCATGGTCCTCGCCACCACCATGGTCTGCGGCATCCTTATGCAGACGGTCGCCGGCTTCCACCGGTACGACCTCCTCCAGTACGTGCAGGAGCTGTTCCTCATCTCCTTCCTCGAGATCATGATTTATGCTCTCCTGGCCCTCTTCGTCCAGACCCTCGTCTCCAACAAGTTCATCGGCCACGCCATTGTTATCGGCGCCTTCATCATCCAGCCCATCCTTTTCAACTTCGGCTGGGAAAACACCCTGTACCTCTTCGGCTCGACCCCCTCCTACACCTTTTCCGACATGAACCGCTACGGCCACTTCGTCCAGGCCATCCTCTGGTCGCTCGTCTACTGGTCTGCGATCGCCGCCCTCCTTGGCATCCTCTCTATCCTCTTCACCCGCCGCGGAGCCGAATCCGCCTGGGGCACCCGCCTGCGTCTCGCTCGTGCCCGTCTGCCTCGTCTCATTCCAGCGACCGCTCTCTGCCTCCTCGTCGCCATCGGTGCCGGCTCCTGGTACTTCTACAACGCCCACGTCCTCAACGAGTACCTCACCGCCAAAGACCGTCGTCACATCCAGGCCGACTACGAGCGTCAGTTCAAGCAATACGAAAACCTCGCCCAACCCAAAGTCACCGCCGTCGACGCCACCATCAACATCTACCCCGAGCGCCGTTCGTTCGATGGCACCGTCACCTACACCCTCCAGAACAAAACCTCTACGCCCCTCACGCAGATTCACCTCACCGACACAAAACAATCCCTCTCCGATCTCCAGTTCTCCCGGCCCACGCACCTCGTCAGCCGGGCCCCCCGTGACCTCTACTCCATCTACGCCTTCTCGGAGCCTCTCCAGCCCGGCGAAACCTTCACCCTCATCTCCAAGGTGGGCCACCAGAGCCACGGCTTCCGCGACGGCAATGAACTCCCCGAGTTCGCCCACAACGGGACCTTCTTCGA
The DNA here is from genome assembly GCA_964249715.1 of uncultured Acidobacteriaceae bacterium. GTDB lineage: Bacteria > Acidobacteriota > Terriglobia > Terriglobales > Acidobacteriaceae > Granulicella. The sequence goes on from CAXUDN010000008.1 coordinate 66,057, forward strand.
CGCAGCCTACCTTCCGGAGATCGGCTATGACCGGGGTACTGAAATCAGCGACCCCCGCCGCCGCCGTGAAGAAAAACTCCCTGCCCTTGAAGAGCTTCCGCCACGCCAGGACGCTCGTGGCGAACGCCTCAACCTCTTTACCGGTCCGCAGGCCGACTGGATTACCTATCACACCACCGTCAGCACCTCCGGCGACCAGATCGCCCTTTCCCCCGGCTACCTTCAGCGACGCTGGACAGAAAACGGTCGCAACTACTTCGAATACTCCATGGCTGGCACCCACATCCAGGACTTCGTCTCCTGGATCTCCGGCCGCTACACCGTCAAATCCGCTCCCTACAAAGGCGTTAACGTTGAGGTCTATTACGACAGCAAGCACCCCTATGATGTCGACAAGATGATCGAGTCCGCCGAAAGGGGTCTGGACTACGATCAGGCCAATTACAGCCCGTATCAGTTCTCCCAGTACCGCGTCATCGAGTACCCCCGGTACCGCGGCTTCGCCCAATCCTTCCCCAACACCATCCCCTATTCCGAAGACATCGGCTTTATCGGCCGCGTCCAGAACCCGAAAAAAGACATTGACTTCGCCTACTTCGTCACCGCCCACGAACTAGGACACCAGTGGTGGGGCCACCAGCTCGTCGGCGGTTCTGTCGCCGGCTCCAACATGATGTCCGAGTCGCTTGCCGAGTACACCGCCCTTCGCATCATGGACCACCGCTACGGCGACGACAACATGCGCCTCTTTCTCAAGACCGAACTCGACGGCTATCTTCGCGGCCGCTCCGGTGAGGTCCGCCACGAAAACCCCCTCGCGCTCGTCCAGAACGAAAGCTATGTCTGGTACCAGAAGGGCTCAGTCATCCTTTACGCCTTGTCCGACTACATCGGGGAAGACAGGCTCAACCAGGCCCTCGGCACCTTTCTCCGTCAGTACCGCTACGCCAACGCCAACAATCAGGTCGATGCCGCCGACACCACCCGCGGCCAGGCCTCCTCCGACCAGCCCTACCCCGACACCCGCCAGTTCGTCGCTGCCCTTCGTACCGTCACTCCACCCGAACTCCAGTACTTCATCACCGACGGCTTCGAACGCATCGTTCTCTACGACAACAAGGCCGTCTCCGCGACCTCCCAGAAACAGCCCGACGGCAAATACAAGGTCGTCCTCACCGTCCAGGCCCGCAAGCTCCAGGCAGACGGCAACGGCAAAGAGAGTCCCATGCCCATCAACGACTACATCGACATCGGGATCTTCAACGGCAAAAAGGATGAGGAAAAACCCCTCTACCTACAGAAGCAACACCTCACCGCAGACCAGCAAACCTTTACCGTCTTCGTCGATCAGCAACCCACCCGCGCCGGCATCGACCCCTACAACAAACTCATCGACCGCGTAGCCGATGACAACCTCACCGACATCTCCAAACCCTGACGCGCTGCCGCCACTCCTCTGGCCGCTCCTTCGGTACCCTGGCTACGAAGACCCGCATTTCCTGGCTTCCTTCAAAGTCTGGACTAAGCTGGGGTACAGAGGACGCATGCGAATTTGTCTTGCCCTTTTGTCTCTGCTCATCACCCTCACGCCGGGGATGGCGCAAGGTCCAACCAACCCGATCCTGGACCACGCCGACCCGTTCATCACATTGCACCCCGTGGCAGGGCGTTACCTGTTGCTGGCCACCAGCGGAAACAACGTGACAATCTGGAGCGGACCGACCGTGGATACGGCGGCGGTGAACAGCAAAACGGTCTTCACGCCGACCGATGGTCTGCGAGAGCTTTGGTCGCCGACCCTCTGGTTCATGGACGGACGATGGTGGATCTACTTCACCGCGCGCATGCCGGGCAAGGAGCATGCAATCTATCTACTGCAGTCCGACACAAGCGATGCGCTGGGAAGCTATACCTTCAAGGGCGCGTTGGATCTCCATGGCCGGGCATCGATCGATCCTTCCGTGTTGACGGTGGGTGATGTGCACTACCTGATGTATGTCACCGTGGACAGTGGAGCGAATGAGATCCACGTCACGCGGCTCGCAGGGCCGGCCCAGCCTACAGGCACGGAGTCACTCATTGCGAAACCGGAGTACCCGTGGGAAAAGGGTGCAGGCAGCACACGCAACTACCCCGTCGATGAGGGTCCCACGGCGCTGTATCACGCGGGCAGGACGTTCGTTGTCTTCTCAGCGTCGGATACAGCCTCCTCCCAGTACTGTTTGGGTTTATTAACTTTGCAGGGCCGCGATCCGCTCCAGGCCTCGGCTTGGGTGAAAGCGCCTGAGCCGGTCTTTGCGGCTTCGCCCGAGCATGGGATATGGGGACCCGGGCGCGGAACCTTCGCGGTGGGCAGCGATGGCACGGATTGGCTCCTGTATGCGGCGAAACTTACCGACGCACCTACAGCGAAGGGCCGGGCCACGCGAGCGCAGCGGTTTACGTGGAAGGCGGATGGCACGCCGAGTTTCGGCGTACCGGCGAAAGACGGGCCGATCCTCAAACGGTAGCCGCTCTATCCCAATCTGACCTGTAGTTCTCGCGCCCGTCTTGGGGTATGTCCCAAAGAGATGCTCCTGGTCCGGTCTTTGCCGGTCCCCTGCCCCGTTCAGCAATAACCCACGCCGCTGGGCAGAAACATCGACCGCTGGAATAAAGCGTCACTTTCTTGATTGACTCGGGCAATCCTTTGCTCGAATGCATCGCCCCGGCCTGTGCCCGCTTCGGACCACCGGAATTTGTTAAGCGTGCAATCGCTTACACCAATTCATTCCATTTGCGCCTTGACGTAGCTGCAAACCCTGTATAGAAAAGGTGCACCTGAAAAGTGCGATTTCTTCGTCACCCGAAAATGGCGGTGATCGCGGCTAATGGGCAGGACCCAGTCTGTACCCCTTTTTGGAGGCAGGGCAGCGACCGCGATCGCCGGGCGCTCCCCTCATTTGCGCAAGTTCCGCCACAGTTTCTTCGTTCGCCGAACAAAGGAGAATAAAACGATGTCTCACACTCGAGATACACGGTCCCTTAAACTTCGCCAACACATCGGGAAGCCGCAGTGGCGGGCAGCCACGCTGGCTACCTCTGCGGCCCTGTTCGCCTTTGCAGGGGCCGCCCACGCCCAGGGCAGTGGCGAAATCACCGGAACCGTCACCGATCCAAGCGGTGCCGTTCTCCCCAAAGCGCAGGTCACGCTCACAAACATCCAAACCGGCCAGGCAAACAAGGCACCCACCAACAGCGCAGGCCTCTTCGACTTCAGTGGCCTCGATGTCGGCAAGTATTCCCTCTCGGTCAACGTCTCCGGCTTCACCGCCTACAAGAAGAACGACATTGTGATGAACGTCGCCCAGACGCTCAAGGAAGACGTCACGCTGAAGGCCGGCTCCGAAGGCCAGACCGTCACCGTCGAAGCCGACGCCCTCCAGGTCCAAAGCGAAACCAACGAGGTCTCCACCCTCATCACCGGCCAGCAGATGGTGCAGCTCGCCACCAACGGCCGCAACGTCATCGGCCTCACCTCGCTCGGCACCGGCGTCGCCTCCACCAATCCGTCGTTCAACGGCGTCACCGCGCAGGGCTCCAGCTTCAATCTCAGCTTCAACGGCATGCGCCCCGACCACAACAACTGGCTCATCGATGGCGGCGAAGTCTATGACCGCGGCTCCGGCGGCAAACTCGACGTGATGCCCGCCCCCGACATGCTTTCCGAATTCAACGTTCTCAGCTCCAACTACACCCCGGACTACGGTATCTCCTCCGGCGGCACCGTCAGCATGGTGCTCAAGAGCGGTACGAAAGACTTCCATGGCGGCCTTTGGGAGTTCAACCGCAATCAGGACTACAACGCCAACAACTACTTCAATAAACAGAGCGACCAGCCGCGGCAAACACTCCAGCTCAACATCTGGGGCGGCGATGTCGGTGGACCCGTCGTCATCCCGCATCTCTACAACACTGACAAGACCAAGACCTTCTTCTTCGCCGGGGAGGAGTGGCGTCGCCTGATCCTCGGTGCGCCGCCCTCAACGCAGAACACCATCCCGCTGGCGGATTTCCCCACCGCCGGTCAGGCGTTTACCTATAC
>CAXUDN010000008.1:70240-74360 GCA_964249715.1 uncultured Acidobacteriaceae bacterium
TCCGACGGCCTCACCGCCGGATCGCCCTTCCCCAACAACACCATCCCCGCCAATCTGCTGGATGCGAATGCGGTCCTTTTCATGGGAACCGGAGCCATCCCGAAGCCCAATTTCGGAAGCACCCAGTTCGTTTCTTCGCCGAAGCAGCCAACCTCGGTTCGCGAGGACGTCGTCCGCGTCGATCAAATCTTCTCCGACAAATACCATCTCCTTGGCAGCTGGATCCACGACTCCATGTCGCAGACCATCATCCCCACCCAGTGGAGCGGCGACAGCTACTCCACCGTCGGCGATGTCTTCTCCAACCCCTCCTGGGCAGCCGTCATCAAGCTCAGCCAGACCCTCTCGCCCACCCTTCTGAACGAGACGGCCTTCAACGTAAACGGCAACAGGATCAGTGTTGTCCCTACCGGCATCTACCAGCAGCCCACCGGGTGGAACGCGCAAAGCTTCTTCAAAGGCAACAACGCTCTCAACCGCCTTCCGCAGGTCGGCTTCTCTAACGGCCCGCTCAACACCACCTACACCGCCATCTACTGGCCGTGGAACAACGCTTTTCTCGACTACCAGATCCGCGACGATGTCTCCAAGATTTGGGGCAGGCACGCGGTCAAGGTCGGCGTCAGCTACATGCGGACAGACAAGAACCAGCAGCTCCAGGCAGATACCGAGGGCGATTACAGCTTCAGCGGCTCCGGGTACAGCCAGAGCTCCTACGCCAACTTCCTCCTCGGTTTCGCCAGCAGCTACGATCAGCTGCAGCAACAGCGGACCGATCACTACATCGACAACAATTACTCGGTTTACGGTCAGGACGACTGGCATGCTTCGGCGAAGCTGACCCTCAACCTGGGTCTTCGCTACGACGCCCTGCCGCACGTCTACGAGAAGAACAACCAGCTCGCCAACTTCAACCCGACAGCCTACACCGCAGCCAATGCGCAGACCCCGAGCGCGTCCACCGGCAATCTCAACCCCAACGGCCCAGGGTTCGCGACCGTCAACGGAAACCTGTTCTATCTCAACGGCCTGCAGCTGGCTGGGACCAATGGCGTTCAGAGGCAACTGGTCAACAACAGCTTCCTGACCGTTCAGCCGCGCGTTGGTTTCGCCTACGACCTCTTCGCGAACGGCAAAACCGTTCTCCGGGGCGGCTTCGGGCTCTTCTACGAGCGTGTCCAGGGAAACGATACGTACGACATCGACGCCAACCCGCCGTTCTCCTACCAACCCAGCGCCAACAACGTCTACTTCAGCAACCCCAATACCAGCAACGTCACCGGAGCCACCGCAACCACGCCGTTCGGACCCGCCGGTCTTCGTGAGGAGAGCACCTACTACCCCAACCCGGGCACCATTCAGTACAGCCTGGGCTTCCAGCAGTCCCTTGCGCCTTCCGTGATCTTCGGTCTCGGCTACGTAGGGACAAGCGGATGGAATCAGGACGACATCCGCGAAATCAACGATCTCAACTTCAGCAGCCCGGTGTCTCAGCGCGAAGCCGTTGCCACCAACGCCACAGTCGGTGGCTTTGCCCCTAACGCCAACCTTTACCGTCCCTACCTGGGCTATTCCAACATCGGCCAGGAAGAGAACGCCCAGAACTTCAAATACAACTCCCTCCAGGCGCAATTACGCATGGAGCAGAAGCACGGCTTCACCCTGCAGCTCAGCTATACCTGGTCCCACGAGATCGACATCCAGAGCGGCGACCTGAACTCTTCCACCCTCGCCGGCTCCGGCGGTTTCCTCTCCAATCCCTACAACCCCGGCTACGATCGCGGTTCAGGCAATTTCGATCGGCGCAATATCTTCAACGCCAATTACATCTATGCCGTTCCTTACTTCCTGCATGCCAACAGTGGTTTCGAACGCACCCTCTTGGGTGGGTGGGAAATCGCCGGCACAACAACAGCAGAAAGCGGAACACCGCTGAACGTGTACTACAACGGAACCGGACCCGGCCTGCCCGCGCTCGCCGGGATCGTAGAGGGTGGCGACACCCTTGGGCTGGGCGGCAACACGACCAACAGACCCAATATAAGCGGCAAGGTTTCCTATCCCAGAACGCAGGGGAAATGGTTCAGCACCAGCTCCTTCAGCCAGCCGATCGCTCCATGGCTGGATAATGGGACAACCACCGGCTTCGGCAATGCCGGCAAGGATTCCGTCGTCGGCCCGGGACTGTTCAACTGGAACCTGTCTCTCTACAAGACCTTCCACATCACCTCGCGCGAAGGGCCCTCGATTCAACTCCGTGCGGAAAGCTACAACACCTTCAACCACAGGGAGTTCAACGGCATCGACACCGGAAGCAGCGACAGCAACTTCGGCCAGGTCACCAGCACCTATGACCCCCGTGTCCTGCAGTTCGGCGCCAAGTTCCTCTTCTAACCTCAACCCCAACACCCAAGGGCGTAGTAGCGAACCTGCTGCTACGCCCTTTCTCTTGCAAGCGCCTCACTCTCTCTTTCACCGTTGCTTCTGCCGATGCCCTTACCGGTGCTCCACCGATCCCCATTGCTCTACCCTTTTTGCTTGTCATCCCCGCAGGGAATCTGCGTCTGCCCTTTTGGTCATCGCGTAATGGATCTGCGTTCGCCTCTGCTTCCTTTCCCCTCCCTCACTCCCGCCCTACACCACTCGTCCTCTCACTCCGCCTTCTCCCTGCCATCCCAAAGCGGCCCACCCCTGGCCCGCCCCGACTCCCAGCCTGTACCCTTTCCCCAACAGGTCATCCCGTGCCAAGCCTCACCCGCACCCTCGCGCTCCTCTGCCTCTTCAGCACCATCCTCCACGCCCAGACACCCTCCCAAACCCGCCAACAAGCCCTCGACGCAGAACAGGCCGGCAACCTCCAAGCCGCCGAACAGGCTTGGCAACAACTCCTCACTGCCAACTCCAACGACCCCGAAGCCAACGCTCACCTCGGCCTCGACTACGCCCTCGAAGGCAACTACCCCCAGGCTATCCCCGCCTACCGCAAAGCCCTCCAGCTTCAACCCAACTTCCCCGGTGCCGCCATGAATCTCGGCCTCGCCCTCTTCAAAACAGGCCAGCTCGCCGACGCCATCCCCGCCCTTCAGCAAGCAGCCAAACAGTCCCCCGCTGACCCCCGCCCTCCACTCCTCTTAGGCATGTCCTTCTACGGCACAGCTCACTTCGCCGAAGCCGTTCCCTATCTCCGCGCCGGCGTCGAACAAAATTCCACCAACCTGCAACTCCGTCTCACCCTCGCCCAAAGCTGCCTCTGGGCCAAGGACTACACCTGCGCCCTCGAGCAGGACAAACTCATCCTTCAGCAGGACCCCACCTCCGCCCAGGCCGACATGATCGCCGGCGAAGCCCTCGACGCCAAAGGCGATCCCACCTCCGCCGTCGCCCAGTTCCGCGCCGCCGAAGCCGCCGCCCCCAACACCCCCGACCTCCACTTCGGCCTCGGCTATCTCCTCTGGAAACAGGGCAATTTTGCCGACGCCGAACCCGAGTTCCAGAAAGAACTCGGGCTTGAACCCAACCACACCCAGGCCCTCACCTACCTTGGCGATCTGGCCATCAAAAAGAACGACTGGACCACCGCCCGCACCGTGCTCGAGAAGGCCGTCACCCAGCCCAACCCCGTCCGCCTTACCTTCCTCGACCTCGGCCAGATCAACGCCCATGACCACCGAAACTCCGAAGCCGAAGCCGACTTCAAACACGCGATCGCTTTAGCTCCCAACGACCCCGACGCCCATTACCGCCTCGCCCGCCTCGCCCAGGTCATGGGCAACGCCGAAGAAGCCCACACCGAGCTAGCCAAGGTTCAGCTGCTGCACAAAGCCAAAGACAACGTCCTCGTCAATCAGATCACTCCACCCTCGTCCAACCGACACCCATAAGGCCGTCCCAGAAGTGCAGCTGATAAGGTCTTCGCCGCGAAACGCGACGAAGATCGCAAAATCAACTCACCCTCGAATGCCTCAACGGCATACTCATCGAAGGGACCGATCACGACGAAAAGTCCGATCATGGCACTTCGGCGACAGTGACAAGATTGATCCAGCAAATGGCTGTGTAACATCACGCGTCCTCGCAACACCCGCAACACTGGCCCCGGCGGTAAACTGAAAGGGATGCC
>CAXUDN010000009.1:0-3191 GCA_964249715.1 uncultured Acidobacteriaceae bacterium
TTCATGGGAGTGGCTCCTAAGTTGTATCGTGTGACCCCGAGGTGTAGTGGACTTCCTCGATGTGCTGAAGGTAGGCTATAGACGACAGGAACTCCAGCCCTATCAAGCACATAACGAATCATGTATGTGCCCCTATTACCGAAGTAACCAAACCAATGTTGTAGGTGCTAAATGACTATCGTGATGCTGACAAAGGTTCCTGCCGTATGCTTTCTGCAGCATGACTCACCCCTCGCCGACTCCTTCTGATCGGGAACTTTTGTCTCGTATTGCGCGATCCGCTGGTGAGAAAGCCGGCTACAAACAGCTCGTTCGCGAACTGGGCCTAGGAGGCGGGCGCGAACGTCGACTCTTACTGGAGCAGCTTGGCCGGTTGGTGGGACGAGGTGAGCTGCGGCTGGTGGAGGACGAGCTTTGGGCGATTCCGCGAAAGGCTGAAAGCACTACTGTTGGTGCAGATAGGGACGAAAGTACTCTTGACGGCGCGAGGACGCAGCCTCATAGGCGTCAGGCAACCCTTTTGTCTCAGGCAAACAACAGGTTTGCGACAGGCAGGCTTGAGCTTCACCGGGACGGCTATGGCTTTGTTCGTCCAGAGGCTGCCAGGGGTCAGGCAGAGCCCGGCAGACCTGCCGAAGACATTTTTATACCTCCGAATGCCCTACATGGAGCCATGCATGGCGATCTTGTTTTGGTGGATGAGGACGGCCCGGGGCGGGATGGCCGACGGTCCGGGCGGATTGCTCGTGTTTTAACGCGCCTTAACACCACGGTTGTGGGAATCTTTCACAACGCGCGAGGATGGCCGGAGCGCAAGATGGGGGGGTACGGGCGTGACCGTGCCGGATTTGAGCAGATGTCCGGGAATTTTGTGCAGCCCTGGGATGATCGTGTGGGTGGGCCGATCGAGATTCCGCCGGGAGCCGAGCGGGTGGAAGCCGAGCAGCAGGCGCATCACCGTACTTTGGGCGGGGAGACATCCCGCAGCCTCGACGGTCGTCGAAGGCAGCCACAGGACTCGGAGACCAGCCAATCGTTGGAGGGAATGGCTGTCGAGGTAGAAATCACCAGGTTTCCGCAGCCGGGGCGGCCTGCGCAGGGACGGGTGATCGAGGTTCTGGGGCCGCCGGATGCATTTGGGGTGGATGTTGAAATCATCATCCGGAAACATGCCATTCCGCACACCTTTCCGGCGCATGTGCTGGCAGAGGCGGACGAGCGCGCGAAGGAAGACGTCGCTTCCCTGCCCCCGTCGGAGTTGGCGGACCGGGAAGATTTTCGCGGGCTGCCGATTGTGACGATCGATGGGGAGACGGCGAAGGATTTTGACGATGCGGTGCTGGTGCGGACGCTCCCGAACGGCAACAGCGAGCTGCAGGTGCATATTGCGGATGTGAGCAGCTATGTTTTGCCTGGGTCGGCGCTGGATACGGAGGCGCGGGTGCGGGGGACGAGCGTGTATTTTCCGGATCGTGCGGTGCCGATGCTGCCGCATGCGCTTTCGAGCGGGATGTGTTCGCTGTTGCCGCACGAGGACCGGTTGGTGCTGAGTTGCGTGATGGAGATCGATGCGAAGGGGGAGGTACTGGGGTACCGGGTGGCGGAGGGGATCATTCGCAGCGTTCGCAGGATGACGTACACGAGTGTGCAGCGTTGTCTGAACGCGTCGCCCGGGGCGGCTGTGTGGAATGAGCATACGGCGGTGACGGCGGCGCCTGCGGCGGAAGATGAAGCAGAGCGGGAGCGCGTGGGGCTGGAGCAGCCGGAGCTGCCGGCGGCGATCGATCGCATGTTGGAGCTGGCGCTTCGGCTGAATCGCAAGCGGGTGCGGCGGGGTTCGATCGATTTCGATTTGCCGGAGCCGATTGTGGAGTTCGATCCGGACGGCAATATGAAGGCGATTGTGCGGTCAGAGCGGGGGTGGGCGCACCGGCTGATTGAGGAGTTTATGTTGAGCGCCAATGAGTGCGTGGCGACGTGGCTGACGGCGGCGGGAATTCCGTCGATGTACCGGGTGCACGAGATGCCGGACCCCAAGCGGATTGTGGATTTTGAGGAGACGGCGGCTGCGTTTGGGCAGACTTTAGGGATCGGGGCGCTGCCGGTGAAGCGGCTGACGATGAAGACGGACCGTCGGAAGTCGCAGCGGAGGAGCGAGCGTGGGCGAGACAGCCGGGGAGCGCAGGCGCATGAGTTGCCGCAGCGGATCCCAGTGACGCCGCAGATGTACCAGAAGCTGGTGCGGAAGATTCAGGGTAAGCCGGAGGAGCGAATCCTGTCGTACCTCATGCTGCGATCCCTAAAGCAGGCGAAGTATGCGGAGAAGAACGAAGGGCACTTTGCGTTGGCGAGCCCTTGCTATACGCACTTTACTTCGCCGATCCGGCGGTATCCGGATTTGATCGTGCACCGGTTGGTGCGGGAGATGTTAGGGCGGGGCGTTGAGGCAGAGGGAGGAGCGATTCTTTCGACGGATCCGCAGCCATGGAAAACGGAGTTGGAGCGGGCGGGCGGGCGGAAGGACGCGGGGTTGAAGGCGAGGCCGGAGGTTTGGAAGGCTCGTGGGGAGGATCTCTCGTCAGGGAAGGTTCCGGCGAAGGCGAAACGGCGTGAGGGGCGGATTGGATGGAGTGAGGAGTTGTCGGAAGATCGTGTTGAAGACGATCGTGCGACGGAAATGAGGCGGGACGAAACAGAGCACAGGCTCGCGGCAGAACCAATCCCGGCCGAAGAGCTTGCGGATATGGCGGTGGAGAGCTCGCAGGCGGAGCGGCGGGCAGCAGATGCCGAGCGTGAGTTGATCGAGTGGAAGAAGATGAAGTTTATGGCCGACAGGGTCGGCGAAGACTTCAAGGGGATCATTCTTTCGGTGACGAAATATGGGTTCTTTGTTGAGCTGGATGAGATGTTTATCGAGGGATTGGTGCCGCTGGGGTCGCTGCAAGGAGATTTTTATAGTTTTCGGGATGCGGACCGGGTGATCTGTGGGGCGAGCACGGGGCATTGCTTTCGCGTGGGCGATCGTGTGGAGGTGATCCTGGACCGGATCGACAATCAGCAGCGGCGTTTGCAGTTTGCGCTGATGCCGGGTACGGAGCCGAAGGTGGGGGCGGGGACGCGGTCGTTGCGCAAGGGGAAGAGTGAGGCGAAGAAGGCGCAGGGTGAGGTGAAGACGAGTGCGAAGGCGAAGG
>CAXUDN010000009.1:3291-14140 GCA_964249715.1 uncultured Acidobacteriaceae bacterium
TGGTTATGGCACGTCGATGGTGGGCATTTCGGGGGTGAGCGGGATGGTGGGTGAGGGGGGGAGTTTCCAGACCATGAGGGCTTCTTTGAGGTTGTAGTGCCTGGGATTGAGGAACCAGCCGGTGGTGGGGATGGTGCGGGCCCACACCAGGGTGCAGCCGGGCTCGGGCGCGTGGTCTACAACGGCGTAGCGGGCGCCCTGCTCGTGGGCCCACCAGACGCGGCGGTTGTCGGTGGGGTCGTAGAGGAAGGGGATGACGCCGGGCCGGGTGATGCCGCCGAGGTCGATGATGGGGTGCTCGGAGAGGAAGGCGGCTTCGCCGATGGAGTAGTGGGCTACGGGCGAGGTGGTGGGGAGGGTGCGGAAGAAGGCGGCGAGGTCGGCGTAGTCGCGATCTACCTGGACTTTGTTGCGGATGAGGGGCCAGGTGGCGAACAGGCTGGCGAATACGCCGAAGAGGAGGCCGAAGGCGACGCCGCCGGTGTAGAGGCGGGGCCAGAGTTGGCGGCCGATGGCGAAGAGGGCGATGGTGAGAATAGGGGCGGTGACGAAGATGTAGCGGGTTTGAACGTAGGTGTGGTCGGTGATGTAGAACAGGCAGTTGAGGGCGGTCCAAAGAAAGAGGAGCCAACCTCCGGTGTCGAGTGATCTGGCGAGGGCTGTCAGCGGGGGCTGGCCGGGGCGTTTGCGCAGGAAAAAGAGCCAGGCTGTGATGCCGAGCAGGCCGAGGAGAACGAGCGGGAAACCGAAGGCGTAGACGCCGAAGAGATGACGGAGGACGGAGTCGTTGGGGGCGGCGCGTTTGGCGGCGTTGGTGTTCGGGAGGATGCTGCCGAAGGTGCGCGCGGCATACACGGCCCAGGCTACTCCGGGGGCGACGACCAGAAAGAGACCGCCGAAGAAGAGTTCGACCTTGCGGCCGGGGGGGACTTGCAGATTGATCCAGCGAAGGAAGAGCACGATGCCGAGGAGGAGGGTAAAAAAGGCCATCTCCGGGCGGAGCAGCGGGGCGATGCCGGCGCACAGGCAGCCGAGGAGATAGCGATGGGGTGCGATGGGCCGGTCGGCGGAGCTGCTTTCGATAGCGACAAGACCCCAGCAGACAAGGCCGGCGGCGGCGAGGGCCTCCATGCCGGAGAAGGCCCAATAGGCGAAATAGGGGTTGACGACGAAGACCAGAATCATGGCTGCGGCGAAAAGGCGGCTGTTTGTGTAGCCGAGGTCTCCGACCAGCCTGCGGGCGAAGGCAAAGGCGCCGCTGAGGGCGAAGAGGGCAGCGAGGGCTGTCAGGGTTTTGCCTGCGACCATCCAGTTGGGGATGATGGCGTGGGTGGCGGCGAGGAGCCAGACCCAGAGCGGGGAGGTGTCACCGTAGACGATGTGGCCGTTGAAGGCGAAGCCCTGGCCGCGTGTGAGGGAGCGCGCGAATTCGAGGTGGATATAGGCGTCGTCTTCCCAGTAACCGAGGGTGTGAAGGAACCAGAGTGTTGCCCAGGCGGCTGCGAGAAGAAGAAGAAGAAGCGCAAGGGGAGGAAAGCGGCGCTGGTCTGCGCTGTGAGGTGATGCGGGTTGCATGCTTCTCCTGGTTGAGGGGTGAGGAACCGGCGAACGCGCGGGCCGCTTCTTCCATGATGCCCTTCCCCTGCCCGGTTGCCAATTGCTATGACGGCATTCTCAACGGGTACGGTTTAGGCTTCAGTGCTCGAGCTGGGTGGTTGTGGGCTGCTGGCCGAGTTTGGTGCGTAGCGGGCGGGGTGTGCGGACGCGGCGTTTGCGGGTGGGGCCGGGAGTCTGGGTGGGGTCGAGGCGGTAGAGGATGAGGAGGTTGCGGTCGGGGTCGTCCATGGCGGGAAATTCGGCGACGCGGACGGGTTTGTAAAGGGGGGCGAGGGCGTCCATTTTATCGTCGTCGAGTTCGTTCCAGGAGGCGAACCAGCCGGGACGGTATTGCGCCACGCGCTGGTCGAGATCGAGCGTGCCAAAGTCGTCGTCGATAGATGGCAGGCCGGTCATGAGGGTGAGGTCGGAGCCGGATATGGAGAGGATGAGGTTGGATTGTTTGGGATCGGCGCGAACGATGCGGGCGATGGCCTGGGCGGCGGTTTCGAAGGTGTACTCGGGGTGGAGAATGAAGCTGAACTGAAGCAGGGCGTCCGGAATGGTAATGGCGGCGATCACCGCCAGGACGAGGGTGTTGCGGAAGATGCGCCGGCGTGGGTTGGAGAGTGTGGCGGGGCTGTGGCGGAACTCTTCGAGCGCGAGCGCGACGAGCACGGTGATGGGCACAGCGAGCACGAGGTAATACCGGGGCTGGAGGTTGTTGTGGTAGGCGAGAAAGGCGAAGTAGCCGGCGATCCAAAGCAGCAGCGTGTTAACCAGGGGATTTCGGAAGAAGGCAGGACGCGCAAAAAGGGCGAGGACCATGGCTGCGAAGAACGCGGGATAGAGGACGGCGCCGATCCAGTGACCGTCGGCGAAGGTATTGAAAAGGACTTTGGCGAGGGGCTCGAGTTGAAAACCGGTGTAGGCATTGGCGGAGAAGAGGTATTGGTAGTCCTCGAGGTAGTGCGGACGGACAAGAAGGAGGAAGTAGCCTGCCCAGATTGTTACGGCGAGCACTGCGGGGAGGAAGGCGAGTTGAACGGTGGCGCGGAGGCGGTAGCCTGCGCGGTGCCAGAGCATATAGGCGATGGCTGGGATGAGCGCTGCGGCTGTGGTTTTGGTAAGCACCATTGCGGGCAACAGGAGACCGAGAGCGACCGGAGGCCAGAGTGTATGGAACCATGCGCGAGGGCTGGTGGGCCGGCCGGCCCAGGGTTGCAGGTGCGAGGCCGTGAGCAGGGCGATGACGGTCAGGGTGGCGAGCATGGGCTCCAGGATGGCCATGCGCTCGAAGACGAAAAAAAAGGGGCTGCCGCAGAAGAAGAACACGGCCAGCGGGGCGGCCAGGGAGCGTTCGCCGGGCCTGGCTGCGATGCGGGGGAAGCGCTGGATGAGCGCATACAAGGCTGCCAGCATGACGGCGAAGACGAACAACGTGAGGGCGCGTGCGGCGACGACGCTCACGCCTGCCAGGCGGAAGACGGCTGCTTCTACGAGGGGCCAGACGGGCAGGGCGACGGCGGGATTGAAATCGCCTTTGAAGTACCAGTGGCCGAAGAGGAAATGGCGTATGGCGGCGTCGCCGTACCAGCCTTCATCCGTATATTTCGACCAGTCTACCCAGGGGGAGTTGTTGGGGAAGTCGGCTTTGAGGTGGGGGAAGTGGAGGAGGAAGAGGGCGGCGGAAAGGGTGAGCAGAATCCAGCGCAGGGTGCGGTCAAGGTTCACCGCTAAGGGTGCGGTGATCGAGGGAGCCGATTTGTTTTCAGTCCTGAGCATTGACGTGGTCTGAAGCGGGCCGCGGGCCTGGGTTCGAAGATGCGATCCGTTTGCGATGGGATCATCCCTGGCCTGCGCCCTGGGATAGGACGAGATTCCTCCGCGGTTGCCGTGCTGCGAAGCGGATCAGCGGGCGCTCCATCACGAACCAGGAGATGGTGGCATACAAGATGATCAGGGCAAGGGCAATGCCGTCAACCCAGAGGTGGATGCCGAAACGCATCTCCAAGCGCCACAGGATGATGACGTGAACAAGGTACATGGTGTAGCTGACCTCGCCGAGGTACCGCAGCGGGGTTGCGCTGAGGGTGTTCCGAAGCCATCCTGAGTTGCTTAGAACCCAGGCGAGCAAGCCTGTTGCGCCGACCAGCGAAAAAGAATAGACGAAGCCATTCGCGATGGGGCTGTTGGTGGCCAGGCGGAACGGCCGGAAGGCCTGGGTGCCGGCGAAGAGAAAGAAGCCCAGCAGGCAAACGCGCGGAGCCCAGCGTTGGATGATGGCGACGAGATGGGTGTCGCGACGCTTCCAAAGGAGCGCCAGGGCGGCGCCGGCACAAAGCAGATCGGCGCGGAAAGGTGTCAGCACGTAGATGTAGAACATGTTCGGCACAAGGGGGGTGCAGACCATGCGCAGCACAGGCACGAGGATCAGCATGGCCAGCGAGATGCGCAGCAGAGTTTTCTCAGAACACAACAGCACGACGAAGGGCCAGACGAAGTAGAACTGCTCTTCGACAGCGAGGGACCACACGGGCAGCAAGCCTGGACCGTTCGGAAGCAGGCCTTGCACGTTGGGAGCGAGAAGGAAGAGCCAAAGGGGCTTGTACTGCGTCCAGGTGATGAACATGCCGTGCAGGACAATGGCGAGCACGTAGGGAGGCAGGATCCGGAAGACGCGGCGCTTGTAGAAGTAGGAGAAGTAGGCTGTTCCCAGGCGCTTGCGCTCCAGCAGGATGCCGGTGATGAGGAACCCGCTGAGAACGAAGAAGACGTCTACGCCGGCCCACAGCAGGGGGATGTGGGTAGCGTGGTTGATGAAGACGAAGAGAAAGGCTACGGCGCGCAGTCCGTCAAGCTGGAGAACGCGCCCGCGGACCGTCGCGTTGAGCTCGGTCGGCGGCGGGGTCATCAGGTCTGCGTTTGGCTTAGTCAGATCTGCGTTCATCGAGCGCGCGCGGTGAGGGGCTCCGGCCTATTCATAGGCCAGCGCCTCAATCGGGTCCTTGCGCGCGGCCTTGACCGCCGGATACGTGGCTCCGAGGATGGCACCCGTCAGCGTGATGAGTGTTGCGATGACGGCCCATGCGGGCGTCAACTGGAAAGACAAAGAAGGAAAGCGCGCACGGAGTGCAGCTTTTAGCAGGATCGTTGCCACGATACCGAGCACGACCCCGCAAACGGCAAGCAGACCGGTTTCGCGCAATACCACGGAGACGATGGTTCCCTTCCCCGCGCCCATGCTCTTGAGGATGCCGATCTCGCGCGTGCGCTCCATGACGGCGGTGTACATGGATTGAAAGATGACCAGAAAGCCGATGATCGCGGCGATGCCGATGACGACGCGGATGCCGATGTTGAAGGCCGGAATGTGCTCAGGCGTCAGCTCGGAGAGGAGTTCCTGCAGGGTTTGCACATGCCAGTCGCTGAGGCCTTCGGTGGCGAGGATTTCGCGGCGTACGTCCTCCTGATACCTCGGTCCTGCCTGGGTGCGGAGGTAGAAGACGCTGGCTCGGCCCGGGGTGCCGTCCGCTTCATCCATGGTGGTGAGCTGGACGTAGCGTCGTGCGCCTTTTCCGTGAGCCACGATGCCGCAGATGCGGAAGGGGTGAGCTCCGAGCTGGGACAGTTTGATCCTGTCGCCGACGTGTTCCTTGGCGGTGGCCGCTTCGATGTCGTCGATGAGGATGTCGTAGGGTCCCTGAAACGGGCCTCCGGCGATAAAGCGGAAGGGCTTTAGAGCGTCGTAAGTCGCGTAGTCGATGCCATACAGGTTCTGCACCGAGGAGCCGATGATGATTTTGATGGCTCCGGGCGAAACGACATCGATATGGGGCAGGGTCCGGAGCACATCCGCGACCTTGACACTGGCAGAGGAACTGCTGGTGGAGAGAATGGCACTGCCGTTGGACGGCCGCGCGACCATGTCCCAACCGGCGCCTGCGTTCTGATCGCGGCTGCCGTTCAGGATGCCGTACATAATCCCTACGATGGAGAGGATCATGATGACTTCGATCGCCACCGCGAGCGCGCTGATGATCGAGCGCATGGGACGGTACATCAGGTTGCCGATCACCAGTTTGTTCATGTTGTAGATTTCCCGCCCGGCGCTGTTGCGCCCCTTTTGAGCATACCGTGCGCCCTCATGCCGGCTCCACCCCTGTAGGTCTGCCGCCCACCGGAACGGCATGATTGCGCCATACCGGTGCGCGCTCACGACCCAGCAGGAGCCTGCCGAAGACAGGTGTGACGTAGCCGGAGATGAAGATGGCGAAGATGGTGCCGACATTGCCCAGCCAGACGTAATTGATGGTGCCGCCCAGCAGTTGCTCCGGCGCAATGTGCGCGAAGAGGAGCATGGGTAGAAGGCCCCAGGGCTGCCGGCGCAGGTCGCCGCAGACCGCGTCGGTGACGGTGAAGGCCAGGAGAAAGATGAACGGCTGTACGAGAAGAACGCTGGTCCATCCATCGATGTGGAAGGCTTCCGCGGACGGGCTGAAGGAGATGCCGGTCGTTTCGTCTTCGTCGGCGACCTGGCCCAGTTCGTGCGCGTAGCGATTGCCGCCCACGGTGGTGGCTACCACCTTGTTGGGATCGATGAAGTGCGGCACCCAGTTCTCGAAATAGACGACGATGGGCAGATAGCCGAAATAGTGGCCCTGCGCGGTGTAGTCAATCAGTTGCGCGTCGTTGGGGAGCATGGTGAAGCGGTCGAAGATGCCCTGGGGAGTGCCGTAGTACCAGATGTCCAGAGAGGTGTAGCCCGCTTGCCGGTCCTTGTTGACCTGGCGCAGAAGAGCGGGATGCTCGACGTACTTTTCGGTGATGGCAAGGTGCTCTTCCTGGCTGCCTGTGACCGCTTCCTCGCGGCCGACGTTGGCGAGGGGCACCATCCATTCCTGCGCGATGATGGCGAAACCGATGATGACCAGGATGTGCACCAGGCGCAGGCGGAACCGGCCCCAGGCGAGGCCCAGCATCCAGCAGACGAAGGGAGTGAACATGCCCTGCTTGCTGAAGGACAGGATGCCGTAGAAGGTGGAATACACCAGGGCGAACCAGGTCATGGGGGACGTGCTGCGCCTGCCGTTGCTGTTGCGGATCGCTGCCATGGTGCCGAGCAGGATGCCCAGCGGCATGAAGTAGTTCACCATCTGGATGGCATGGAGAATGCTGCCTGACCCGCCCACAAAGACCAGGTAGGAGTTGTTGATGATGAACACCATGACCAGGCATCCCAGCGCCGAGGTGCCCAGATCGAGCTGAGGCACGTGCATCACGCCGGCGATGCCGTCCATGGTTGTGGCGATTTTACGGGTGAGAAAGGCCGCGATCAACAGGGCCGCGACGGTTGCGGTGTACACCGAGATAATCAGCAGCGGCGATTGCAGATGCGTCTGGGCCGGCTGCCCAAGCAGTGCCTTGTAGACGGTACCCACCCCGGCCACAAGCGTGGAGTAGAAGAAGATGTACGCGCCCGACGGACGGGTGAAGCCGCCCGCAATGTTGAAGGCAAAGGTGCTCAACATGAAGTAGAGAAACACCATCAACGAATAGCGCGGGTCGGTACCTTCCGCGAGCTCCACGAGCACAAGGACGGCCGTAAACAGGAAGGCCTTGGCGGGCGGAATCCGGCTGGGGAGAACGATGCGCACGTGCTCTCCATTGTACCGGGGCCAAAGCACCGGCTGCGGGGCGCGGGCGTTTGGGACCGCCGCTGCTAGAGTGAAGCGAGAGCCCTGCGCCACGGCATGATCGAACCGGCAGTTCAGCCCACACCTTCAAGGCTACGACGCCAAAGCTTCCTCACGGCTCCCCGGGGCGTTGCCGTGCTGCTGGCGACCGCGGTTGTGGTGGTGCGTGTCGTGCTGTCACGCCGGCTCTCCTTTTGCGGCACACCGGACGCCTGCTACTACCTGGGCATGGCGCAGAATCTGGCCGCGGGCCGTGGCTTTCATGCCCGGTTTTTGTACGATTTCCAGCAGGCCCATCCGACACTGCCGAATACGGGTATCGAGTACTGGCGGCCGGGTATCAGCTTGCTACTGCTGGTGCTGGAGCCGCTGGGGGGCGTTACGCTCCACGCGAGCATCGTGCTGACCACGCTGGTGGGCGTTCTGTTCTCGGCTGCCGCCTGGCACATGGCTATGCGGACGTATGCCGACCGCCGCATCGCGCTGGGGAGTTTTGCGTTTTGTCTCTTGTCTTCGCCGGTCTGGGTGGGTTCCACTACGCCGGATTCCGGCTTGTATTATGGGGCCGCCGTCGCCTGGTTTCTGGCGCTTCTCACCGTTCGCCGGCAGGGATGGCTTCAGGATCTTTTTGCGCTGGTATGCGCGGGACTCGCCTATGGGATCCGCAATGATGCGGCCATGTTGCTGGTCCCGCTGCTGACGGTGCTGTGGATGCGGCAGAAAGAGGCTGGGCGCTCGCGTGGCTACGCTGCGTTGATGATCGTGGGCTTCTTTGCCGTGCTCGCGCCGATGCACCTGCTGTACCACGCTGTGCTTGGGACCGCTTTTCCGTCGGGAACGGCACGGGTGTTGTACCTGAACGATCTGAGCGACTTCGGCCGTTATCACGATCCGGCAACCCTGCATTCGCTTCTGGCTCACGGGATGGGCCATCTTGTAGTTTTCAGGCTGACGACGCTGCTCACCGTGCTGTACCGGATCGCGGTGCTGATGATCGGCTACCCTGCGCTGGTTTTTTTGCCTGGGCTGTTCGTTTCCGGGGTGGGAAGTCTGCAGGCCGCTGGCTCGAGACGCTTTCCCGAGGTCACTGGACCGCTTAGCTTCGGACTCACCGCGCTGTTCGCTTACACGCTGGTTTTGCCTGCCATTGGGGGCTTTTCTGCTTTGCGCACCGCCGTTGGGCTGTTGCCGCTGGCCTCCGTCCTGACTGTGGTGGCGATCCGCCGTGTATGCCGCGACAATCGGGTTGCCGCCTGGGTGACCGCGGCGGTAGTTGCCGCGAGCGCGTTGGCGGGCGCGATGGAGATGCGGCGCGATCTGCCGATGGCCAACGGGATCGGCGCTGCGGACCGCGCCGAGGCGGAGCGGCTCGCCGCACTGGGAGCAGACCCGGCGAGCGCCGTGGTTCTGACCAACGACCCGGTGCAATTTTCCGTTACGACCGGGTACGCCACGATCGCGCTGCCCAGTAACGGTCTGGATGCCATTGCGCAGGCGGCTCGCGATTTTCGGGCCACGCATGTCATTCTGGACAGCGACAATCTGCCTGGAACACCCGCTGATCTTATGCGGCAGCTCCATCCTTTGCGCTCCGTCACGCTGCCGCGGGAGCATAGTTTGGTTCTGGAACTGCCGCCGGACGGCGCGGCGCCGTAGCGTAAAGGGTCGCATCTCGTGTAGAAAGCGGGAAAGGAGCTCCTGTGGTGGAAATCGGAGCGGACTCGCAACTTCGGGTAGGCCGCGACTTGCGTCAGGAACGCGAGCAGCGGAATGTGACGCTGGAACAGGTTGCCAAGGCGACCCGCTTTTCCATGCGCCACCTCCAATCCCTGGAAGCCGATCTTTTCGACGAACTGCCCAGCGGCGTGCTGCGGAAGGGGTTGGTTCGGGCGTACTGCAAGCACCTTGGCCTGGACGACGAAAGCTGGATCGAGAAGTTCGGGACTGCGGGTGCCTTTGAGCAAAGTGAACCTGACCTTGCCCAGTTTGCGGAGAACGTTCATCGGGCGCGCCTGGAATCGATGCCACAGGTTCGGCGGCGCTGGTGGGGCGTTGCGGTGATGGTTGTGGCGCTGCTTGCTTTGGTTTACGCGGCGTGGCATTACGTGATTCAGCCTCGCGTCGGCATCCGGCTTCAACACGAGCGCCCGGACGTGACCACGACGCTGTTTCGTGAGCCTCTTCAAAGCGCAGGCTCTTCGTAAGCTCTCGGCGCCGGGTGCGTTGGCCGCTCTGTTGTAGCGGGTGGTTCTTGCGGCGCTGGTAGGTGCGCGTACGAGGCGCCGCACGGGGGTTCATGTAGGCTGTTCCGCCGGTACAAGGTAGAATGGACCTCGTCTGTGCCGTCAATCTTTTTGACGGCAGACGGCCCGGTCGCTGCCCCGCAGCGCACCCCGGGCGTCGGGCGTCCGTGCACGCGGGCGGGTCCGGCTATCTCATACGAGGAGCACCTCAACTTTGTCCACCACCGACCGTTACCTCTTTACCAGCGAAAGCGTCACTGAAGGCCACCCCGACAAAATCGCCGACCAGATCTCCGATGCCATCCTTGACGCTTGTCTGGCGGAAGACCCCACCAGCCGCGTAGCCTGCGAGACCCTTACCTGCACCGGCCTAGTGGTGGTCGCCGGTGAGATCACCAGCAAGGCCCACCTGGATGTACAGACGCTGGTGCGGGAGACGATCCGGAAGATCGGCTACGACGACGCGCTGAAGGGTTTTGACTGCAACACCTGCTCCGTCATTTCCGCCCTGAACAAGCAATCCCCTGACATTGCGCAGGGTGTCGACACAGGCGGCGCGGGCGATCAGGGCATGATGTTCGGCTATGCGACCAACGAGACACCTGAGCTGATGCCGACGCCGATCAGCCTGGCGCACAAGCTGGCGGAGAAGCTCTCTGAGGTTCGCAAGAACGGAAAGATGGCGTACCTTCGGCCGGACGGCAAGAGCCAGGTGACGGTGGAGTACAACGCGGAAGGCAGGCCGGTTCGCGTGGATGCCGTTGTGATCTCGACGCAACATGCCGAGTTCTCGGACCGCGACCCGGGGAGCAAGCTGACGAACGATCAGCTCCATGCCGATATTCAGGAGCACGTCATCGAGACGGTAATCCCGGCGGAGTTGCTGGATGAGAACACGAAGTATCACATCAATCCGACGGGACGCTTTGTAATCGGCGGGCCTATGGGAGATTCCGGGCTTACGGGCCGGAAGATCATTGTGGATACGTACGGCGGCATGGGCCGGCACGGCGGCGGCGCGTTCTCCGGCAAGGATTCGACGAAGGTCGATCGCTCGGCTGCGTATATGGCCCGGTACATTGCCAAGAATCTTGTGGCTGCGGGTCTTGCGGATAAGGCTGAAGTGCAGCTCGCCTATGCCATTGGCGTCGCTGAGCCGGTTTCGGTGCGGATCGATACCTTCGGCACCGGCAAGGTTTCCGAGGCGCGGCTGATTGGGCTTGTTCGGGAGAATTTCAAGCTGACGCCGAAGGGGATCATCGAGAGCCTCGACCTGCGGCGGCCTGTGTTCAAGGCGACGGCGGCGTATGGGCA
>CAXUDN010000009.1:14240-65608 GCA_964249715.1 uncultured Acidobacteriaceae bacterium
AGGGTCCGGTTGGACGCCGTGTTCGGTCCAAACACATCTGCCAGTGAGAGGGAGTGACCGAAGTACTGCGATGGCACCAGCGGACACACTCCCGGAGCCGCAGGGCATGTGCACGACGCTCCGGAACTCGACCCGCAGGGTTGAGCGCCCAGTACGCCGACAGGCAGCCCTGGGTTGTTGTGGTTGATCGGGTTGTCCGCTTCGATCGAGAAGCCAAGCACCCAGGGCCGGTCCGGCAAGGGACCCTGCTTTCCGTTGCTCGACGCAGCCGCGCTTGCTGGCCGGGGACCCAGGTGAAAGTCTCGACCGACGATGAGGTACAGAAAGACATACGCCGGACCAGTTCCGTAGTTACGCGGCACAATGGTTTGCCCGCTGGCCGGCAGCGTATCGAAGTTGCCGAATGCCGTCCGTACGACCGATGCCCGCGATACATCGGTCGCAAACGCCGGCCGGTCGTTGTAGATCGTGTCCCCGTTGAGTTCAGTCCCTGTTGTGATATCGAAAGGCGTGCCGGACCGTGCCGTCAGGAATTCCTCGACCTGAATACCCCAGGGCGCCGACCATTGAAAGCCACCACTGTAACTCCGGGCCCAGTCGGTCGCTGAGCGGGCGTAGTCCTGCCGCAGGTTGTACTGGTTCGAAGGGAAGTGTTCTATGCCGTCGGTCTCGCTGTAGAGCTCCTGAAAGTTCGCTCTGCCGAAGCCGGAAATCTTCGACGACAACTGGATCCGGTAGCTCAGGTACGCGAGTTCATGGTTGCCATTGCCATCCGACGAGAACTGGTAGATGTTCTGCGATGTCCCCAGCGGCCGAACCCCACTCGTGGGGTCTAACGGGTTGTAGCTGCCGGGCAGGGGTGCGTTGATATTGCGCGTCAGGTAGTTGTGGGTGTTGTGCTCGTAGATGAGGTTGCCGCGAACCTGCCCGAAGCGCCCCAGGGATCGTGTTGCAGAAAAGGTCGCGGACTGTGCGTAGGAGGTGCGCAGCGCAGGGTTCACCCGGTAAATGGTAGGTTGGGTCGCGCCCAGCACCACACCCGGCGGCAGTCCCGCGGGATTGAAC
The DNA here is from genome assembly GCA_964249715.1 of uncultured Acidobacteriaceae bacterium. Taxonomy (GTDB): domain Bacteria; phylum Acidobacteriota; class Terriglobia; order Terriglobales; family Acidobacteriaceae; genus Granulicella. The sequence goes on from CAXUDN010000009.1 coordinate 15,306, forward strand.
CCAGTACCCTGCGCCACATACGCCACCTCGTTGATCCCGTTCTGACGCACCGCCTCCAACAGTTGGGTCACGGGGAAACGGTCATAGAAGATGCCGTAGCCGCCGCCCAGGGTGACGATCGGCGTTTTGCGCTTCCCGGGCCGCACAGTGTAGGTGAAGCCGAGACGCGGGGCCGGGTCGATGTGGTCGGGGAGAGCCGATTGGCTTTCGAGGCGGAAGCCGTAGCTGAAGGTCAGGTTCGGGGTCGCCTTCCAGTCGTCTTCGGCGTAGATGCCGACGTCATCGTTGCGCAGCACCGCCCCTGGCTGGCCGGTCGTCACGCTGAACTGCGACGGTTGTCCGGCGAGGAAGGCGGTTGCGTCCGGAAAAATGTACTGGCCGTTGAACCCGGCGCTGGATTCATTGGCGTCGCGTACCGCGCGGAAGCGGAAGCCTGCGCGAATCGCGTGCTTGCCATGTTCGAGCTCGAAGAGGTCCTGCAGCTCGTAGGCATCCTGGTTGTCGCGCAGGATCTGCGTGGGGCTGCCGCCGTCCTGAAAGGAGCTTTGCACGATTACCGAAGGTAAGGTGCTGTTGGGATCCTGCCGGACGCGGGTCCGGAGGTACTGGAAGCGCGTGTCGTTCACCGCGTGGGCGCCGATGGTTTGCGTGTCCGCTATCTGCAGGGTGTTGGTGAGGGTGTCCGAGGTGAAGGCGGCCGCAGGCAGAACCAGGGGGTTGATCCCGCTGTTGAGGATGTGTGTCTGGCTCCACTCATCGCGAATGTGTGCAAAGTTCGTGGAGCTGAACTCGCGGTCGAAGCGGGCCGAGAAGGTGTCCGTGCGCTGCGGCGCCGGTAGACCCAGAGAGAGGGTTGTGGATGGGCTCAGCGGGTCGGCTGCGTTAACGACGGCGTTATTGGCGAGGCTCTCTACCGAATCGGAGAGAAAGAAGGAGGTCTTCTTGCTGACCGGCCCGCTCAGGCTGCCATTTTGCTGGAAGTCATAAAAGGGCAGCACGAGGGGAAGATAGGGGTTGCGGGCGTCAAGGGGCTGGTCTGTGCCGCTCAGGTCCAGTTCTCCATGGAGCTTGTCGGTTCCAGGTTTGGTCGTGATCTCGACACGGCCCATGCCCAGATCCGAGAAGGCGGCGGAATAGGGGTTGCGATTGATCCGAATCGAGCGAATGGAAGATTTTGGGGGCAAGCGGCCGCCGCTGAAGCCGTCGATCAGAAGTTGCGGAGTTCCGAAGGTGCCGGCCAGAGCACCAAGCTGCTGCAGCAGCGTCGTTGGATCGTCGGACAGCGTCCGAAGACTGTCCCCCTCAAAGACCTGCTCGCCGCCGCTACCCCCGCCGGCGGCGTCGTCCTCGGCGACACTCAGTTCCTCGTGCAGGCTGGCGATGGAGAGCCGCACTGGAAGGTAGAGTTTCTCCCCCGGTCGTAGGGGGCGAGGATTGCTCGCGTAGGAGGCAAAGCCCTGCGCATCCACATGAAGGACGTAGGTACCCTCCGAAACGCTGAATTGGAAGTTGCCGGCGTTGTCGGTCTGCCGTCCGAATTCACCCTTGTCCGTGCCGCCCTGCGGGGCAACGTGAACCGAAGCGCCGGGGATCACCGCGCCGGCAGGATCTGTTACGGTCCCGAGAAGAACAGCCCGACTTGCATTCTGAGCGTGGATGGCCATTGGGGTGGGTTCCAGAAGCGAGCCCACTACGCAGGAACAACTCAGAAAGCGCAGAAACCAATTCAGCCTAGGCAGAAAACATGCTCCCGAAAGACAGGTCCAACTTGCGGTGCAGCTTGGGTTAAGTCCTATTAGATTCGCACGAATTGCGACTTTTGAGAATGTTCCTACGTGACCTAAGTAGAGCGGGGGCTAAACCTTCGAGGTTTGGGCGCTGGTTGCGCCGACGCAGGGCACCGGACACCGCCTTGCCGGAACGGATAATCCTTTGCGGCAGGCGGGCCGCTTTCCGGCTGCTACAAGCAATACCGACGGCGTGCCCCGGTGAGCAAGTAGGGCAACTAAAATAGGAGAAACAGGTCTTCCGAACTGTACGCGCGGTCGCTGCGTACCTATAAAGCCGATGAAACTTCGTCCCGTAGTCCTCGTTTTAGTTTGCTTGTGCGCCTTCTACTACCTCTCCGGACGGCTGCTGCCGAGTTCCGGTACGCTCGCCGGCCTGCTGCATCCGGCCGTGGAGGGCGCATCCACCGAGCAGGTACGCGGTCCGCTGGGGCATTTCGATTTGACTGTGGCCAACGCCGCACCCGCATTTGATCCGGAAGAGCAGCAGAACATCGCTGTCTATAAGCGCGGCCTGCCGAGCGTCGTGAACATCACCTCCACGCAGGTGGCTTACGACTTTTTTTATCGCGCCGTCCCGCAGCAGGGCCAGGGTTCGGGGTTCATTCTGGACAAGCAGGGGCACATCCTCACGAACAATCATGTGATTGAGGGCGCGCAGATGGTGGAGGTTACGACCTCCGACAAGCACAAGTACAAGGCGACCGTGGTGGCCCGCGATCGCAACCATGACCTGGCGCTGCTGCTGATTCAGGGCTCGTCCAACCTACAGCCTGCTGTCCTCGCCGACTCCGCCAGTCTTGTTGTGGGCCAGCAGGTGTATGCGATCGGCAATCCGTTCGGCTTCAACGGCACGATGACCCGCGGGATCATCTCGGCGATCCGGTCGATCGAGATGCCTTCCGGCAACAAGATTGAAGACGCCATCCAGACGGACGCCTCCGTGAACCCCGGCAACTCCGGTGGGCCGCTGCTGAACTCGCATGGGGAAGTTATCGGGATTACGACCTTGATCGCCTCCAACCCCAATGGGGGTGCGGATCAGTCGGCCGGCATCGGGTTTGCGATTCCTATTGCGACGGCCAAAGCGGTCCTGAGCGACTTCGCGCAGTATGGCCGCGTGCGGCGTCCCTCGCTCGATATCGTGAGCCTGCAGATCGGCCCAGGCATCGCGCAGCAGATCGGCCTGCCCGCGGATTATGGCATCCTCGTTGAGCGCGTTCTGCCCAATGGCGCCGCCCAGCATGCCGGGATTCGCGGCGGCTCAGAGAAGGCCTACATGGGCAACACACCCGTGATGCTTGGCGGCGACCTGATTGTTGGGATTGACGGCCAGGACATCACGAATGCGCAGGATTTGTCTATCGCCCTGAATGCTCATCATCCTGGGGATACGGTGGTCCTGACGGTTTGGCGCGGCCAGCAACGTATGACCGTCCGCGTAACACTCGACGATGCCAAGCAGGATGCGAGCGATCAGGCTGCGTAGTCAGGAAAGGGAAAATGCAAAGGCCCGGGCACAGAGACCCGGGCCTTTGCCTTTGCGTGATGGGGTTAGAAGATGAAGCGTCCCAAGAGCTGCAGCTGACGGGCGCCGTAGATGATGTTCGACGTGCTGGTGGGCGATTCGAACTGCGCTGAGGAGGCCGGGAGCGGCGTCAGGCAGCCCACGTTGCCAGTCGTGGCAGCGGGACAACTGGATGATCCGGGGGCCACGTAGGCCACGATGGGCGTGCTCACCGACAGGATGTTGCGGTGGTTGACGGCGTTGAACAGGTCTGCCGCGACCTCAATGTGGTAGCGCTCGAAGACCGGGAACTCGCGCGATAGCCGTGCATCGAGGTTATGGACGCCGGGACCGGCGAAGCCATTGCGGCCTGCAATGAAGTTAGGCACGCGCGCGCTGGGCCCTGAGGTGAACGCAGCGTTGGTTACGCCGGAATCGGTGGTCAGGTTGCCGAGATTGCCTCCGGTCAGGTAAGTGATCGCGCCGCTGATGGTGCCGGTGACCGGCTCGCCGCTCTGCGCGGTGTAGGTGCCGGAGAGCTGCCATCCATTCACTCCATAAGCGGCAAATTTGTTGCCGATGGGCAGGTTGGAACGGGCGATCACGGTGGTGACAACGCGGCTGCGGATGTCGAGATCCGAGCGTGCGTACTCGGCGCCGAGGCCCTGACGGTGACCACCCGCGAACGGGATGAGGGGTGCGTCCGTGCCGTTGAAGGTGCCGTTGCCGCCATAGGTCTGGCCGCCGTCCATGGCCTTGGCCCAGGTGTAGTTTGCGAGCACCTCGACACTGTGGCTCATGGGCTTATGAAGCGTTACGACCATGGAGTGGTAGTTGGAATTGACCACGGAGAAGCCGGTGGCGACCGTACCTGTTGTTGTGTAGAGGCGGTTGGTGTAAATGGGCTCGTACTGATTCGAGGTCTGGCCTGTGAAGGGGTTTGTGTACTGGTAAAAGTGCGAGTTCGTCACCGATGCCGGGTCGACATTGGTATCGAGGTATACCGGAAGCCGGAGTGCGCGGTTGCCTACGTACCCGATCGTGAGAGTCGAATGCAGGGGCATCTCCTGCTCCAGCGTGAGATCCCAGGAGTGAGAGACGGGGTTGGTGAAACTCGGATCCAGTCCGCGGATGGTGATAGTTCCGGCAAGCTGGGTCGGGATTGCCGTTGGGATGGTGATTGGGGCGCCGGTGACAACGTTGGTAGGCGCCGGTCCTGGCGGGGTGTAGATAGGAACGCCGCCGACAGGAAGGTACGTGTTGTACACACCGTTGTTCTGATACTTCACGGTGCAGGGTACGCCCGGGGAGCAGGAGGAATACGGGCTATTGGCGGTGGAGGCGCTGGCTGGGCCGTACTGTTTTTGGTACACGCCATTCTCGCGGCGTTCTGTGTAGTACGAGCTGTTGGAGATCTGACCGTAGAACATGCCGTAACCGCCGCGAAGAACTGTTCCGGGCTGCGGGTTCCAATTGAAGCCGATACGCGGCTGCGCCATATGCAGGTTGGGATTGATCTGTGAGGTCGCGTTGTAGGCGACGGGGCTGGGGTTGAGCGGCAGGGCGCCCGCCGGGTAATTCGTTGCCTGGGCGGCGGTTCCGGGGTACGGCAGATTGGGGCCGGGGACAAGCTGCACGTCATAGCGCACGCCGAAGGAGAGCAGGAGGCTGGGCTTGATCTTCCAGGCATCCTCGGCAAAGCCGTCGATGTTCTGGTTCCAGAAGTCATCCGCACCCACACCGGTCAACTGGTCGACGGTCTGGCTGAAGGAGTTGTAGTGGCGCACGGCTCCGGCAGCACCGGCTGAGCCTCCGGTGGCGTTGACGCCGAGGGCATCCTGCGCGAAGTTGGCGAAATTGAACTCGGTGACCGCGTTGGAATAGGTGAAGCTGCCATCGCCGCCGAAAAGATTCGCGATCTGTTCGTGAACCAGATTCATGTCGAAGCCGGTCTTGATGGTGTGGCGGCCATGGGTCAGCGAATAGATGTCAGTGAATTGCCAGCGATGTTCATCCGGGAAAGCTCCACGCGGCAGGGCTGAGGTCTCGCCGAAGCTGACCAGGCCGGTTAGGCTGTTGAACGGGCCACCGGCGTTGGTGCCGTCTGTCTCCAGATCGCGTCCCCACTGAAAATGGACGACGTTGGCGGAGTTTGGGGTCAGCACCGTTTCGGCATTCGCAATGGCGATACGCTCATGGAAGTTCGCTTCGCCGTTGTTGCCGATGCCGCCGTTGGACACGGTCACCGAGGTGTTGTAGCCGTTAGGCTGCTGGAAGTCCTGCCACAAAAACTCGGCGGAGAGATGGGTCTTCTGATTGAGTTGGTAATCCAGGCGGGGGAAGAAGATGTTCTGGTTGACATTGCGTCCAAAGGCGCCAAGCTGGCTCTGAACGGCGGCTACAACCGCGGTGCACTGCGTGGAACTGATGCCCGGGATGGTCGTCGGGAACGTTTCTACAGTTTTCACACCGCTGATCGTGACGGTGTCCGTCAGTGGCGTATTGCCGCCGTTGCACAGGTTCACCAGGTTGGCGACGGTGTTCGTCGAGCTGTTGAAGGTGGACGTGTAGACGATCGGATTCACTTTGCGGAATCCGTCATAGGTGAAGTGGAAGAAGAGCTTGTCCTTCAGAATGGGACCACCAACGGACAGACCAAATTCGTTCTGCGTCTTGACCGGTTGAGATAGGAAGATGGGGTTATTCGATTCGCGGCCCTGGTACTTATTGTATGGATCGAGAGCGTTCCAGCCGGGCGTGCGGTAGTACTCATAAGCATCGCCGTGCAGTTGATTGGTGCCGCTCTTGGTGATGGCATTGATGATGCCGCCCGCGGCGCCTCCAAGTTCCGCCGAGTAGCCCGTAGCGGAGGATTCGAACTCACGGATCGCGTCGACGGGGAAGACATACGGCGCACCAATGGAACGGCCACGCGCTTCCGAGAAGAACTGCTGGTTGTTGTTCGCACCGTCTACGATGTTCTGGTTGTACACACCGGAGACGCCGCGATATCCGATCAAGCCAGTGTTGCCGTCCGGGACAACATTGGGCGTCAGCAACACAAAGCTTTCGAAACGCCGGCTGTTGACCGGAACGTTCGACACAACTTCCTGGTCAACGACCTGGGATTGCTCGACCTTTTCCGTGTCGATGAGCGGGGTTTCCGACGTGACCGTGACCTCGGTGGACACATTTGCTGCCGGCAGCTCGGTGTCCACCGTAATAGGAGCGCCGACCGTTACAGGAATATTTTTGCGATCCACCTTACCGAAGGCTGCGGTTGCGCTGACGAGCACCTCGTAGGTTCCGGGCTGGAGATCCCGCGCCTCGTAGTGTCCTTCCGCGTCAGTGGTAATCGTTCGTTTCGCGCCGGTGCCGGTGTTGCTTACGATCACGGTCGCCCCGGGCACAACGGCTCCGGTTGCATCGCGCACCACACCGCCAATATTGCCCAGCGCCGCCGTTTGCGCCGCTATGGAGAAGGGCAGCAACAGGGCCGCGCCGCATAGGACTCCTGCACGCAGAAGCTCGGAACGGGATTGATTTGACATACGAGATACACTCCAGGCGATCGTTGCGTGCGCCAGGGTCCATGCGGGTGCGTACTCACCGTCGTGGCCCAGTGCACTGAATGTTTAGAAAAATTTTGGAGATCGCGTACCCAGATTCAGGCACCCACGCAATGCGTGTCAAGACGATCGTCCGTTACAGCAGTGTCTGCGCCGGTTACTTCGAGGTCACCAAAGGTGTAAGCTTCCGCCTTGTCTAGGATGAGAAGGGGAGATCCTTTTTGCCTTCACGCCTGATCCTTGGAATCGAGAGCTCCTGCGACGAAACCTCCGCGGCCATCGTCGCGGACGGCCGCGAAGTCCTTTCCAACATCGTCGCCTCGCAGCTGATCCATGCCGGCTACGGAGGCGTCGTCCCGGAGCTGGCCAGCCGCGAGCATTTGCGGAACATCGTCCCTGTTGTCCGCGAGGCAATGCAGACTGCAGGCGTTGCGAGCTACCGCGATCTCAGCGCCGTCGCTGTGACGGAAGGTCCTGGCCTGGCCGGCGCGCTGCTTGTCGGCATCAGTTTTGCAAAGGCCCTTGCCTTCGGCGCGGACCTGCCTTTGATTGCGATCAATCACCTCGAAGGCCATATTCAGGCGGTGCTGCTCCAAGCCGAACAGCATTTTGCCGACGCCAGCCCGTTGCTCGCCGCGGTCATCTCCGGCGGACACAGCCATCTATACCTCGCGACGCGCGCGGAGGACGGCCTTTGGAATTACCGCAACGTCGGCCGCACAGTCGACGACGCCGCGGGGGAAGCCTACGATAAGGTGGCCAAGCTCTTGGGGCTTCCCTACCCCGGCGGCCCGTGGATGGACGCCCTCGCCGCCCACGGCGATCCTCAGGCTGTACCCTTCCGGTTCGCGCAGATCAAGAACAAACCCCACCGCCAGTCCGCTCCTGATTCCAGGCATGATCCCCAAGCAGACCTTCGCTTTGACCTCTCCTTCAGCGGTATCAAGACGGCTGCGCGTCGCTACACGGAGGTCTACGCCATGCGCGAACGCATCGCGCTCCGCGAGCAGACGCTGCGCGACGCCGAGCTCCACGCTGCCAGGCCCGGCGATCAGCCCGCCTTATCGAAGGCCCTCCGCTTGCTCGATGATGAAAGCCTCAACCTAATCGCGAGCTTCCAGCACTCCGTCACGGGCTATCTGACCCGCACGATTTTGTCCGCGGCGGAGCACTTCGGCGCTCGCGCTATCGCGGTCTCCGGAGGCGTTGCGGCGAACCGGGAGCTTCGTACCAAGCTGCAGGCCGCCGCCGCCAGACGCGGCTTCCCTTTGGCCTTTCCCTCGCTCTCGCTCTCCACCGACAATGCCGCAATGATTGCCGCCGCGGCCTGGCCCAAACTTCTTAACCAGCGCTTCGCCCCTGACACCCTCGAGGCGGCGCCAAGTCTCCGGCTCGGCTGAGCCCTGGGTTTTCGGGTTGGGATGAGCGCCGCGCGCCGCTCCGCTAGAATCAACCCTGAACTCTAACCGGGAAGGCAGCCAGGCACGGCGAATCGTCGCGCCCAAGGCACACGGAAGCGAACCAGGCGTGGCGGAACAGACTCTTCAGCTCTTTAATACCCTCTCCGGCGAGATTGAACCTCTTTTTGCCGAAGACGGCCGGCACCTCCGCTTTTATTGCTGTGGCCCTACCGTCTACGATTACGGCCACATCGGGAACTTCCGCACCTTTCTCCACGTCGATGCGCTTCGCCGCGCCATGCGCCTCTTCGGCCTTTCCACCAAGCATGTCATGAACATCACTGATGTCGACGACAAGATCATTCGCAATGCATCTGCCGCCAATCAACCGATTGGCGAGTACAGCGCAAGGTACGAGACGGCGTTTTTCGAAGACATGGATGCGCTTTCGGTAGAGCGCCCCGAAATCATCGCACGCGCCACCGAAAACATTCCCGAGATGGTATCGCTGATAGAGCGCCTCGCCGCGGAGGACATCGCGTACCAGGCCGACGATGGCAGCTGGTATTTTCGCGTGGCGCGAGACAAGAGCTACGGCAAGCTGAGTAAAAAAGATCTGGAAGGTATAGAAGACGGCGCACGCATCGCCGCCGACGAGTACGACAAAGACCACGTCCGAGACTTTGCCCTTTGGAAAGCCACCAAACCCGGAGAAACAAGCTGGCAAACACCGTTGGGCGAAGGCCGCCCAGGATGGCATATTGAGTGCTCCGCCATGGCGCTGAAGTACCTTGGGGATAGCTTCGACCTTCATGCCGGAGGCGAAGACCTGATGTTTCCGCATCATGAAAATGAGATAGCGCAAAGCGAGTGCGCGACCCACCGGACTTTCTCCCGGCATTGGTTTCATGTGCGTTTTCTGCTGGTGGAAGGAAAGAAGATGAGCAAGTCCGAGGGAAACTTTTATACCCTGCGTGACCTGCTGCTGAAGGGGTATAAGGCCTCCGCGATACGCTTTCTTTTGCTGAGCGTGCCCTACCGTCACCAGCTCAACTTCACTTTCGACGGTCTTCGCGAATCCACCCATGCCATCGAGCGGCTCCGCACCTTTCATCAGCGCATTCGCGAGGGCAAGTGGTCTGCCACCGGCTGCGATGAGGCTCTCACGAAAGCCATTGAGAGCGGGCACGAGGCGTTTCGCCAAGCGCTCGCAAATGACCTGAATACTGCCGAGGCGCGCGCCGCCATCTTCGAAGTTATCCGCGCCGTGAACACCGCTGCCGATCAAACAAAGCTATGCGCCTCCGATGCTCAGGCCACGTTGGAGCTTCTTGCCGAATTTGACCAGATCTTTGCGGTTCTCGAGGATCGCGACGCCGAACTTACCCGCTGGGCCCTTGGTTGGGCTAACGCGGAGAACCGACTCGATCAGGTTGATCCGGACGTTCTTCAACGCTTCAGCAACGATGGCCCAAGTGACGCAGAGATCGACGCGCTCGTTGCGGAGCGGACCCAGGCCAAGCAGCGCCGTAACTTCGCCCGCGCGGATGCTATCCGTAATGACCTGTTAGCCAAGGGCATTCTCATAGAGGATTCCAAAGACGGCGTCCGGTGGCGCAGGAAGTAGACCGTGTCAGTGACGAGAGAAATCGGCGCGCTTAGACTAAGCGCTCAGTAGTTCATCCAGCCCTTCAGGTCGTGCGCCGTCTTCTCGATCTCCGCCGCCTTGCGCATTACGTCAAGCGAGAGTTGGTCGGCAGGCGCCGCGTCCACGGCAGCTTTCAGTTGCGTCGAGAGCTCAACCAGCTTCGCCGTATCGGCGGCAATGTGCCGGTGCTGTTCCGCCTGGCGCATCCTGTCCATGGGAGATGCTGTCTGTTGACCGCTCTGCTGAGAGATGGGGCTGGATCCCGGCGACGTATGAATGTAGCCGGGGCCGCCTTGATTTATGCCTGCCGTCTGGCTGGTCCCGGTGAAGGATAGACAGAGCAGCCCGCCGAGGATCCCGAGTGCCAGCGGAAACGCTGCGCGCCGTGATCCGGGCCGATAGACTATGACGCCTGCATTCAATTCATGCACAACGCACCTCCAAGAGGTTCTCTCCACCACTCACATCAGGAGGAGCCCATGATCCTCCTACCAGCCCGGCTTTCACAAGGAGAAACTTGCTGCCGTTCCATGCAGTGGAAAGGTGCGCACGATCGCTGCCCGGCGTTAGGGCGCCACGGGCAGCTCATCAAAGCTTGCGTCACCCGCTTCGGAAGTCCGCAGTCCGATGGCGCTTACCGCGCCTTGCGGACAACCCACGTCGTCATACAGCGGTAGTCCTGGACAATGGTCGTCTTGAGCGGGTCCATCAGCACCCCACCCAAGGCGGCGGTCAGATCCACAAGCATCTCCTCGTCTACCAGAAACCATACCGAGCCGTCCCCCAGCACATACCGGTGCCCTTCGACATGCTCGAAGTCCATGCCGATCCGCGAGCCTAACCGGCAGAACAGCATTCCACCCGGCCGCAGGACACGCCAGAGTTCCAGCAGCATCGCCTCGAAGTGGTCTTCATCACGCGCGAAGTGCAGCACCGAGTTACACAGCACAACATCCGTGAATGCGTCCGGAAAAGGCATGGCCTCGATTGGACCGACACGGAAATTGTCTCCCGGCAAAGCAGGCTGCAGTATCGCGGCTAACTGCCGCACATGGTCGACGCCTTCGGGATTCGCGTCCAGGGCGAACACTTCACAGCCTTCGCGCAGAAGGTGCACAAGGTTGCGCCCGTAACCACATCCGGCATCCAGAATCCGCATCCCAGGCGCTATATTGCCGCGCAGGATCTGATCGAAGACATAGATGTCGATCTGCCCGAACTGCTCCTGAATGTTCATCGTCACGCTATCGCTTCACCCGTTTACCACGTCTCTCTAGACAAGAAGCCTCTTCTGCTTTGTACACTGCGGACGGGTACCCGGACCAGCATGCACAAGACTCTTTCCTTGCTTATCTTCGCCTGGCTGGTCACCTCAACCAATACGAGCGCGCAACGACCGGCAGCCAACCCGGTCACGCAAACCGAGCCCTCTGCCCTCGCGTTCGAGGTTGCCACGATCAAGCCGGCTGCGCCCTCATCCGACGGTCATACCCATATCAACTACCCTGCGGGCGACCGCTTCAGCGCGCAGAACATCACCCTGCTCGCGCTGCTGGACTGGGCGTACCGACTTCCGCAAACGCAGATCCTGGATGCCCCGCCCTGGCTTGGCTCTACCCGTTTCGACATCGACGCAAAGCTCGAAGCCGCGGACGCACCGGCCAACCTCTCCGACGGCGAAGATCAGGCGCGCAAGCGCCGCATGGTGCAGGCGCTGCTGGCCGAGCGCTGCAATCTCAAGCTTCACCAGGAAACCCGCATTCTGCCGGCCTATGATCTTGTGCTCGCCAAGGGTGGCTCCAGGCTGCAGACTTCCACGACCGGCGGCCTCAGTATTGGAACGGGCAGGAACCATCTTAACGGCCAAGGTTTTACCTCCGCCATGCTCGCCGAGCAGCTGTCCTATGTTGCCGGCCGCATCGTTGTGGATAAGACCAATCTTAGCGGTCGCTACGACGTAAAGCTGCAATGGACTCCGGATGGTGCGCCGATCACAGACGGCTCGCCACCCGCGCTATTTACCGCGATCGAGGAACAGCTTGGCTTAAAACTCGACTCCGCGAAGGAACCGGTGGATGTTCTGGTCATCGACCATATCGATCAACCCTCGGCCAACTAGTGTTACTCCACGGCTTCGCCGCTTACCGCCATCACCTCGCGGTCCAGATCCACTTTGGTCTTTGTGCCGCCCACACGGCTGAGCACCACCATCGCAACCGAGCACACGATCACGGCCATGCCGGCAAGTTCGGTGGGCTGCAGCCTTTCGCCGAGCACAAGCACGCCCAGGAGCACCGCGATCATGGGATTCACAAAGGCATAGGTGGCCACCTTGCTCACGGCCACGTGCTGCAGAAGATAGGTAAAGGCGACTAATCCCACCAGGGACCCGAAGACGCTTAACCACAGAATGGCTTCGGCGCCATGCACTGTCCAGACTGCACGGTGAAAGCCTCCGGTGGCTAGCGCAAAGGCAGCGTTGAAGAGGCCTGCGCACCCGATCTCCCATCCTGTCGCGATGAATGTATCTGCCTTGAATTTGAATCTCCTCGACAGAATCGAGCCCACTGCAAAACACAACGCCGCCAGCAGGCAGATCAGTATGCCTAAACCCACTTGCCCACTCGCTTGCGTGCCGTTCGTGCTCCTATGCAAGGAAGGCCATACCAGGACGGCAATGCCCAACGTGCCCAGCAGCGTCCCTGCCCATCCGCGCTTGTTCAGCGCTTCGCCGCCCGGCAATACCCATTCCAGCAGCGCGACCATGATGGGCAGCGTCGACACAATCAGGGATGCAAAGCCGGAGGGCACCATGGTCTCACCCCATGTGAGCAGCATGTTGTTGCCGCTCATAAAAAGCAGCCCCACCAGCGCCAGCCTGGGCCCTTCTCCCTTGGGCACGCGCAGGCTCTTCCCCAACCCCAGCGAGATGCCCAGTATCAGCAGTGTGGTGATGATGGACCGCGTCGCCGAGACCACCGGCGGCGGCAGGTGCTCGCCAGCCACCCGGATTGCTGTATACGTTGACCCCCAGCAAAGGTATACCGCCGCAAACGCCGCGATCACCCGCGCCCGAGTCGCCTCACTTTCAGCCATCTACCCAGCATAGCCGCCCAGATGTTTCGGCGCTCTAGCGGCTCTTTTGAGTCATATCGAGCACTACGACGCTTTCGTGCAGGTGTAGCTCAAGAAGCGCGCTTTCGGCGATCGCCTTCCAGCGCATGCCACTTAGCGTGGCAAAGATACCCGGCAAGCCTTCGAGACCAATCGCTCTGCAAGGGAGGTTGTTTATGAGGTAAGCCAATCGATGTCGCAAAGCAAGGTAAATCCGTGCATGGTAGTTACTGTAATCGTTTAGAATCGAAACTCTGAGGAATCACAAGGTGCAGATTGCCTGTAAAGCTCTTTTTGTCGTCGCGTCCGCGACGCTCGGCAGCACGCTTCTTTCCGATCTAGCGCTGCTCTCAGCGTCGGCGCAGGTTTCCGCGGCGCTGTCCGGTACTGTCACCGATCCAACGGGCGCGAGTGTTTCAGGAGCCAAGGTGCTAGCCAGGAGCACAGACCGGGGTGTCGAGCGGGCCACGATGACCGACGCTGCGGGCCGGTACCAATTGCGGTCTCTGGGTGTGGGTGAATACCAGATCGACGTGCAGAAAGCGGGCTTCCGCGAGGAGGTGCGCACGGGCATCCACCTGGTGGTGGGGCAGGACGCTGTTGTGAACCTGGCATTGAACGTAGGCGCCGTGACGGAACAGGTCACTGTGCGCGGCGATGCCTCTGTGGTGAACACCACGACGGCGGACATCTCCGGGCTTGTGGGTAGTGAGCAGGTGAAGGATCTTCCTCTGAATGGGCGCAGCTTCGATCTGCTGTTGACCTTGAATCCAGGCGTGGTGAATTACACCTCGGCGAAGACGGGCGGAACCGGCGTTTCGAACTCCACCAATGGCAATAACTTTGCCGTAGCGGGCAATCGCCCGCAGCAGAACCTGTTTCTGCTGAATGGCGTGGAGTTTACAGGCGCGGCCGAGAACAACATGACCCCGGGCGGCACGAGCGGGCAGCTGCTCGGCGTCGATGCGGTAGAAGAGTTCAATGTGCTGCGCAATACGTATGGCGCGGAGTACGGCAAGCACCCCGGCGCGCAAGTGGTGATCGCGACGCAGCGTGGAACCAACCATGTGCATGGGTCGGTCTATGAGTTTCTGCGCAACAACGATCTGGACGCGCCGAACTACTTCGATCAAGGTTCGGCGCCGGGGTTTCAACGCAATCAGTTTGGCGGCTCCGTGGGCGGCCCGCTGCACAAGGACAAGACCTTCGGCTTTGTGAATTTTGAAGGCTTGATGCAGCACCTTCACCAGACGGGTGTGGATCTGGTGCCGGACACAAATGCGCGCAACGGCTATCTGCCCTGCAAGGCCGTCACACCGGCGCCGACCACCTGTCCGGCTTCCGGCGTGGTCTTCGTCGGGGTTTCGTCGCTCATCAATGCATGGCCCACACCCAGCGCCAATGCGCCTGATTTCGGTGGAATCGCGGAAGCTTTCAACTCCCCGCTGCAGGTGATACGGGACGACTTCGGCACGGCGCGCGTGGATCATATCTTCTCCACGGCGGACACGATGTACGCCGTGTACACCGTCGATGACAGTGCCGATAACACGCCCACCAGCACCAACCTCTACAGCGCTGACGTGGAGAGCCTGCGTGAGCAGGTGGCCAGCGTGACAGAGACGCATGTGTTCTCGCCCCGGCTGGTAAACCAGGGTACCGTGGGCTATTCGCGAGCTTCGTACTACTTCACGGGCGAGCCTACACCGGGCTCGCCCGCAGCCGCCTTGCCGGGTTTCGTGGCGGGGCATCCCCTGGGAGCCATCGTGGTGGGTGGCAGCGCCACGTCCAACCCTGCCGCCTCGCTCTCCCTTGCAGGAAGCAACAACGGCAGCAACCTCACGGTGCATCGCAACCTGTTCACCTACGAGGATCACGCTTCACTGACGCGCGGACGCAACCAGTTCACCGCCGGTGGCTGGCTGCAACGTTTCCAGTCGAATGAAACGCTTGCGTTAAGCCAGTATGGTCAGGCGACCTTCACCAGCTTGCAGACCCTGCTGCAGAACACGGCGGGCACCCTGCTCTATGATCCCTCGCCCACTGAACTGAACTGGCGTGCGTACTTCGGCGCCTGGTATGCCCAGGACACGATCCGCTTTCGCCGGCTGACCGCGACGGTGGGTCTCCGGGCGGAGTCCAGTTCCGGGTGGAATGAAGCCCACGGACGTGCTGCCAACTACACCTACCCCAACGGCGTCATCTCCACGCAACCAACTGTGTCCAGCTCCGAATTCACGCAGAACTATGCTAAGTTTTTGCCCCAGCCGCGTGTAGGCCTGGCGTGGAATCCGTTCGGGAATGACCGGACTTCCATTCGAGGGGGCTTTGGTCTTTATAACGATTTGCAGGATGCGCTCGGCTATCGCACCGACCAGAATGCACCGTTCAATCCAACCTATAGCCTGCCCAACGCGAGCGTAAAAACGCTGCCCGCCATCACCAGTGCAACTGTTCCCGCAACGGCCAAACTGGTGCCCGGCGGTGTGCAGCCTGATCTGCGTACGCCCACGCTGATCTCGTGGACCTTGCAGGTACAACAACAGCTCACGACGAACACATCGCTGACGCTCGGGTACGTTGGCTCGCACGGTTATCACGAACTCATCGGAGTCGACGCCAACGAGCCCTTCCCCGTGATCTGTCCGGCGACGAACTGCCCATCGGTTTACCCCGGCACCTTTCCGGCGGGCCTGGCCGGAACGGCCGTTCCTGCGGGGACCTACTTTGTCCCGACCGCTGTGCGTCCGAACAGCGCGATCGCCAATACCTGGACCTACTTTTCTCGAGGCGACAGCGCTTACCACTCCCTGCAGATCGACCTGAACCACCGCTTCAGCAGCGGCCTTACCTTTCGCGGAGTGTATACCTGGTCCCGAACGATTGATGACGGGGATTCGCCAAATGCCACGACCTCGGGTGGCGAGCCTGCAACTGTCTCCAACCCGTTCAACCTGCGTGCGGATCGTGGCCTGGCTAACTTCGATGTGCGCCATGTTGCCGTTTTGAGCGAAGTGTACGCCCTGCCGTTCGGGCGAAACGCTCGCTTCGGCAGCCACATGAATGCAGCCGCCAATGCCGTGGCCGGCGGATGGAGCTTCAACAGCATCGCCACGCTGCAGACCGGCTTTCCTTTCACGCCGCAACTCAGCTACAACCCCTCCAACAACGGCGATACACGCAACCCGGTACGTCCCTTCGTGAACCCCACTTTCCATGGGCCGGTGATCCTCGGAACCCAAACGCAGTGGTTCAATCCGGCAGCCTTTCTGGCGCCGCCGAACGCCAGCGGTTTTTACGGCAATCTGGGCCGCGACACGTTGATGGGGCCGGGACTTGGCGAGTGGGACACATCTCTTCTCAAGGACATGCGGATACGGGAGCGGCTTGCCCTGCAGTTCCGGGCTGAACTCTTCAACATCCTCAATCGAGCCAACTTCAGTGCACCGAACGCTGTGACGTTCACGCCGACCGGTGTCTCCCCCACCGCGGGCCTGATCACCAGCACAGCGACGACGTCGCGTCAGACACAACTTGCGTTGAAGTTGCTCTGGTAGACCAGGGCAGGCTGCTACTTTGTCAACAGTCCGTTCCACGCAGCGAGCTCCTGGGCTTGTGGCGCCTTTTCGACGCGGCTCGCCGTATCCAGGATCATTGTGGGACGCGTGCTTGTGGAGTAGGCAGGCCACGCCGGCAGCCCGGGTGCTGCCGGAGCCTCGCCACGGATGAACGCGACCCAGGCCGCATGCACCCCGACGGCAAAATGCAGTTCTTCCGGCGTGGGAGCCTCGCTGCCGAAGTGATCCCAAACAAATCGCACATCGTAGCTGTGAAAGGCCAGCCCCGCGAAGCGCCCTGCCGCAGGCGCAAACTCGAGCAGGTACACGAAGGCAACACCTCCTGTATCGACATGCGCTTCGGCCACGCGTGTGGAAGGGATCCAGTACTCTTCGGCGGTGAGGCTGCGGATCCATCGCTGCTGATCCGTCATGGAAGGGTAGATCCCGGCGTAGCGATCTTCGACGGCACGGTACTGCTCCACGCTTAGATTGCCGAGGTCGCGTTTACCCGGTTCATGCTCCGGATGCGGTCCGATGAACAGGGCGCTCTCGTCGCGGTTGGTTCCGATTAGAAGCCGCTTGCCGCGTGTCGATCCTCCCCTGATGCGTTTCAGGGGGTAGTGCGAGATGAACGCGCCATCGATCTCCGCGCGCAACGGGAAATGGACGGGCCAATCTCGAATGAACTGGTCCTGGGCCGCGATGATGTCCCGTGCGTCGGCGTTCTTGAGTTGCGCTACGGTCGTGTCGCCTGTGGAAGTCCATTGCTTCCCGAAACCGGTCGCGACCTCGGCGGCTCGATCGGCCGGCCAGATGCGCTCGGCGCCTCCGCTTTCGGAGATCATCTGGTGGAACAGAGGCTCGGCGGAGGGTACGCCCATGAGCATGTCGGTCAGCTTGGCGCCCGCGGATTCACCGCCGATCGTGACCCGTTCCGGGTCGCCGCCGAAGGCTGCGATGTTCCCGCGTATCCAGGAGAGCGCGAGCACCAGATCGCGAAGGGCGTTATTGGCGCTCCCCGCGTAGTCAGGCCCGAGCACTGCCCCGAGATCGAGGAAACCGAAGACGCCTAGCCGGTACGCGACCGTGATGCAGACGATGTCTTCCTGCGCAAACTTCGTGCCGTCGTAGGTAGGCTCGAAGGCGTGGCCGCCGGTAAAGCCGCCACCGTGGATCCACACAAAAACGGGGTGCGGTCCCCGGGTTGGGGGAGCCCAGATATTCAGGTAGAGGCAGTCTTCATTTTGCGGCAGGTTTGGTTCGTTCGGCTGCATCGGCGCGGACGAGAAGCGAACGGCATCCCGCACACCGCTCCACGGCGCTAACGGCACGGGTGCGTGGAAGCGCAGGGGTCCAACCGGCGGCCGGGCGAAGGGTACGCCACGAAAGACGTTCACGCCGCCCTCGGAGAGACCGCGCAACTTGCCCGAGGCGGTCTGTACCAGGACGGGTGTGGACGCGGGGGCAGCCAGGGCGAGCCTCGCCGCAGCAACGCTCAGCAGGCTTTGGGTGAGAAACGTGCGGCGATTCAGCATGGCTCTGGACAACGTAACACCCGGCGAGCTTATAGTGCTGGTAAAGCGGTTATCTACTCAAGCCGGGGCTCGCCACGGGGACAGCGAGACAGTTTTCGCCGTGGCCGATGCGTTTGGCTGCACAGGATGTCTCGTTGGCTTCTTCCGGCTCTCGTACGCTTCGCGTTTCATGTTTTCTGCTGCTCAGCACGCTCCTGGGTAGAGCTCTCCCGGCGCAAACGGCAGCCAGCCCTTTCGGCCCGCACGTTTTTGTCTTCAACCCCGGCATGCCCGCGAGTGACATGCAGGCAAAGATCGATGCCGTCTATGCCGAGCAGCAGCACAGCGAGTTTGGTGCGGGACGTTATGCTTTTCTGTTTCAGCCCGGGGAATACAAAGTGGATATCCCGGTAGGCTTCTACACGCAGGTTGTGGGACTTGGCGCAGATCCTGACGCCGTGCACATCACGGGCAATGTCCATGCCGACGCCTCGCTCGGCCGGAATAATGCGACATGCACCTTCTGGCGGACAGCGGAGGGCTTCTCCGTCACGCCTTCGAGCGGAACCCTGCAGTGGGCTGTGTCCCAAGCGGTCTCGTTTCGCCGCATGCACGTGCTCGGCGACATGGTGCTGCATCAGAACCGCGGCTGGGCCAGCGGCGGCTGGATGTCCGACACAAAGGTCGACGGCAACGTGGATTCCGGCTCGCAGCAGCAATGGATTTCGCGCAACGTGGAATGGAAGGGCTGGACAGGATCCAACTGGAACATGGTGTTCGTGGGCGCGCGGAACCCACCTGCCGGCGAGTGGCCGAGCCCTCCGTATACCAAGGTCGAAGAGACGCCGGTTGTGCGCGAGAAACCGTTTCTAGAGGTTGACGCGAAGGGTGGATACGAGGTCGTCGTCCCTGCGCTTGTAAAGAAGAGCAGCGGTATCACGTGGACGAACCACGTGACACCGGGCCGCCGGGTGCCGCTCAGCCATTTCTACGTCGCCGACCCTGCAAAAGATACCGCGGTCAGCCTGAACGCGGCTCTTCGCGCAGGCAAGGATTTGCTGTTGACGCCTGGAACGTATGACCTTGCGGAAGCGTTGCGTGTGACGCGGCCGAACACGGTGGTGCTCGGCCTGGGGTTCGCCACGCTGCATCCCACGCACGGTACGGCGGCGATGACGGTGGCGGATCTCGATGGTGTGACCGTCGCCGGGCTGCTCTTCGATGCGGGCGAGACGCTTTCTCCCGTGTTGCTTCAGGTGGGTGCGGGCGTTACAAAAGCGCGCCACACCGCCAACCCCACTTTGCTCAGCGACGTTTTCTTCCGCGTGGGCGGCGCCGCGGTCGGCAAGGTGGACGCCAACCTGGTCATCAACAGCAATGACGTTCTGGTAGACCACACCTGGATCTGGCGCGCGGACCACGGCAAAGGCGTTGGCTGGACCAGCAATCTCAGCAAGAACGGCTTTGTGGTCAACGGAAGCGATGTCACGGTTTACGGACTCTTCGTTGAACATCATCAAGAGTTCCAAGTGCTGTGGAACGGAGAACGGGGGCGGACCTACTTCTACCAGTCCGAAATCCCCTACGATCCGCCGGATCAGACGAGTTGGACCGCCGCGCCTGGCGTCAAAGGGTGGGCGTCGTACAAGGTCGGCGAGAACGTGAAGGATCACCAGGCCTGGGGACTGGGTGTCTACAGCGTCTTCCGGCACCCGGATGTCACGCTCAGCCATGCCATCGAGACGCCGACTTTGCCAACGGTTCACTTCGAGCACATGATTACGGTCGCGCTCGATAATCTTGGCGAGATTACACACATCATCGATGACACGGGTGCGGCTGCAACGACAAACCCGAAGGCAACTCCTAAGCTCGACGCTTATCCAGCCGGTGTCAGGGGGGAGAAATAATCAGAACAAATGTTTTAAATTGTCGAAATTTGAGCGAAGATGTTCGATGGAGTGCATACTGAGGACGGTCCACATGAAAGAGGGCCCAATTGAGCACGTTCCGAAACACCCTTCTGAAACACCTTGGGCCTGCCGTTATCGCACGCCTTCATCTTCGTCCAGAGTTGTTTGTTTTACTGCACGAGTTGGAATTTCCCGGAAAAATCATCGATCGGCTCTATTTTGTCGAGGAGGGTGTTGCCTCGATGACCACCACCTTCGACGACGGCGACCAGGTGGAGGTGAGCCTGTTCGGGTTTGAGTCCGTGATTGGCGTTTCTGCGCTCATGGGAACCAAGCGGGCGTTGAATCGCGTGTATACCCAGATTGCCGGCCACGGCTTCAGTTGCTCGCGCGAAGTGGCAGAGGCAGAGTTCAAGCGCGGCGGCGGGTTTCAGGATCTCGCCCTCCGGTACGTGCAGGCGCAACTTCTCCAGGCGATGCAGTCCGCCGGATGCAACGCCAAGCACTCGGCCGAGCAGCGCCTTGCGCGCTGGCTGCTCATCTGTGCTGACCGCGCCAACTCGAATACCCTGAAGCTCTCACAGGAACTGCTCGGCGACATGCTGGGAACAGCCAGGCCTACCGTTACGCTGGCGGCGGGAATTCTGCGTCGGGAAGGTTTGATTGAATACACGCGGGGTACTGTCACCATCCTGGACCCCGACGGCCTGAATCGGTCTGCCTGTGAGTGCTACGGCGTTATCAAGCAGCACCTGGACAACTACGCCGAGTTCGACACCTGCTACATCGCCTGAAGCGGGCCCACTGCTCAGTTGACGCTCTCGGGGAACTCCACCCAGCGTGACGCATCTCCCGCAAGCAGTCCGACGTTTTGCAGAAAGTGCACTGTGCCCCGCGCGGGACCAAAGAAAACATACCTGCACCGGCGGATCACGGTGTGCTCGAAAACGACCGGGCCGCCACTGTATTCCAGAATGCAGCAGTCCAGGGTGCATCCGCGGAACAGTTTGCCGTCGATCGCCACGCGCTCATCCGTGATCGTACGATCCTCGATGCGTTCCAAGTCCACCTCCTCTGAACGAGCGGTGCCTGGGGCTGTAACAGGAGTCGGAGGCGATCTACGACTCGGGCAGGGCCTTTTCATCGCTGGGCCTACTACATCGTTGCCTTAAAGAAACACTGGGCTTGTGTTAGGTACCTGACATAAGCACTGCCTGACTCTAACACAGTCGGTTTGCCCAAAAAGGGTAGTGCGCGCTCAGCGTTCCTCAACCTTTTGCTGGTTCAAAAATACCCAGGATGACTGGTCCACCCAGGATTGCTGGTCCGGGTTGATCAGGTCGATCGGGACGATCTGAAAAGGGAGGGGTCAATAGGCTGAGCAGGTGCGTCCAGAATTAAGTCCGTCGTACTGTAACCCACCTAACAATTCAAAGAGCGGCTTCCTTCTATGGTTGCGATAGGTGGAGGAGTTCCTGCCTATCGCAAGCTCAGGTGCATCTGGCGCTGATTTCCTGCGACTCCCTCGGAAATAGGCGACTTGACCCAACTTCTCACAAACCGCTTGATCGATTCTTTGCCGCCTGACGATAGAAACCATCTCCTCAGTCTTCTGCAGCCGGTGCCTATGCCCCTGCGGCACCCGGTATTTGGCATCCGGGAGAGCCCCCGCCATGTTCACTTCATCACCTCAGGACTTTGCTCCGTGGTTGCGACACTGCCGGGGGGTGATGCCGTCGAGGTGGGCATCGTTGGGCCCGAAGGCTTTCCCGAAGCCCTTCATGTGCTGGGGCCCCTAACCTCTGACACCGAAGCGTTCATACAGGTGGAAGGCACGGCGCTGCGCATGGAGTACAAACGCTTTCGCGAGGAGATGCAGAAGCGAACAGCGCTGTGCGACAGTGTGCTCCGCTTTGTGCAGTATGAATGCTTTATGACTGCTCAACTGGCTGCCTGCAACCGGTTGCATGACGTAGAGGCACGCCTGGCCCACTGGTTGCTCATGGTTTCAGACCGCCTGCACGCCAACTCCATCCAGTTGACGCAGGAGTTCCTGGCTCAGATGATCGGAGCGCGGCGCTCCACCGTGACCCTAGCCGCCGGAGCATTGCAGCGCAGCGGCCTGATTGAATACCGCCGCGGTCTGGTGACCATCTTGGACCGCACTGCGCTCGAGGAGTCCGGGTGTGAGTGTTACCCCCTCACCCGCAGGCTCTTTGATACCCTGTACAAGTAAGCGTCGTCCTCGAAGTTGTGCGTAAGCCACGTAATCTCGACTCGCAATCCGGGAAAAGCCGCCGATCAGGATTGCGTGTGCGGCTCTCCACAGGGTAGCTGGCCAGCTTACGTCACCGACTTTGCAGAGACGCCGCGAGGACAAAGAATGCCGCTTTACGAGTACGAATGTCAGCAGTGCCATCGCCGCCTGGAGAAAATTCAGAAATTTTCCGACGCTCTCCTGACCCTTTGCCCTCACTGTGGAGGCGAGCTGGAGCAGACGATCACGGCTCCCGCGATTCAATTCAAGGGTGCGGGCTGGTATAAGGACCTGTATTCCTCGCCGAAGCCCGCCGCCGCTTCCGGATCCGGCGAGAGCGCTGCCCCGGCAACCGCCTCTGAAAGCTCCCCCTCGTCGGGCGGTTCGGGCGCCTCCGGTGGGGAAAGCAAGCCGGCAACTCCAGCCGCAAGCGCGCCAGCCTCCGTAGCAGGTGCGGCGAGTTCAGGAAGCTAACCCTTTCGAGGCAGGGTAGTCCCACCCACGGTCGTTCAGGTTGTCACTAGGGGGTTACCCACGCGCTGCGTGGCTGCGCTATGATCCATCGCATGAAGCTGTCCCGTTCCTTTCGCAAGCTACGGCACGAAGTCGAAGACACCCTTGACTACGCCGCCGCCGAGAGCCGCATCGTGCTGCGCAATGTGGGTTTCGTCTCCGCTGGGATCACGGTGCTGGCGGTGAGTGTTGTGGTTGGACGCGAGCTCCGGCAGCGTTACAAGTTTCACCGTCGAACCCCGTATGACCTGTATTCCCACGCGGGCGACGACAACCGCCTCGTTACACAGGACCTGGAATTTGGGGTAGGTATTTAACTTCGAGAGACTTGGAACAGACACCGGTTCCAGGGTTCTCATCTATCATTCCGGGACAGGCTGTAGCGATGCGGTTTTGAATACCGCTGTCGTCGCGTCCATCATGGATACTGAAAACGCGGCTTGCGGACGAAGCGCCCAAGCGACCGTTGCATCCAATCCCTGAAGTCATGGCGACCCAAACTCCACTTTTTCCGGCCATCTCCCCTTTTCCTTTGTTTCAGGAACGAAAGCCGAGTCACGTCGCGGTTGAGGGTGGACTGGAAGATCGCTTGCGTGACAAGCACGGCCGGACGATCACCGATCTTCGTCTTTCTGTAACCGACCGTTGTAATTTCCGGTGCGTCTATTGCCGCACCGGAAATGGCGCAGAGACCCTGGGTGAACTCGCGCTTGCGGACTATGCCCGCATGTTGCGGTTGTTTGTCTCTGTAGGCGTGGAGAAGATTCGTTTCACCGGAGGCGAGCCGCTGCTGCGTCGCGGAATTGTGGATCTGATTGCCGAAACGGCCCGAATGCGCTCGGCTTTTGCTCCGGAAGGCCGCCTGGATTTGGCCATGACGACCAACGGCCACATGCTGGCTCCGATGGCCCGTGATTTGAAAGCCGCAGGGCTGACTCGCGTGACGGTCAGCATGGATGCGGTAGATCCTGAGACCTTTGCCCGCATCACGCGCGTGCCGAATAGCTTTCAGCGCGTCCGCGATGGCATTCGCGCTGCTCAGGACGCAGGTCTGGGACCTGTCAAGGTGAATGCCGTGCTCTTGCGCGGATTTAATGAGGATCAGATCGAGGCCTTTGCCGAGTTTTCCCGGACGGAAGACGTCATCATTCGCTTCATTGAGTTCATGCCGCTGGAAGAAGACCGCGTCTGGTCTCCGGAAGTGGTCGTTCGCCTGGATGAGATTGTTGAACGACTGAACCGGGTGCGACCCCTGGTTCCGCTGCCGCCGACTCAACTCTCTGAAACGGCACGGCGTTATACCTTCGATGACGGTCGTGGAGAGATCGGCATTATTGCGCCGGTGTCGCATCCCTTTTGCGGCCACTGCAGCCGTATACGGCTTACTTCTGACGGCAAGGTTCGCACCTGTCTTTTCTCTCAAACTGACCACGATCTCGCGGGTCCTCTGCAGCGTGGTGAAGAGGATGTGGAGTTGCTGGCGCGCATTCGGCAGATTGTGGAACGGAAAGAAGCTCGCCATCATATTGGTGAGCCAGGATTCTTGAAGCCATCCCGTAGTATGGTCCACATCGGGGGCTGATTGCGCTTGCTCTTCTGTGCGTTCATCGATGCAGCTACCACCTTTGGGCAGCATCGTGGACCATTTTCCTGTGCGATACTCGGGTCGTATCGAGATTTGGGTCAAAGGTTTGTCTAACCTTTTCAATGGGTTTCTATAGTGGAGTTGGCGGAACTCCAGATCGTCTTCAGAAAGCAGATCTTCGGCCACACGTGTGAGTTTTCTAAGTTCCAGATCGACGATGCAGGCGGGCAAGCCTCCCGGCTCGGACGAGTTGCGGATTTTTCATGAAGTCGCCCAGGCACTTACGGCCAACCTGGAACTGGAACCCCTGTTGCGCGCCATTCTGGGCAAGATGGAAGAGTATTTCGGCCCGGAACGCTGGTCGCTTCTGATGGTCGATGAAGAAACCAGCGAACTCTACTACGCGCTAACCACCGGGCGGTCGAGCGTGCCAAACGGCACACGGCTTCGTCCAGGGGAGGGCATTGCCGGGTGGGTCGCCAAAACGGGTGAGCCGCTGGTGATCCCGGATGTTCGCCTGAACCGCGAGTGGGCGCGCTTTGCCCGGGAACATCCGGAGTTGAATCTTCACTCCATCGCCTGCCTCCCGCTCCGCCATGGCGGACGTACGTTGGGCGTTCTACAACTCCACAACAGCAAGCTTGATTTGCTGCCGGGCAGTTCCCTTTCCTTCTTGCGCGTGCTCTGCGACTATGCCGCCATCGCGCTGGAGAATGCCCGTCAGGTGAACCTCGTACACAGGCTTTCCATCACTGACGACTGCACGGGGCTGTTCAACGCGCGCTATCTCTACACCATGCTCGAGCAGGAAATGACGGCCGCGGTAAAGCCGTCCCTTGTGCCGTCGACAACGCACTTCAGCCTGCTTTTCTTTGATCTCGACCGCTTCAAGAGCGTCAACGACACCTACGGCCACCTTGTTGGCTCCCGGCTTCTAGCGGAGACAGGAAGCTTGATCCGGAGAACCATAGGACCGGGCCACTCCGCATTTCGGTATGGCGGCGACGAATTCGTCGCACTGCTGCATGGCCTGGATAAGGAGGAGGCGACGGATGCCGCTGCCGCCCTAAGAGACAGAATGCGAAAGACGGATCTGCTGACAGGCGAGGGACTGGCCCTGCGCGTCACAGCGAGTTTTGGGTTGGCAACCTATCCACAGGATGGCAGCGATCTTCACAGCATCATTCGCGCCGCCGACAGCATGATGTACTGCGCCAAAGCCGAAGGCCGGGACTGCCTGGTCATTGCCGGCGACGAGCGCCCGCTGAATATGCCCATCTCGAAGCACTCTCGACACGCCTAGTTTCCTACGCTGGAGCCTGCGCTTCGCAGCGGCTGGTAGGCGCCGGGTTCTCCCCGCAGAATCTGGGTGAGGATCTTCAACCCATCCACAAGGCGTGGTCCGGGGCGGGAAAAGTAGGCTGAACCGTCCACCGCATAGACACGGCCCTGCTGAACCGCACGCAAAGCTCGCCACCCTTCCGGGAATGCCATAGTTTCGTACTGTGCGATGGTCTGAGGCAGGTTGTACCCGCAAGGCATAACAAGGAGAATCTCAGGATCGGCGTCGCGCACCTGCTCCCAAGTGAGCCGAATGCTCTTTTCGCCGGCCTGCGCAAGGACGGCGATCCCTCCCGCTAAGTCGATCATTTCGGGTATCCAGTGTCCACCCTGGAAAAAGGGATCCAGCCACTCCAGTGCAAGCACCCGAGGCTTTTTGGAGAGCGGAGCCAGCCTGCGAGCGGCGGCGACCCTCTCGCGTAGACGGGAAGTGAGAGCTCCCGCCTGCGTTTCACGGCCTGTCACGCTGCCCAGGAGCTCGATCTCCCGGAAGACACCTTCGAGCGTGTGTGCGGAGAGAGACAGGATGCGGGGGTGCGACGAAAGGGCACGAAGATCCCGTGCGAGGGTTGGTGAATCGATGGCGCAGACACGGCAAAGGTCCTGCACAAGGATCAGGTCCGGCGCCAGTGCCTCCAGCGCCGGAGCGTCGATGAAATATAGACTCCGGCCCTCCGCGCCTTCGCTGCGGACTATCGCGTCGATCTCAGCCGGAGGAAGACCCGGTGGCAGATGAGAGTGGACCACCTGAGCTTTGTGGCGGGCCTCCGGAGGGTAATCACATTCGAACGTGACGCCGACGACCTCATCGTTCAAGCCGAGGGCAAACAGCATCTCCGTGGCGGAAGGCAGAAAGGAAACGATGCGCATCAGAGACCGTCCACGGAGGGCACGTCGCTCTGTCCAAGCACCACGCGTGAGCGCACCGTGTACTCGGCGCCTTGCGGGCTAAGAAAGCTTTCCAGCAGGTGGCACTCCATGGGTGTCCAGCGAAGTTCAGGTCCGAGGGACGGCAGGCCAGTGCGCGAGAGATTTTTCAGCGTGGCGTCCCCGGTGCGCCCTTTGCTGCGGGCCAGACTGATATGCGGCCGGAAGGGACGGGACTCCAAGGCAATTCCGCACGATTCGCCGCACGCGGTCACTCGTGCAGACAGGTTGAGGAGCAGAGGCGTCGGCTCCACTGCAGCAATGAGGATTCCCTTTGTCCCGAACAGGTCCAGATTCGCCAAAGTGAGTGTCGGCGCCGCTGCGTGGAGACGCTGGAAACTTGCCTCCAGGCAGCGAGACTGATCTTCCCCGACCTCTCCGAAGAAGCAAAGGGTGAGGTGCCATTGTTCCGGCGTAGACCACCGCAAGCCGTCGCCGGGCACGCTCGATCGAAGGCGAAAGCGGGTGAGTCTGTCTACACACTCCGGCGCGAGCGGCAGAGCCGAGAACAGACGCATACAGCGAGACTAGCAGCATGCGCCCACGACGACCTTGCCGGCTAAGCACCACTGCAGGTGCTAGTTCCGATGACGAGGCAAGGGTCCGATCGTTCGAAAGCCGACGCTGCTTGCTTCGCCAACAACACTGGCGACGGCTCCATAGTCCAAAGCTGGGTCGCCGCCGATAAGCAACGGAAATCCAGCACGTCCCGCCGCTTTCTCGCTCTAGGATTTCAGGAGTTGGGACCGAGTCAGGTTTCTACCGTCGAGCCGATATAGCAGATCATGGCTTGCCGCAATGGGCAGAATCTCGACGATTATAGGAGAGGGCTCGCGTTTGGCTTATACAGGATTTGCCGGTGTGGGCAGCAGGCTCTCAAGCCCGCGCGGAGACACCGGAACGATCACCATGAAGATGATCAGCAGAACCAGAAGCACGTCGATCAGCGGCGTGACATTAGGAGTGCAAGAGAGAGTCGAAGTTGAGGAAGTAAACGCCACCGGAGCGCCTTCACCTAAGAAGTAGTGCGCGAGCGCTCGATCCAGTCTAGGGCTGGGAAGCCGGCGTGGAAGTCGCCGCTGCATGGGAAGACGCTGCTGACCCCGTTTTCCGCTGGTGGCGGCGCTTCATGTACGCGATGGCATCGGGATAAAACTCAAACGCAAGCGCTCCAAAAGCCCCCTCTGCCGTCACAGTAAAGCCGCGTTCGAAGATCAGGCCGACACCCCGGTCTGAGGCAGGGTAGTAGATGTTGGAAATGGCTCCCCCAATCAGGTTTCCGCCGATATTGGAGTAGCTTGGCTGCCATTTCCCGTTATCCCCTTTGCAGCGCACAGTGGAGAGCGCGGCATACCAGAGACGCCTCTTCGGGGAGCCATGTCCCAGACGAAAATAGCGTGGATCCTGATGAAGGATGACCGGCAGCACGGCATTTCCCCAGAAGTTTCCATCGACATTGTCGGCATAGGCCGCGCCGAAGCGCTTTCCAAAGCCCTCTGCTCCCTGATGGTACTCCGGGTAGGTGTCCTCGGCCTGCTCGATCCCGGCGTCGATGCCGGCAGTCGCAAACGTAAACGGGTCAATCGCGGAGTGGTACCAGAGACTGAACTTCTGCCCTGGGCGCAGCGGTTTCGCATCGCCGCCCTCCACCGCATTGAAAGCCGGCATGATCCCGAGCATGCGTTGCTTCTCTTCCACCTTCAGCTGGTCGTCACTCGAACTCTGCTGTTGAGAGGAAGAAGTCTGTTGTGAAGCCGGCGTCTTCGTCTGGCTTGGCGCTGGATCGCTTGCGGAGCTTCCAGCCGTCGTTGCGGGCTGCGGCGACTGGGTTGCGGGACTGGGCATCTGCGCAAGAGGCGCGTCGGGAAAAGCAGACGCGCCCCCCTGCTGTGCATACGCCTGGGCGGGTAGGCCTGCAAGGAGCGCCAGGCACAGCAACGGGAAACCGGAGATCTTAATCACCACTGTTGTACTGCTAGACGCTCAAACCCGTGCCGGGGATTCTGCCAACTTCAGCGAAAACAGCGAGCGCGGATGATGGTGAGCCCATTTTGCTACTCTGCCGAGTATGCGTGCCCGTCAGCAATCAAGCCTCCGCCGCAGATTACGACGAATCGGTTTAGCCCTGGTTGCCGGACTGCTGCTTGCATACCCCGCCGACTGGATCCTTTGGAGACTTCGCATGCTGGCCGGAAATGGCATGGATTCAGCGATCGTGACAGAAACCACAGCGGCTACGCTGAAGGGCAATCACTTCGAGGTCTATTCCCAGGAGACGACCTCGGTGAACTGCAGCCGGTCGCTTCTGCCGGAGGCCGGCGCCGGGCCGTGCTGGTGGCTTCACCGGCATCCGCAGATCGTGACGCAATACTGAGAGCGTTCCTGATCCCGGCTACGGCGCGGGATGCCCGTGCTGAAGCCAGTTGAACCGGTAGACCACTCCAATCGTGCCGGGGAAGGAGTGTATATGGCTCGAGTTCGTGGTCGCCCCGGATGGGTCGAACGGAACGTCCCAGATCTGGAACTGACCGTCGAACTTCACCGCAAACTTCTCTGAAACGTCAACCTCAAAGCCGAGACCCGGGGAGATCACGTTGGAGGTGGTTTGAACATAACGGAACGCCTGCAGGGGTACGGCAAGTCCGCCATTCTGGTAATTCAGTTCGCCGCGTCCGAAAAGGAGATCCACGTACGGGCGGAACGGGCCATACCTCTTTTGCACCCGAAGGCCGCCGGCGGCGTATTCCTCGCCCACAACCGACCCATTATCGATCGGGTAGGTGCCGCGTCCCTCAATCGAGGGCAGAAGGCCGAAGAAGGGCCGAAAACCCACGTCGAATCCGGCGGTTAGTCCAAGGTTCCGTCCCCCATCCAGCCCGGTATACGTGCCCGTGATACCGGCGAAGACGGAGGGAACGACACCCCGGCTCGCGGTGGGGAGGCTTTGTGCGTGCAGAACGGCCGCAGAAAAGAGCAGAGCACCGGAAAAGCGCAGAACGCGGGCGGTCAGACGATGAAGAAAACAGTTGGGGCGCAAACGGACTCCTTGTGTCACCACAAGAATAAGACGGACGCGGCGAAGCGGAATCCTCATTTGAGGGAAAAGAGGCGCACGACGGCCCAAAACTGGAAGTCGTTCCAGAGTGGGACGTCCAAATCCGCGCAGATCGGCCTGCGCCTGCTTTTCGGGCATAAAGACACGCTCTGAATCACACAAAAGTACCGGTACATTCGTTGCTTACCATAATCCGGACCAGAGTTACCAACTTGTGGGGGGGTTTTCTGCTTTTACGTTGTACGTTGTACATATCACCAGCGGCGAACAGAGAAGACACAGAGTTCTGAGAAAAAAGGCGACTGTGCGGTTCGAACTGCGACGAAAACAGACAAGAGATCATCTTGCATCGACAAGTTACAAAGTAACAGTACTTGAATTTGACTTAGAAGCGGCGTTGGAAATTGGGCGCGCCATGTTGGACGGAAGGTCCCGGGCTTTCAGCAAACACACGGAGTTAGATGTGGCTGAAATCCAGATCCACCCTTCCTGAGCGCCACGCTTGCGTGGTGGGTAGATAACAGGAGAGAACAATGCACTTGAAGAATTTGGCTCTTGGATTGGCTGTTGCTGCGGGCGTGCTTTCAACCCAGGCCAGCTTTGCTGACACACTTACACTGAAGGGCACAGGCACGGAAACGGCGGGCAACGCGTACGTGTATCCCTACTACTTAAGCTATGACGGGGCAAGCCAGACCCCGATGATGTGCATCAACTACAACGACGAAATCACCACGGGCGAAATGTGGCAGGTGCAGGGCCAGGAGGTCTCGACGTCTTCGTCAGTCCAACTCCAGGAAGACGCCTACCTCTTCTCCATGACCGGCTCGAACTCGTACACGGACGCCCAGATTCAGCTTGCAGTGTGGTACATCCTGGCGCCGAATACGGCGCAAAACGCAGGGTGGGACAACAACGTGGAGATGGGACTTGTGAATTTGGCCCAAAGCCAGGTTTCCGGACTGACCAACACGTTCTTGAACCAGTACACCGTGCTTTCGCCCGTTCTCAGCAATCAGACTGGCTGGACGGATGGCACGCCCCAGAGCTTCCTTGTGGAAAGCTCAGCCGTAACCCCTGAACCTACAAGTCTTCTGCTTCTGGGAACCGGCCTGTGTGCCGCAAGTCTGGTACTGATGCGTCGTCGCGCCCTTCAGGAGCAGCGACAGTTCTAGATTTGCTCAACCGTATACACGACAAGGGAACACCCGCCCGGTGTTCCCTTGTCCTTGCTCGCGAAGCTTTCCCTGAACGGTACTGTGCGGCCGCACTCGAAAAGATGAAGTTGAGGACTTCTGCGCCAAATTTTTAAAGATTTGCTGATCGGTTTCCGCTGACGAGCCGGACCAAAAAGGTGAGGATGACTGCACCAATAACGGCAACGATGATGGAATAGATCAACCCACCGGATGAGGCGGCACCGAAAATGCGACTCATGATGAACCCGCCTATAAGCGCGCCGACAAGACCGACGATCATGTCCATGATTACGCCGAAGCCAGAGCCCTTCATAATCTTGCCGGTGATGAATCCAGCAATGATCCCAATGATGATCCAAGCGATAACGCCATGTTGCATAACTTTCTCCTGCGATCGATTTGCGCTACGTGGCCCTGGTGCTCCGATAGCTACGTAGGACTCCGCGGAGCGGGTGCGGGTTGCGCGTCGACCCTTTGTGAACATTTTCCGGTACACTGCGAGGACTGGAACGGAAGTGCAGGACGCTGGGGAAACCTCACGAACGCTGCTTTCAGGCGACTTGGACTCGTGCAACGATACGACCTCTCCTCTGCATTCTCGATAGTCTCATTGCTCGGCTAACCCGGCATCCCAACCGATTGGACCAAACTCGGAAGCCTAACCGCTCGACGGAGATCCAAGGGAGATGCGGCGCTACGTCTAGGAGACTTTACGCGAGTTCTCGTCCTAATTTGTCGCGAAGGAGAAGCAGAGAGAAAAGCACGTTTGTTACCAGATAGCGCTTCCAGAGGCGGCTGGGTTCTTTGCACAGGCGGTACGCCCACTCCAGGCCGTTGTTGCGCAACGCCGCTGGAGCTCTGGAGGTGCGACCGGCGAGAATATCGAAGGCCTGTCCCACTGCAAGGACAACTTTGGCGTCGAGCCTGTTGCGGTTTGCGTCGATCCAGGCTTCCTGCTTTGGACATCCCAGGCACACCCACACGAGATCAGCGCCACTTGCATTGATTCGCTGGATGACGGCGTCCGTTTCCTCTGGACTCAAGTCGCGAAAGGGTGGGCTGAGGTGCCCGGCAATTTGCAGGCCGGGATAGCGGTTCACAAGAGCCTCGGCAGTCTCTCGCGCCACGCCAGGCCCGCCGCCATAGAAGAAATGCTTGTATCCGAGAGTGACAGTTTGCTCACAGAAGCTCGGCATGAAGTCAGGCCCAGAAATTTTCTCGGCTCCCTTGTGTTCTCGCCTGGCAAGCCAAAAAATCGGAGCTCCATCAGGACAATTCATATCCATGCCCTGCAGGAGTTTCCTGAAGGACGGGCGTATTTGGGCCTCGACGATCATGTGCACATTGGTGAATGTTACAAGACGGGTAGGCGCCCCCTCTTGTACCCAGTGGTTGACCGTGGAAATTGCCTCCTGCATCGTGAGTGAGCTTATGGGTACCCCGAGCACGTTCCGTGACCTCTGCTCCACAGCGGAGAACAGCGGACGTAGGAGCGAATCAGACTCCGAAAGTAAGATTTCATCTTGCGTGATCATCATTTTTAGCGAAAAGAGAGCAATCCTGCAAAGAATTCAAGCTATCGATTGGGTAACTAAGAAGTAACTCTCAACTTGGTACTTCCCAGGGGGATGAAAGCAATGCGTGGACAGAGGGATTCTTAACTGCCGATGCCTCACGGTGTCCTTTGAGCATCATAGGATCCTCTTCTACCGGTGAAAATGAGACTTGAGCCTAAGCTGACTACAACTCTTGTGCAAAAAGGCAGGAGAAGTTGAGACATATAAAAGGTTTACGCATCGAGGGTAGAGCGAATAGCATCGTTCATATAGCCTAGTAGGTGTGTATCGCGTGTATAACTCGCCCGGGGTTAGAGACAATGCGAGAGCCCTGCACAAGTCTGAAGCCGTGCATGCGATCCAAGATGGTAGGAAGTGGCTCCCGCTGAGCTCGGGTCCGGGGCAGAATTCATTGCAACACTACCAACGGCTCGCTTGGCAGGTCAGCTTTTCTACACCGAGACGTTAGGCCAGGTGTCGCAAGACCCCGGGCCTCTGCGTAGATTTGGGTCAGTTCGACGTGGTTTCGGCCTTCGCTGTACTTCTGCAAATAGCGGCTTCGAGCAAACTGTCTCATGGCAAGCACCGCGTCTGGTTGCATGTTGGAGAAGTCATCTAAGGCGCGGAAAAGAGAGTGCGCGTCACCGGAAGCGTGAAGAAGTCCGCAAAACCGGTCAGGCACGATCTCCGGTACGCCACCTGTGCGCGAAGCGATAACTGGCAGACCCACTGACAACGCTTCGGCGATGGTCATGGGAAAACCCTCGTAGCAGGTGGAAGGAAGCAGCAGGGCGGCGGCGCGCTTCATCCAAAGCAGGACTTCGTCCCCGGATTGCCGGCCGATCACCCTGAGCCGGCTGCCCTGACGCGCACAAGCTTCTTCTACGGCGCCGCGCAAGGGGCCATCGCCGATGATGACCACCGGCAGGGGCAAAGGCCCTAGCCTGTCGGCGGCGATTAAGGTTTCCAGGCCTTTCTCCACGCTGAGGCGGCCGACATAGAGAAAGAAGTCTCCACCCGCTGTTCCAGTGCCACGGTCCGGCACAAAGTTGGGCTTCACGCGAATTAGAGATTGAGGTACACGAGACGACAACTTTTCAGCAGCAAAATCTGTGAGGACGATGTAGCGATCGATCCGCTCCTTCCAAGTCCGCATCCTCGCGTGCAATGCCATGCTTCCGCCGACAACAGCGCTTCCCATCCGGCTGCCTCGATAACAAGCGTGCTTCACGCTGGGAAGAAAGGATTGCTGATCGATGCATTCCTCGCAGACACGGCCGTTGCGGTAGAGCAAAGCGTTTGCGCAGATCACTCGGTAGTTGTGCAGCGTCTGGACGACCGGAACGCGTGCACGATTGCCGGCAAAAAAGATGGACGGTGACAGGGTGGGCAGGAAGTTATGAACGTGAAGGATATCGGGCTGGAACTGGTCCAGGATTTTCAGAGCGCGGCCATACGCTGACAACGAAAAGAAGGAAGACAGGGCGGCACCAATCTTGGCCGGCCCACCCTGGATTGCCTCGTTGTCGAAGCTCAGATGCTCGACCTGGTGTCCGTTGCGAGACAACATATCGGCTTCGGAGCCGACGACCTGGTCTTCGCCTCCGAACTGCTGGTAACGATTATGTGCAATCAGAACCTTCACGGGATCGCTTCAGGTGATCGGGTTGGCGGTAGATAAAACGGGTCGGAAGTGTGCTCCGCGGCGGCCACTGTCTCCCGGTAAGCGACCGCGTGCATCACGCGCACAGTCCGGGTGGCAACGTGCGAGGGAGAAAACAGCTCCATGCGCCGACCGGCGTTTGCAGACATTGACCGGAGGG
This sequence comes from uncultured Acidobacteriaceae bacterium, assembly GCA_964249715.1. Classification (GTDB taxonomy): domain Bacteria; phylum Acidobacteriota; class Terriglobia; order Terriglobales; family Acidobacteriaceae; genus Granulicella. Next base: position 49,574 of record CAXUDN010000009.1, read on the forward strand.
TTTCGGGCGTACAAGTCAGTGCACGGTCCAGGGCTGCGGTGGTGCCTTGCTCGCTTTGCGGATCGAACTGCCAGCCGCATGCCCCATCAACGACCATCTCCGTGACCGCCTGGCTGTAGATGCTGCCGAGCACGGGGAGGCCCGCGATCATGGCCTCGTTTACGACGACTGCCCACTCATCCGCAAAAGTGGGAAGCACGAAAAGATCCGCTTGGTGATAACGGCTCGCCAAGCGGCTCTGTTCCATGCGGGGAATCACCGTAATGCGGAGATTGGGGGAGCAACGCAGAGAGCGGATCGCGCTCCCCTCCGAGCCGTCTCCGACGACTTCGAACTGGACTTTGCTGTGAGGATGAGCGATGCACCACGCGTTCAGGCGTTCGCAGAAGACCCGCACGCCTTTGCAGGGGTCAAGACGCCCGCAGTAAAACAGGCGTCTGACGCCGTCCTCAGGGACGTACTTCGTGCTGCGCCGGAACAGGGTTTCGTCGATCGTGTAAGGAAGGGAGGAGACTGGCCCCGCAAACTTTAACGACCGCAGGTACTCCTCGCCTTCGGCACCATTCACAAATGCACCGTCGAGGTGGCGCACCAGCCATTGCCGCAGCATGCGGCGGTACCACGCCCGCTTCTGCTCCGTATGGGTCGATACGTTCGCCCACACAAAGAGGCGAGTGTTTGGATACCGGAGCCTGTACAAGGTGGAGAGCAACGTTCGTATCCCGAACTGGCAGGAAAGGATTACATCCGGCCGATAACGACGAAGCTGTTGAAAGGTGTCGTGTGGGATGTGAAGCTGGTTTGTCGCCCAGAAGCCATGGTCGCGACGCCTGAAGCGAAGTGCGTTCAATGAACGCTGGATTGTGACCGGAAATGCCGCCTGTACTTTCGGGAATCCATGAAAGGAATCGGACTCTGCGGACAAGAATGCCCGGAACTCCCCGACGCGCGTGCTTACGGCTTCACAGAGCGGAAGTGTGTGCGGGGACAAGCAATTGGTGAGCAACGCGACTCGAATATTGGCGGGCTCTTCCCTTAACTGGGACGCGTCGGTCATCCAAGCCGCCAAGCGCTGGGCGAGATCCCAGTGAGCTTACGCCTGTTTGCGTGCTGCACGTTCTTCATTCGCTTCTCCGAGCATGACCACAGCCACACCGATTTCAACGGCCGTGTCTGCTAGATACGTCTATCTACCTCCAAGCGGGGTGGACCATCCCTAAAAAGTGTGCTGGTCGCCGGGCGTGATGTTTGCCAGGCTCAATTTTGTTTGCCAATAGGCTCGTTCTGCGTCTTCGGCTCCGAGGTCCAGTTCTCCATTCGGGTAACACGGATCGGTGAAGCTTCCGAGTTGCACACCATCCGTGGAGTTGAGGTCGGCTGACCGCTCCCAGGCGTCGACGATCATCGGTGTGCCGTCAGGCGCCGGCCGCAGCATCCCTCCCCAAGTGGAATCGACCTGGTTGTTGGTGAACTGCGGCGCACCGTAGTAATTCCACATGACGACGGCATTCACAAATGGCGCAGCGTACCATTTGCCTTCCCCGTCGATACCACAGGAGACCACGCGATTGTTCTTCGCGAGGATGTCGTGCCCGACGGCGACCTCGATGCCTGAGCCGGCGGCATGAACGATCTCATTGGCCGAAAAGGTGACGTAGGAAGTGACGGGTTGGCTGCTGTCCCCGTCGGTGATGAGACCAACGCCCGTGTAGCTGGTCGTGGCTGGAGAGGAATAGCCCTCGATGTAATTGTCATGAACGGCGATCGGCGCACCTGGCGCGCCCTGGCTTTTAAAGATGTTGATGACATCTTCTGTGGAACTCTCGCCGATGGTGTCGATCACCTGGTTCCAGGCTATTTCGGCGCCGTTCGGGGCTGACACCTGGTTCAGCATGACGAAATGGCCAAGGTCGGGGCGATTGTTCAAAAAGCCACCCTGCCCATCGCTCTCCCGATCTTCCAGTTCGCTGGCCACGTTCTTCTTGATGGAGAGCTTTGTGGCCGTAGAAGAGAGAACTTTAACACCAAAGCGCACGCCCAACATTGTGCAGTGGCGTACGCGGAGAGACGCTACCTGCTCAGCTGTAACAAAGCTGCCTCGCTGCATGCCCGCGACCTGCGGGTCGAGGCCGGCTCCGGTTACATTTTTCACCGTAACGTGCGCGCCCCCGGACGTGCCCTGAATCGAGATGAGATCGCCCCGGCCGGCAATTGTGGCGTCACGCAGGGTTACCGGCTCATTGGTTCGGATGGACACAGCCGGCGTTTCAGGATCGTTGCTGACCCAGTTTCCTGAATAGGTGCCACCGTGCGTGATGGTGATGGGACCTGCCGTTGAGGTGACTACAACGAAAGCCGTAGCAGACGTTATCCCGCAACTGACAGTAGCCAGCGCTGTTCCGTTTGACCGGCTCTGAAATACGCCATCACCTGAGGAGGCAAGCACGGACGGTAGCGAGGACGTCCAAAGACAGCCCTTTGCAGCCGCAGAGCCGGAAGCCTGCAATTTGAAGCGGTTTCCTACGGGGACGGACAACGCTGTGGCAGAAAGCGACAGGGCAGGTCCTGCAAGAAGCGCACTCCCACTTATTCCGCAACCTTCCACAAGCGCGAGCAGCAGAATCGATGCAAAGACTGTGGCAATTTTCCTTACGGCGCAACGAGGTCTCAAGAGAGTGAAATGCTTACGCATAGAAGGTCCTTCCGGCGCGACCGAGCTTCGGAAAGCTTTGTCGGCGCTTGTCTCTCTTATCGGCAGAACGGGCAAGAACTTTAAGGTGCGGCGGTATGGTTCTGCAGTGGTATTGGCAGATGGCGCGCATTCCGGCAGATTAGGCAGGAGCGCTCCTGATTACGGTCAGGGCCGGAATCCGCGAGGAGGAGCCGATCGCTACAGAAGAGCATGTGACGCGCACCCCCACATGGCGGCTTACAACGCCAGTTGTTCTGATCGTCTTCAATCGTCCAGCGCTCACGCAGAAGCTCCTGGAGCGCCTCGCGCAAGCTCGGCCGTCGCGCTTGCTTGTGATTGCCGATGGGCCTCGAAAGGATTGGGCTGGTGAGGCCTCGCGCTGTCAGGAAGTGCGTCGAATGGCGACAGAGATTGGCTGGCCGTGCGAGGTGCAGACGAACTTTGCAGGGGAGAACATGGGTTGTCGCGCACGCATTGTCACTGGGCTGAACTGGGCCTTTTCGCAGGTGGAAGAAGCAATCATTCTGGAAGACGACATCCTTCCCGACCTAAGTTTTTTCCGTTTCTGCGAGGAAATGCTGGAGCGTTTTCGTGATGATCCGCGCGTGAGTATGGTCACAGGCTTCAACATCAGCGCTGACCGGGCCGCTACGCCTTACAGCTACTTCTTCTCGGAGCTTACTCACATCTGGGGGTGGGCGACGTGGAAGCGAGCGTGGAAGCACTACGACGAACACCTCACGTCATGGCCCGAGGTGAAGGCTTCCGGCCTCTTGGGAGAGTTCTTTCCGAAAAAGTCGGCCCTGCGCTACTGGAACGCGGTGTTCGACTCAATGCACCAGGGCACCGGACCGAACACATGGGATTACCAGTGGATGTACACCAATCTCTGCCAGCGGGCTTTGTCGATTACTCCGCACACCAATCTGGTCGCCAACGTCGGCTTTGGCGCCGATGGCACCCACGTCACAAATCCGGACGACGCGCCGCGAGTCGGGATTAGGGAGCTCGAGTTTCCGCTGCGGCACCCTCCCGCGATGATCGCTTCACGATCGCTGGACGCATTGGACCAGCAGATCAGCAGTTGGCACGTGCCTGCGCTTCCTCAACGGGCATGGCGCAAGCTCGGCCGCATGCAGCGGCGTGTTAGGGCGTCTGCATGACGCGCCTCCCTTTCGGTCAACATCTGCGCAAAGGCCTCTCCCGCACCTTGAGGCCGGCGCAGTTCCGGCTGCGGAGACAGTTCCTGCTCTTCGTGGATCTGCTTGCCATGTTGACTCCGGTGAAACCTAATGCAAACCGGGTTTTGCTGGTGCGGGTAGATCATATCGGTGATTTAGCTATGTGGCTCGATGTTGCGCGTACGCTTGCGGAGCATTACCGCAGTGAGGGCAAGCATGTCACGCTGCTCGGCAATGCCGGTTGGTCAGCATGGGCTGAGGAGTTGAGGATTTTCGATGTTGTGTTGCCCCTGGAGGGGGAGCGCTATAAGAAGAATCTGCGTTACCGCCTGCGCATAGGCAAGAGACTCCGCCGGGGAGGCTTCGGTGTTGCGGTCCACGCGGCTTCAACGCGGGTTTTCGAAATGGGCGATTCACTGGTGCGCGTCAGCGGAGCAACTGAAAAGATCGGCCCCACCTCCGCACCAACCAGGATGGCGAGCGACAGGTGGTACACCCGTCTCGTTCACACGGGTACCCCGGAGATGGGCGAACTTCGAAAGAGCGCTGCTTTTGCGAGTGAACTGCTCAGCACACGCTACAAGGCCCGGGTCGCCGACATTCGCGGGATGGTCAAGAGAGACAGGCTTGACTGGCTGGCTGCGGTTTTGCCGAAGGAGCCGTACTTTGTCCTCTTCCCCGGCGCATCGCATCCCGGGAGGAAGTGGCCTGCTCTGCATTTCGTCGAACTCGCAAGAAAGATTCACGACCACACCGGATGGACAGGTGTTGTGTGCGGAGGCCCTGGAGATGCTGCAGATTCGGCTTACATCGTAAAAGAGGCTGGATCCCTGTTGCAAAATCTCGCAGGGCAGACAGATCTGGGGCAATTGGCAGCAGTGATCGCGGGAGCAAAGTTCGTTGTCTCGAATGAGACATCTGCGGTGCACATTGCCGCAGCTGTAGGCGTCCCGTCCGTGTGCATCCTGGGGGGTGGCCACTTTGGGCGTTTTGTGCCTTATGACGTTGAGGTGGCGGATAACCGTCCGCTACCGCGCTTCGCGATATACGCAATGCCCTGCTTCGGTTGCAATTGGACCTGCGAGTTTCACCCACGCCGCGGTGAACCGATGCCCTGCGTGGAAGGAGTCACGCTCGATGCGGTGTGGCAAGAGATTGAGGGTCTGCTACAAGACGCGGCAGTGCCCTCTTCGCCGTTCCGCATGTTGCCTCCGCACGGCAATCCCACAAAAGACGAAGTCACACCCGCGCTTGTTGGTATATGAAGCTGCTTTCGGAGCAGGGTAACGTGTCCTTGGTCACCACCTTGGGTCATCTTGCCGACCGACTTGGACGAACGGATAGCGGCTTCGTTCAAGAGCTTTGCAACAGATCCGGGTTGGCTTCCAGGTGTCACAGATCGTTATGGAAAGCAGGTCGATGCTGTCGGAGCAGGTTTCGCTCGTTAAACCGGCTGGTTCAGGGACGGACACCCGTGCCCTTGGTTCGCCGGCCGAACCTGAACTGGAACTGCGCGAGGTATGGGAAGGCCTGCTGCGGCGGCGGCGACTGATTGTTGCCTGCACTGTTCTGGGTGTGATTGCTGGATTGATCTATGCCCTGGTGACCCCAAAGCAATTTAGTGCGACGGCGATGGTGGAATTCGCGCAAGCCAGCACACATGCGATCGGTTTGGAGAGTGCGCCGGATGGCACAGGTGATCTTTCTACGATCGAATTGCTCAATACTGAACTTAAAACACAGGAAGCCGAGATCAACGATGACAACACAGCATTGGCTGTGATCGATCGGCTGCACCTTGCCGGCAGTGCGCCCTATGCCATTCCTGATGGTCTTTCCGGCAGCGATCCGCTGGGACGCGAGCGCGGGCTGCCTCTGGACAGTGCGCCCTACCAGCGCGAGCGCGTCATCAAGATCTTTCATGACCACCTGAGCGTGGACGTCGTAAAGGGCACACGGTTGCTGAGCGTGACGTACACGGACAGCAATCCGGCGCGGGCAGCAGAGGTCGCGAACGGCGTTGTGAACTCGTCCATGGAACAGACGAAGGCACGCCGCTCGACCGCGGTGGCGCAGGTCTCGTCGTGGTTGTCGGACCAGCTTGAGGTCTTAAAAGGAAGGGTCGTAGACAGCCAGCGCGCCGTGGAAACTTACGAGCGGGAGAACGAGAAAGATCTGGCCGGCATTGCGGTTTCGGCCCCCAGTCCCTCCGGCCGGAGCGCAGAGACGTCGAGCACGGTGGCCAGTGTTCCCGTGACGCGCCTGCTTACGTTGAACAACGACCTGACCAACGCGCAGGTGGCTCGTATGGCGAAAGAGGCGATCTATCGCGTGGCCGCCACGGGAGATCCCGAGGCGGTGCTAAGTCTGGGCAGCAGTTCGCTGGTAACAGGGATTTCGGATAGCTCCCTGACCCCGGCCAACGGCGGTCTCGCGCTGCTGCAGCGGCTTCGTGAGCAGGGGGTGCAGCTCAACCTGCAGATCGCCAACGCATCCACGAAGTATGGTGCGAAAAGCCCGCAGATGATGGATTTTGCCCATCAGCGCGAGGCGTTGGCTTCGCAGACACAGACTGAGCTGGAACGCGTCCGTGAACGGGCACGCAGCGATCTGGACCTTGCCGTGAAAGCGGAGAACGGACTACGCGCGCAAGTGAGCGCGCAGGAAGGCGAGGTGAGCCGATGGACGACCAAAGCCGACCATCTGCTTCTGTTGCAGAGCGATGCAGCGTCCAACCGCGGTCTGTATCAGGACCTCTATGCCAAGTTGCAGGAGTCGCAGCTGGCTACGGGTATTGGGGCTTCGCGCGTGGCCTTTGTTGATTCGGCTCGCGTGCCGACCAAATCATCGTCACCCAAGAAGCGCGGCGACGTGACGCTGGGGACAACTGTCGGGCTTGCGCTGGGGCTGCTGGCGGCGCTGGGTTTCGAATTGCTGGATTCTTCGATGCACACCGAAGATGCTGTCAGAAAAGCGCTGGGCGCTCCTGTTGTGGGCGTGATTCCCAGGTTTCCCAAGAAGACTTCCGGCGCAGCGTGGATCCAGAGTGAACCGTACTCACGCTTCGCGGAGGCCTACCGCGGCTTTCGAACCAGTGCACTCTCGGATGCACATCTAACCCCCGCGAAGGTGCTGCTGTTTGCGAGTCCATGGCCGGCGGAAGGCAAAGCTACGACGTGCCTGAACACTGCAGCCGTGCTGGCCGCGCAGGGTCGCCGCGTGGTGATTGTAAACGCAGACATGCGTCGCTCCCAGGGTCCCACGGCATGGCAGGAATCCGGCCAGAGAGGCCTGAGTGGTTTGCTGAGCGATGGTTTCGGCCATAAGGATGCCCTCCTTTCTCTGCCCAGCATTCCTGGCGTGCCGGTGCTGCCGGTTGGCTCCCCGTGCACGAACGCGCCGGAGTTGCTGAGCTCTCCGCAGTTCGGCGATCTGATCAAGGAGCTTCGCGAAGACTTCGACTTTGTGTTGATCGACAGCCCTCCGGCCCTGTTATACAGCGACGCCCAGGTGCTCGCAGCGCATGCCGATGGATGCGTTGTGATCGTGCGCGCGGGCAAGACGCCCAGGCGCGATGCACGCCGTGTGCTGGAATCTCTAGCCGGCACTAACGCGCCGGTACTCGGAGTGCTTTTCAATGCAGCGCAGACCAAAACGTCTGGGTTCAGCAGGTTCGGTTATGAAATCTAAGAAACAACGGATGCAGTGGGAATCGTGCTCATGGCGAGCTATCGCACGCTATGGGCTCTTCGCTTTGCTTCTTACCTCTGCAACAGCTCAAACCGTTAACGCACAACAAACTACGCCCAGCGTTGTCGCCAACATCGATGATCCAAAGTTGCAACGGAGAGGACTTCCCGTTGCGAACGCACAGAGCCCTACACTGCCGGCGCCCGAAGACGTAGCTCAGGCGCAGTTGACGCCAGGCACCCTGCTGTCGATGGACGTCTTCGGCATTCCTGACTTTTCAGGTCTCTCCCTGCGCATCGACGAGCACGGCGACGTGTTCATCCCCACACTTGGGAAACTACATGTTGCCGCTTCCACGCTGCTGGAGGCGCAAGCTGCTATCAGCAAAGCTCTAGTGGAATCGGAGATTCTGGTTTCGCCGGTGGTGCAGCTTTCGCTCGTGCAGTTTGCTCCCGGTTACGTCTCGGTGTTGGGCGAGGTGGAGAATCCTGGACGTTACCAAATGATCGCGGCGCGGAGCCTTGCCGACGTGCTGGCCCTGGCCGGAGGCGAGACGCTTGCGGCCGGTGGGGACATCGAGATCCAGCACACGAAGGTTGGTCAGACCGGAGGGTCCGAGCACATTCACGCCACGCAGCGAAGTTCCCTCACCGAGTTGCAATCCACGACGGTGCAGCCTGGGGATACGGTCTATGTACGCCGGGCCGGTGTTGTCTACATACTCGGCGCGGTGAACAAACCGGGCGGATACCTTATGGTCGATGACGGCGCACTGAACATCTACCAGGCGCTCGCTCTTGCGGGCGGCACAAATCTGGATGCGGCAAGAAACGGCATGTACATTCTCCGTCCTCACGACGAAATGTTTCAGATGATCAAGGTTCCCTTCGTCAAGCTCGCCTCGCAAAGGCAAACAGAATCGCAGCTTCAGGTAAACGACGTGCTGTATGTGCCCAGAAGCGGGCTGCGCGTGACGTTGTTGGATGGTTCCTCGATCCTCGGCGCGGCCGTGGGCGCAACCATCTATACCGCGCGTTGAACTGTGAACGATCCAGTAACTTTTCAAAGCTTTGACAAGGAGAGACAACACGGCATGGCCCCCGAGCACAAGCCGAGCGTTGCTGTGGTGATGACGTGCTTTAACCGGCGCGATAAAACCATTCGTTGCCTGGAGCATCTGTTCGGCCAGGGAAACAGCATGCCGTGCACGCTCACCGTCGTCCTCGTGGATGATGCCAGCACGGATGGAACTGCCGGCGCGGTACAGGCTCGCTTCCCAGCCGTTCATCTTTTGGCGGGAACGGGCGACCTCTATTGGAACCGCGGTATGCGAATGGCGTTTGGATGGGCCCTCGAGCGGGGCTTTGATTTTTACCTCTGGTTGAATGACGACACACTGCTGCGTCCGGATGCGCTGGCTACTCTGCTCGGGAGTTTTTACACCGCAGCTGACGTGAATGCCGTCATTACAGGCAGCACGGCGGATGATGTCACCGGAAAGCGCTCCTACGGCGGGGCACGTTGGAAGAGGGGATGGCGCCGCGAGCTGGCTGCAATCGAACCGGATCGGGAGGTGCTCTTACCCTGCGACACGGTGAACGGGAACTGCACGCTGATTCCCAACTGTGTCGCGCAAACGTTGGGAAATCTCGATCCGGTCTTCCATCATTCCTTCGGCGATTTGGACTATGGCTTTCGCGCGAAGACTGCCGGATTCCCGCTCTTCGTTGCCCCCGGCTTCATAGCTACCTGCAGCGATAACACGCGGGCTGGAACGTGGCGCGATAACGGCTCTTCTCTTCGCCAAAGGTGGGCACATCTCAACTCCGTCAAGGGTTCTCCATTTCATGAATGGCAGGTGTACTGTCGACGTCATCTGGGATGGATGTGGCCTTTGTATACCGTTTCTCCCTATGTGAAAACAATTGTGAGCTCGTTTGCGAATGCACTCCGAGGAGCGCGTACGGCCCTATGAAGCTGGACATGCGCACCCTCGCCAAAGCTTACGTTGTCTACTGCATATGCATGGATGCCGATGTTTTTCTGAACATCTTCGGCTCAATCACGCCAAGCGCGAACGGCAGAACGGGTATTGTGAACAACCCGGTGATGTTCTGCTTTACAGCAACACTCGTGCTCGGAACGGCGTTGCTCTTTCTTCGGACCTTTCGTGGCAGTTCCACAGCTCTGATCAATAACGCCTGGTTCCTTGGTCTGTACTCCTGGAGCAGTTTTTCGATTCTCTGGTCTGAATCGAAATCAAACATTCTGCGCGCAAGTCCACTTATCTGGGCTTTTCTTCTCTGCGGCATCATTGCCTCGCGATATCTCAAAACGGAAGAGGTCGTTGACTTGCTTTGCAAGACAGTGACGTTTCTTGCCTTGCTGAGTATCGTCTTCCAGATCTTCTTTCCAGTGCGGGAAACGATCGCGCCCGGATTTACGGGCGTCTATGGAGAAAAGAACCACCTTGGCATTGGCATGGGTGTAGGTGTCATCGCGCAGCTTGCCTCGTCGAAGCGCTGGACCCGTGTGCGGCTTCTTGAAACTTTGCTTTTCGCTGTAATGCTCTATCTTTCGCAATCTACGACCTCCATGATCTTTACCGCCACGACCGGGATTGTATATCTGCTCATGCGCTTGAAAAGCCAGGCACGCCCGTTCGCCATTGCAAGCCTCGGAACCGCCCTACTGATGTGTCTCCTGTTCATCCCTCATCTGATTGAGCGTTCATTGTCGGTGGCCGGTAAGACGACCACGCTTACGGGACGCGATGTCATCTGGGCTCTCACATGGCAGCAATGGATGACGCGGCCTTTGCTGGGTTTCGGCTTTGTCAGCTTCTGGGAGACGCAGGACGACTTCATTCAGCAGGAGCTTGGGTGGAACCCCAGGCAAGCGCACAACGGCTTCATGGAGATGGGCGTAACCATCGGCTTTGTGGGCGTGGTTCTGCTGCTTGGGGTGTTGGTGAGCGGAGGGTTGCTGGCCGCACGCGCGTGGCGGCGGGGTTGTCGAACAGCCGCTCTTTGGCTCACCCTATCTATGATTGCCATGCTGGTCGATAACATCACCGAAGCAGACTTTATGATTCCCGGACCGCTCTGGTTTACGTTCTGTCTTGTTTATTTCCTGACATACGCCGAGGTTCGCCGTGCATCCTCTGCTCAACCAGTGCGCGCGCTTTCCCTGCCTCTCTCCGAGGCTGCGACCCCGGTCTTGGCCTGATGCAGATGCATGCTTCTTGTGAGCCGAAGCCTCGTGAGCCACTTCCCTGTTCACGCAGGCAGTTGATGCAAACCCTCCTCGCTTCCGGCATGGGCGTGGCTACTCGCAAAGCACACGCGCTTCTAAGGCCTTCTCTGCTGGACCGAAGCGCCTCGCTTGAGATTCCTCTGGTGGCAGCGCCGGTTTTCGTGCCGCGCGACTTCGCAGGCCTGCACGCCCATCGCTGGCCTGTAGGGACACCGACCTCGCCAGCGCCAACGTTTGGGTACGGGGCTGCGCGCTCCCATGACTTCGACGGTGCGGCCTGGTACCGCATCCATGTTGCACCGAACCGCTTTGACTGGTCCGCTCTTGACCAATGGATTGAAGCGCATGCAGCAGCGCACCGCACGCTTGTCTACACACTGTACGGCACACCCGCGTGGCTGGCTGAGCAGCCTGGCAGGCTGGATCTCTACGGTTGGCCGGGAGGGGCGTCCGCTCCGCGTGATTGTCCTGCTTTGTCGGACTTCATTACCGCATTGGTACATCGCTATAACGGCGTTGGCCGGCGCCGTTTGCACTTCATCGAGACATGGAACGAACCCCACTTTGACGAGCGCGACGAAGGTTATTGGTGGGGCAGCGCGAGCCAGCTTGTACGTGTAGGTCGTACCATTCATTTGGCGGCCAAGAAGGTGGATCCGGGCATCCGCGTGCTGTCACCCGGGTTTGTTGGGGATCTCAGCGGCGCGATGTCGTTGCAGTTTCCGGCTCTCGCTGCGGCCAAGCGGAGTTCGGTGTACCAATACCTGACTGCATCGGACGGCTTCGGCGGTGTGGGTAGCCAATGGTGCGACGGGGTGGCATTTCATACGTACAACGTGCCTTCGGACGGTGAAAATTCCGGCTATCTTTTAGGCATCCGCAAGCTCCAGAAGATGCTCGCCCTGATGCAGATTCAATTGCCCCTTGTGAATACCGAATTAGGGTTCACTCCCGACGACGTATATCACCAATTGTCACCGAGACAGCAGGGTGCCCTGTTGCGCCGGATAGCGGCTGTGCAGGCCGCGCTCGGGGTACAAGCGCTGTTCTTCTATGCATTCGATGACGACCTGATCGGCAATCCTTCCGTACATCCGGAGGTGGCCCAAGCCCTGGGGGATGTCCATTCATTGTTGGCGGGCAAGACGCTTCAGCAAGTTACGCTGCAGCCATCGGGGCAAGTAAAGATAGTGACCTCGGAACGTACCCTGCTGTGGTAATCCACGATTTGCACGAAAACGAGTTGGCAACTTTGCCCCTTGCACGTTGTGGGGAGCCCATTCCGCCGCAAGCAAGACAGCCTTCACGTTTAGGCCACGGCTTTTGGGAAACTTTGCGCAACGTTGGGTGGGTAAGTGCGGGCCGCTTCTTACGCATGGGCGGCTCTTTGGTTGTCGGAACGCTGGTTGTCCGGTATTTGGGGCCTGCGCAGTACGGTGCGTTCAGCTACGCCTTTGCGATCTATGGCTTGTTCAACATCCTCTCGAATCTGGGCCTCGATGTTCTTGTGGTCAGCGAGATTGCCTTGGCTCGGGATGTGCGGCATGAAGAGCAGGTGTTGGGAACGGCTTTCTGGCTGAAGATCGCTGCCAGCGTGGTTACAACGCTGGCAGCAACAGCTTACTGTTGGTGGGCCCATGCAAATGATTCCGTTGTGATTGCAATAGTGGCCATGTTATCAGCGGCTTCCATATCACAAGGATTGGACGTGGTTGACTTCTTCTTCCAGGCGAAGACCCGGTCTCGTCTGACTGTTATCCCGCAGCTTGGCGTCTTTGTGCTCAGCAACGTAGCGCGGGTTGCGGCTGTCGTCCTCAAAGCACCGCTTCTGGTTTTTGGGATCATCGCTTCGCTTGAGATTCTTGGCAGTGAACTCGCTTTGGCGGTCGTTTACTCGATGCATCACCACAATCTGTTCCGGTGGCGTTTCCACCGGGATCGCGGCGTTGCGATGATGAAAAAGAGTTGGCCGCTGATGATCGCGAGCCTGCTGGTGATCGTGTACATGCGTACCGATCAGGTTGTTCTTGGAAGCCTGACGACGAAGGCCGTTGTCGGGCAATATGCCAGTGCGAGCAGGTTGTCAGAGATCTGGTATGCGATCCCTGCGCTGATCTGCACAAGTGTGATGCCGCGGCTTCTGCGCAGGAAGGAGTCCTGGCCTGCGTTGTACTACCGGCGCTTGCAGCGGCTTTACGATCTGATGGCCGGAGTTAGCATTCTGCTGGCAGTGCTGGTGACCTTCTTCGGACAGTACCTTGTTTTGTTTCTGTTTGGTCCGGCTTATCTGCCGGCTGCGCAGATCCTTCGTGTGCATATCTGGACAGGGCCGTTTGTGTTCCTTGGCGTGACTTCTGGGATGCAATTGGTGCATGAAGATCTGACCAGGATCTCCTTGCAGCGAAGCATCGTGGGTGCGGTGGCGAATCTAGGGCTGAACTATGCGCTGGTTCCCCGGTTTGGCGCGATTGGGTCGGCGATGGCGACGCTTGTAACTCAGGCAGCGACCTCTTACCTGCTGGACGCTTTGAACAAGAGCACGAGGCACATCTTTTGGATGAAGACACGGGCTCTGTTTGGCTGGTGGCTGCTGCCTTGGGAGTTCCTCAGGCAACGGGCTGCGTTCGCGCCTGAACGGCCCTAGGCAAAGAGACGAGTGGTGAGGCGATCGGCGCTTTTAAAGCTGTTCCCGAAGGTCGCTGCATCCAATCCGTGGTCCGGTTTTCGGACAGGAGATGATGGATGGCTTTAGAGAAGGTTGTGTACACGGCGCATGTTGAAGCAACGGGCGGGCGTGATGGTCTGGTGAAGTCCGATGACGGCAAACTGGAGGCAAAGCTGGATCCACCGAAGGGGATGGGTGGTGGTGGCACGGGGACCAATCCGGAGCAGTTGTTTGCGGCTGGGTATGCTGCTTGTTTCATCGGGGCGATGAAATTTGTAGCGGGGACACAGAAGGTGCAGCTGCCGAGCGATGTGTCCATCGACTCGAGCGTCGAGTTTGGGCCATTGGCGAATGGCGCCAAGGGTTTTGGCATCGGTGTGGCCATGGTGGTGCATGTTCCGGGTATGGAGAAGGCGCAGGCGGAGAAGCTGGTCCAGGATGCACACGAGGTTTGTCCTTACTCGAACGCGACGCGCGGAAATATTGATGTGAGACTGTCGGTTGCGTAGGCTGTTCGTTCCGCAACGGCCCGGACTTCGGTCCGGGGCTTCTCTTGCGGTCTCGTGAGTTGGGTACCCTCCCCCCTCCGTACATTTTCCTTAAAGTACGTTGGAAAAAGAACTTAAGCCGGTACTCCCGCATTTTCGCTGGAGGGCTGGCCCGGTCGGTGAGCCGGTCCTCGGTACTGCTTCCATGGTAGCGAGCCAAACCGTAATTGTGTGCAAATGCGGGTGCCGCGTTTGTGCATGGAGGCTATGCAGGTAAGAGCCCAGGGTGGGTGCGGGCCCTGTCTGGGCTGCGTGAACGGGTCGTACACGGCGCGAGAGCGCCATCACCCAACGTACGAGTGAGTGAGGCATCTCGCATGGTGACAACAATCCGCGCGCCGGCTTCAGTACCCGGCCGGGGGTGGGCCGGGGTGGAGGAAGCGCTCGTAGCCCTGGCGGAAGGCGTCCCGGTATTCGCCGATGGCGGGTGGGGGAACGGGTGGGTTGCGGAAGCGGGGATGGTGGTCGAAGACGGGTGGGCTGCCGCTGGCGACGTCATGGCGCGCGGCTTCGAAGCCGTCGTGGTAACCCTGCTGAAAGATGGCGCTAGGGGATGGAATCGGCGGGGGTGGCGGGGCGTAGTAGACCGGCTTGGGGTGGGAACAACCGGCGATGAGAAACGAGAGGGCGATGAGGGGCAGAGCCACGGCTTTCATAGGGCTTCTCCTGAGGAGGCGCGTGACAGCGGCCTCGTTGGAGAAAACACGGGGTCAATGCAAGAAGTTGCCGTGTGGCAAGAAGTTGCCGTGTGTTCTGTAGAAGAGGGTGGACGTGTTTCGGGCATGAGGATGTAGCCGTGGGCGTCGAAAGCTGTGCCTTGGGTAGAGGGTTCCGAGCCAGTGTTCGAAGGTGACTTAGCTTCCGGGCTGAGACCTGCAACTGTGGCTGACGAACGAAATGCAATTCAGTCGTTGCGCTGCGCTTCACTCCGGCCTTCGGCAGAGCGAAAAAGGCTCTTCATGCGGGGCTGTTTCGGCACAGCTGAAGCCGTGCCCCTTCTGGGTTTCAGGCAGTCTGGGAGCCATTATTGGCAACTTAAGGGGATGAAGTGGAGGTGCCTCCTTGCTGAAGTCCCTGGAGGCCGGAGGGCATGCGGCGTCGTAGCGCTGGGCTTGGGCGGGAGCGGATCGCACTTCCGTGCAATAGGCCCACTCACCCGCGATGATGCTGCGTGTCAATGGGGCACCCGTCGTCGTTAGAGGTCACGAGTGGGCCACCACGCGTGGGCCACCTGGCCGCGGAGTAGGATGCAGGACATGGATCGCCGCGAGATGATCTACGGGATTGGGGGCGGTCTGCTGTCGTCCGTAGTTTCGCGCGGGCAGAGCGTGGCCGAAGTCCCCGGTGTTTCCAGCACGGCGGTCGTGCCCCCGGGAGGAAACCGGTATGCCTATGGCTCTCCGATAGCGGCCCACCTCACACCGTGCAAAATCACGAGCACGGACAGCCATGGCACGGTGTCCGCGTTTGAGAACCTGACCGCTCCCAGGAAGGGACCGCCTTTGCATCGTCATCACCGGGAGGACGAGTGGTTCTACGTCGTGACCGGGCGTTTTCTGTTCGAGATTGACGGGCAGAGGACGGAATTTGAACGGGGCGGCAGCGTCTTCGCCCCACGCGAGTCAACGCACCGCTGGGCCAACACCGGAACAGAGGATGCCATCCTTCTGGTCACCTTGTTTCCGGGCGGGTTCGAGGCGTTTTTTGACGAGATGGCGACGGCACTTGCGAAGAAGGGAGGCCTGTCCGGCGAGGAGCGGAAAGCCATTTACGCCCGCCACAGTATGGACCTGCTCGGACCGCCGCTGTTTGCGTAGTGCGGAACGGTATCCATGTCTGTGTTCGGTCTCCTACTCACAGGCGATTCGACCGCCGTGCTTCAGGAGGGCAATTCGATCGTTCCGCGGCGCTTCCCTCCAGCCTTCGGCAGAGCGTTGAAGAGGCTGAACGCGTCAACAGCTGAAAGTGATGGACTGAAGGCCGCCTTCTTGTTGAAGGTTTTGG
>CAXUDN010000010.1:0-56707 GCA_964249715.1 uncultured Acidobacteriaceae bacterium
TGAAATGTCCTACAAGGATGGGCTTGGTAGCGATGAGTGCGAAGGATCTGCAGCGCATTGAAGTATTGACAGAAGTTCTTGCCGTGCGGCGAAGCGTCGTTTCTGCTTGCGACGTTGTTGGCGATCAGCGATCGCCAGGTGAACCGGTTGCTGGTCCGGTACCGGGACGGCGGTGGCGGTGCGCTGATCCACCAGGCACGCGGCCGAACTTCTAACAACCATCTGGAGTCCGGGGTTCGGGAGTATGCGCTGGAGCTGGTGCGCAGGAACTCTCGCGACTTCAGCCCGACGCTGGCCACCGAGGCACTCGAGGAACGGCACGGCATCAAGGTGGGCCGGGAGACCGTCCGTAAGTGGATGGTGGCCGACGGCCTGTGGCTGTCGCGCAAGCAGCGGCGGACCTTCCACCAGCCTCGATTGCGCCGCGAGAGTTACGGCGAACTCGTTCAGATCGATGGCAGTGAGCACCGCTGGTTCGAGAGCCGCGCTGAGCCCTGCACGTTGCTGGTGTTCATCGACGACGCCACAAGCAAGCTCATGCAGCTGCGCTTCGTGCCCAGCGAGAGCACAGAGTCGTACTTCGCCGCCCTGCGCGGCTATCTGGACGCTCACGGCTGCCCTGTCGCGTTCCCCTCCGACAAGCACTCCGTCTTCCGATCCGTGAACCAGAGCGCCAAGGGCGGTCAAGGCATGACGCAGTTCGGCCGTGCGCTGGCTGAGCTGAACATCGAGATCCTGTGCGCCAACTCCAGCCAGGCGAAGGACCGCGTCGAGCGAGCCAACCGCACGCTTCAGGATCGGCTGGTGAAGGAGCTTCGGCTCGCCGGCATCAACGATATGGAGAGCGGCAACACCTTTCTGCCAGCGTTCGTGGAGCGCTTCAACGAACGCTTCGCCGTGCAACCGGCAAAGACCGAAGACCTGCACCGCAGGCTTCCGGTTGCACCCTGCCGAATGAACGACATCCTGTGTCATCGCGAGCAGCGCTACGTGGGCGCACAGCTCACGCTGAGCTATGACCGCAGGCAGATCATCCTGGAGCAGACCGAGCTTACGAAGGGTCTTGCGGGTCAGTACGTCGAACTCTACGACTTCGCCGATGGATCGCTGGAAGTTCGATGGAAGGGCAAGCTGCTTCCCTACCGCGTCTTCCGCAAAGACCAGCGTGTGACACACACCGCCATCGTCGAGAACAAACGCCTTGGTCATGCGCTCGCCATCGTGAAAGACCAGCAGGAGCTCAAGCTAGCGACGAAGGTCATGACCAACAGCGAGAAGACCGGCTACAAGAAGCGTCCGCGCCAGGTCTATGATCCCAACTTCATCGAACAGAAATCAGCGCCCGCCGCGGTGGACATGTGGAAATCGCCAAAGAGCGGCGATTACACACATCCCCACCGCATGACGACGGCTACGGTCTTACACTGACACTTCTACTTGGCAGAAGTGGAGACAAATTAACTTGGCACCAACAGCCGAAGGCGATCGATTACAACCGCTTCACGAACAATCAGCCTTTCAACATTTATGAGGTGCTCTACAACACGACGGCCAATCCATATAACTGGCGCGATCCCTACCAAGGGGGCGTGGACCCGATCGGGGAGTTTGCCTCCCAAGCAGGCAGTCCGCCGACCGACTCGCAATTCAGCCTGCCTATTCAAGGTCAAACGTCCTTCTTTAACTTCCATTCGCCGTACGTGCACCAGTGGAATCTGACGCTGGAACAGCAACTGCCGCTGCAGAGTCTCTTGCGGGTTACCTACGTGGGCAACAAAGGCACGCATCTGCAATGGACCCGCGACGCCAATGCGCCCGTACGACAGGCAGGCCCTTCATCCATGTGGGCATCGACTCAGGCTCGCAGGCCGTATAACCCTGACTACGGGTACATCACTGGTCTTTTCTGGGATGGCTACAACGAGTACGAGGGCCTGCAGGTCAGCCTCGAGCATCGCTTCAACCGGGGATTGTCGGCGAACGTGCATTTCAATCATTCGCGAGATTTCGACAGCAATTCCGATGGTCAGGAATACATTGCCACGGGTATCCAGAACCCCTACGACCTTCGCGAGGAGTATGGCCCCTCGGATCTCGATCTACCGAACAACTTCGTAGCATCGTTCGTCTACGATCTTCCCATTCCCTCGACCGGCAATCACTTCGCCGACTACTTCGTTCGGGGCTATCAACTGAACGGCATCCTAAGCGTTCATTCAGCTTCACCGTTTTCGGTCTACAGCACCGTCGATAACGAGTTGACCACCGAGGGCTACCAGCGGGCAAGCTTGTCGGGAATCCGAACCTCGCCAACCGAGGTCCCAAGCTTCCCTTCAGCACCTTCTATAACGCTGCGGCGTATTCGCAGAGTTACACGCCCGATGATGATTCCAACATCTCCGGCCGCAATAGCCTGCGCGGCCCGGGTTACGCTGACTTCGATCTGAGCGCCTTCAAGAATGTGAAATTCGAAAAGGCTCAGCTTCAGCTGCGCCTGGAAACCTTCAACACCTTCAACCATCCGAATTTGGGGATCAACGGGCATGCGCAATACTACTCAAGTGCTGCGTTCGGCAAACTCACAACGGATTCCGGCGGCCGAACGTTGCAGTTCGGCGCACACCTGACGTTCTAACGCGGAAGAGGAAAGTGCCAGTGAAGATCATGCAGGTAAAACCTGGATGGTCGAAGGAATGAAGTACAACTGGGTCTTCGTCAAGGTATACACAGACGAAGGCCTGACCGGGATTGGGGAAGGAACGAAATGGCCGGGCAGCCCAATGATCCTGGAGGCATGCCGTCATGTGGGCGAGGTCCTGGTAGGCGAAGATAGTTCGCGTATTGATTACCTATGGACCAAGCTGTACCGAGACTTCAATTGGATGGGCCAGGGCGGACCGGTGCTGAGCGCCATCAGTGCCATCGACATAGCCTTGTGGGATCTCGCGGGAAAGCGCGCCGGGATGCCGGTGTATCAGTTACTGGGAGGGCAGTATCGCAAGCAGATCAAGCTCTACGCTAAGTATTGGTTCCTCAACGGACGGGCAAGCCGCAGGAGTACGCGGAACAGGCACGAGGTATCAAGGAACGCGGCTTTTTGCCTGCAAAATGGACCCCTTTGCACATGTGAACTACTGGTATGGAGCGGATTTGGACGATAATCTTGGCCTGACGGAGAGCGCCAAAGAGTTGGCGATTGACAGATTGCTTGCCGTGCAAGACGCCGTCGGCAGGGACTTCCCGATTGCCGTCGAGACCCATGCCATGCTGAACGGGCCCACTGCTGTGGAGATGGCGCATCGCATCGCAAGGGCTGGAATCAACTGCATGTGGTATGAGGAGCCAGCCGGCCCGGAGTTTCCGCGGGAGATCGCCGCGATCAAGCGCCAGATCAGCTTGCCGGTGTGCGTGGGTGAGCGGCTCCACTCCCGCTTTCAGGCGCGAACCGTGCTCGAACAGGGAGCAGCAGATATCCTGATGCCCGACATCACGCGCTGCGGCGGGATCGGCGAGTTGAAACGCATCGCGACAATGGCTGAAGCGTTCAACGTGCCGATTGCGCCACATAACCCAAACGGTCCCATCTTCACCATCGCCGCAGCCCACGTCATGGCTTCGATTCCGAACTTCTTTTATCAGGAGTTCATGGCGACCGATGTTCCCTGGCGAGACAAGGTGATTGACAAGCCGCTGCCCGTGAAGCACGGAATGTATCTGCTTGGGGATGACCCGGGCCTTGGCTTCGACCTTGTGGAGGACGAGATGGAGCGACACCCGGGTGTCACCGTACGCCGCCCCGGATTTTACGTGTAGCAGAGGACCCCGAAATGGAATAAACAACGACACTGAGCTTTTTGCCTTGATCCGCCGACAACTGTTCACTGCCATCATCGGCGATGTACTGGATCTCCACGGGAAGCACCACCAGTTCTTGCCTCCCCAGTGCCGTCCACTGGCTGCGCATATGGTTGTGGTGGGACGGGCGATGACGGTGCTGGAAGCGGATGTCTTCCACCTGCCCACGCCGCCCTTCGGCAAGATGCTGGAGGCGCTGGACAACCTTGCCGAACACGAGGTCTATGTCGCCGCGGGATGCGCGCCCCGCTATGCCCTGTGGGGTGAGTTGATGGCGACGGCAGCACAAAAACGTGGGGCTGCAGGAGCCGTGCTCGCCGGGTACTCGCGCGACATACGGAGCATCCTTGCGCTCGAGTTCCCAACGTTCTCATATGGAATGTATGCGCAAGACCAGCGCGGCCGCGGTATGGTCGTTGACTAGCGGGTGCCGCTCGAGATTGAGGGCGTCTGTGTCCAGCCGGGAGACATCCTCGTAGGGGACATCGATGGCGTAGTAGTTCTTCCGCGGGAATGTGAGAAGGACGTAATCTCCGTGGCGCTTGAACAGGTGCGTAAGGAAAAGACGGCACGCACCATCTTGTTGAACGGTGCGCGGGCCGCCGCCGTCTTTACCGAAACGGGGGTGCTGTGAGCGGTTTAGATCTCACAGGGAAAGTGGCCGTGGTCACCGGAGCTGCGAGCGGCATCGGTCGTGTCACATCCATCGTGATGGCTCATCATGGCGCAGATCTAGCGCTTTTTGACCTGAATGTTGAGGCAGTCGCCTCACTTGCGAGAGAACTGAAGGGGCTGGGTCTGAAGGCCGCGTTACCGCTGAAGGTGGATGTAGCTGATCCCGATGCCGTGATGACTGCTGTGGACCATGCGACCGAACACTTTGGCGGTGTCGACCTTCTGGCTCACTGCGCGGGTGTGCAAAGCTACGGCACCGCTGAAAGCACATCGCCCGAGGATTGGAATCGCACGCTTTCGATCGACCTCAACGCGGCGTTCTATCTCACCCGCGCCGTTGTGCCGTACATGCGTAAGTGGGGGAGGCGCTATTGTGTTTACCGGCTCCACCCAGTCCCTGGTGGCACATCGCAACTCAGCCGCATATGTCACGGGAAAGCACGGCTTGCTGGGCATCACTCGTTCCGTTGCGCTGGACTTTGCAAAGGACCACATCCGGGCGAACTGTGTGTTGCCGGGGGCCATCGACACACCGATGATCCGGTGGGGTGCGAGCCTGGACCCACATCCGGAGCGTGTCATCGAAGCGTGCCATTCGCTCGCCCTATTGGGGCGCATGGGGACGCCAGAGGAAGTGGCCAATGTGAATCTTTTCCTACTCAGCGACATGGCTTCTTTTATCACTGGTACTTCGGTCGTTGTGGACGGGGGCCAACTGGTTCCCTGCGGTGGGACGGCGTTTCAATTGACCGGGACTGGCGCGGGGAAGTGAGCACGGCATCAATGCCATGGTGCAGTCTTGCGTGGGTGGACTACCTCGTTATGGCGGTCTATTTCGGCTTCACGGTGGGCATTGGATACGCCGTGAAGAGGAGCGTCCAAACCAGCACGGACTTCTTCCTCGCTGGCCGGTCCATGCCGACCTGGGTCGCGGGCTCGCGTTTATCTCCGCGAATCTAGGTGCGCAGGAGGTCATAGGAATGGGTGCCTCCGGAGCCAAGTACGGCATAGCCACATGTCAGTTCTACTGGCTTGCCGTGCCTGCCATGGTCTTTGTGGGGCTGTACATGATGCCCTTCTACTACGGCTCGCGGGCACGCAGCGTGCCGGAGTATCTGCGGCTCCGCTTCGACGAGAAGACCCGCGCCCTCAATGCAATCTCGTTCGCCATCATGACCGTGTTTTCTTCCGGCGTTTCGATGTATGCGATGGGTAAGCTGTTTTATCTCCTGCTCGGCTGGAACTTCAATCTCAGCGTACTGGTCTCAGCGCTGATTGTACTCAGTTATGTGTCGCTCGGAGGTTTGATCAGTGCGATCTACAACGAGGTGGTGCAGTTCTTCTTTATGATCTTCGGTTTGGCCCCGCTTTCGTATGTGGGTCTGCGGTCTGTCGGCGGATGGGCTGGGCTAAAAACACGGCTCGGCCTTTTGAGTGTGCAGCATGGCTACAGCGCCGGTGCCTACACCCATGTCTGGCGTATATGGGGTCCACGCGGCAAAACCCGGTCGGCGTGGAGTGGCTTGGCCTCGGTTTTGTGCTGAGCTTCGGCTATTGGTGCACCGACTTCCTCGTAGTCCAACGCGAATGGCAGCGGAGTCCCAAGAAAGCGCAAGGCGCGTTCCCATCTTTGCAACCGTACCCAAGATGGTCTTTCCCTTGTTTGTCATTTTACCGGGCATGATCGCAGCGGTTGCGACGGCAGGCGTGACTGCACATGGCACGGTGCCCGCCGAGGGCCTGCTACCGGCCAAACTCACTGCTTCTGGAACCGCGCTGCACGACAGTGTGGGCCGGATCGTAGCCGACTACGATCTAGCCACGCCCATGATGCTGGTGCACTTCTTTCCTTCCGGCATGTTGGGCCTCGGGCTTACCGCTCTCCTCGCCAATGTCATGCCAGGCATGGCCGGCAATGTGCCCGCGTTCAACACAGTGTGGACCTACGACATCTATCAGGCCTATCTGCGACGTAACGCGCCTGATCGACATTATGTTCTGATCGGTCGCATCGCTACGGTTGCCGGGGTGGCGCTCTCCGTCGCCGCGGCTTATCTGGCTGCATCGTTCAACAACATTATGGATCTGCTGCAGTCGGTATTCGCCTTTGTCAACGCGCCGCTTTTCGCAACCTTCGCCTTGGGCATGTTCTGGAAGCGAACAACTGGAAACGGGGCTTTCTGCGGACTCTTTGCGGGAATGGCGGCCGCGGCAATTCACCACGGAATCAGCCTGCCGCAGGGTGCGCCGGTAGGCATACACGGTGGCTTTTTGGGCGTACACCTCCTGTACGGAAGCGATCTAGGACAGGCATTCTGGACAGCCATCGTGGCGTTCTCGACTTGCGTTGCAGTAACGACTGCCGTAAGCCTTGTGACGCGGCCCGCTCCCGAGGAACACCTCCGCGGTCTGGTCTACTCCTCAACCGATCGGCGTGCTCTGCGCGACGAAGCCTGGTATCGGAGGCCGGAATCGATGGCGGCTGTTGTTCTGGTGGTAGCACTTGCTCTCGAACTGTGGTTGTTTTAGTCCCGCTTGAAGGTCTTCGGAAAGGTGCCCATGGCCCCACGTTGTTTGCCCACTGTTGTGCTTTGCTTGCTGATAACCAGTCCTTTGGTCACGGTTAGCACACTTGCCGCACAGAATGCCCTCGCGCCAGAGATAACCACCCATCTCGCGCCCAGCCCGCCAATGGGCTGGGCCAGTTGGAATCACTTTTTCTGCGACTACGACGAACGCACGATTCGCGAACAAGCGGATGCGCTCGTCTCGACGGGAATGCGCGATGCCGGATACAAATATGTCATCATCCAAGAGTGCATCGCGCGAGAACGCGACAGCGAAGGCAACCTGATTGCCGATAGCGTGCGCTTCCCGAGCGGGATTCCCGCGCTGACCGCATACATCCATAAGCTTGGTCTCAAAGCAGGCATCTATACGGATATAGGTCGCAATACCTGCTATCCCAACCCACGCTACCAGGGCAGCTACGGACATGAGCAGCAGGACGCCAGCACCTTTGCTGTCTGGGGC
Organism: uncultured Acidobacteriaceae bacterium; assembly: GCA_964249715.1. GTDB lineage: Bacteria > Acidobacteriota > Terriglobia > Terriglobales > Acidobacteriaceae > Granulicella. The sequence goes on from CAXUDN010000010.1 coordinate 7,564, forward strand.
ATCGACTTCGTGGAGATGGACTATTGCAACCGCGTGGAAGACCATACCGGGCGGTGGGTCTATGAGCGAATGGCGGAAGCGATCAAGAACACCGGGCGACCGATGATCTTCTATCTGTGTGCCTGGGGCAACGAGCAACCGTGGGAGTGGGCGCAGGGCAAAGCGCAGATGTGGCGCACGGAATTCGACATCTCGCTCGAGAAAAACCATGTCGAATGGGATCGCATGGTGCGCAACTTCGAATCCAACACCATTCACTCGGTATTGAGTGGACCGGAGAGCTGGAACGATGCCGACATGCTGGAGATCGGTAACCCTGGCCTCACCGACGCGGAGGCACAGGCCCAAATGTCCATGTGGGCGATCTCGCCTTCGCCTTTGCTGGCCGGCGCGGATCTCGTTCACATGAGTGCGCGCGCCCGCGAGATCTACACCAATCGCGAGGTGCTGGCTGTCAATCAGGATTCGCTAGGTGCAGGGGCGGAGAAGGTCGCGGAGCTCGCCTCGGGACTGGAGGTGTGGTCCAAACCGCTCGGCTCTCGCACGGGAGGCAGGTATGCAGTGATGCTGCTGAACAGCAACGCGACCTCTGCACCCATGCAAGTGTTGTGGTCCCAGCTTGATCTTCAAGACGGTCCAGCCGTGCGCGATCTGTGGAGCCATAGTGCCGTCAGGGGTACAGCGACCAGCTATCGTGCCCAAGTCCCTGCCCACAGCGCGATCCTGCTGCGCGTTGACGGGGCGCGCGCCTGGCGACGCAGTGTGGTCTTCGAGGCGGAGTGGCCCGGCGTCGAGCGCTTGGGCAATGCGCATTTACTTGTCTGCGGCGAGTGCTCGCACGGCTATGCCATGGCCCTGGGTGGTGACAATCAAGCAGGGGCACTCCAGTTCCCCCGGGTCACTGTGCAAACTGGCGGTCGCTACACATTGCGGTTGCTCTATATCCGCAACGGTCTTGAGGACAAGCAGCTTGGCATCAATGTCAATGGGCAAGAACACAAGGTCAAAGCCATCATGCGCTCCTGGAACTGGGTGGATGTACCAATCACGTTGCACGATGGCGAGAACAGAATCAAAGTCACGTATGACGGGAAGCTGGCCTTCGACCTCGACTGGATCTCGGTTATACCCACCAGAGGCTCAAGTTGAACGGGACGGTACCGTGGCAGATAGTCTCCGATGCGCATCGCGATCAGCTGGGGGAAGGACCGACCTGGTCAGCCACGCGACGGGCATTGCTCTGGGTTGACACTAACGGTCAGACTGTCCAACAACTCTGCCTGCGCACAGGACAAAGGAAGTGCTGGCCGATGCCGGAGCGGGTCGGCTGGGTTGTCGAACGGCTGGTGCATGAGCCGCGACAGTCTGGCGCTTTGAACGGCTCCGGGGACCTGATCGTAGGGCTGAAGAGCGGCATCGCTTCGCTTTCACTTGATCCCTTTCGTCTCCAATCACTTTAAACTTCCGAGCCTGACCGACCTCAGAACCGAATGAACGACGCCAAGGTGGACCGTCATGGCCCCCTCTGGTTTGGTACCAAGGACGATAGGGATCAACAGGCGCCTGGCGCGTTCTATCGGCTCGGCTCCGGGCCTACAGTTGTGCGAGAAGGCGATCGCTTCCGCGTGCCGAACGGACCTGCCTTCTCTGCCAACGGCCGAACGCTCTGGCTGGCTGATTCTCTCTCCGCCGCGTAGTCTATGCTTATGAACGGAACACCGAGGGAGATGCGATGAGGCGCCGCGAGTTCCTGCCTCTTCCGAACGATTGGGGCTACCCGGATGGCATGACAACGGATGCCGAGGGCTGCTTATGGATAGCCCACTGGGGTGGCGGCCGGTTCACCCGATTAGCCCAAAGGGCGATTGCGACCATGTCATCGATTTGCCTATCTCGCAGGTTTCCAGTCTGGCCTTTGCCGGAGACTGCTCGTCACCTCTGCCAGTGTAGGCTGTCTTGGCGAGCCGCTCGCCGGAGCGCTGTTTCAGCTTCAACCGGGAGTGCGTGGCGTAGCCCCAACTCCCTTTTCCGATTGCGTAGAGATCCTTCTCTCACTAAATAGCCGATTCCCTTCTGAGGTTAGGCCTACATGAATCAGGACATTCGCAAATCACTTGGCTTCGTCTTTCTACTCATCGGCCTGTTGCTGCTGGTCTACGGGACATTTACCCGTGGAAGTGCGATTTACCTTGTCTGTGAAGGCATTAACTTGAACCTGATCTGGGGAGCTGTTGTGGCTACGTTCGGCGGCTCCATGCTGTTGCGGCGTGCCAGGTGGCTCAGGAATTAACGGGTGGACGGAAGAGGAGGCACTGCGGCAGCCGTTGTCAGAGGTCTTCCGTATTGTGAATGAGTCCACCCGGCTGACGGTGAAAAGCCCAGCGGATAGGATGAAACGATTTGATCGCGTGTTGGGTTTGGCCAATCACACTATTCTGCTGGCGAAAAACGGAACTTAACTACATATCGATAGCTGTGCACCGATTCGAAACGACGCGGGAGATCTCACCGGCATCGTTCTTGTTTTCCGTGATATCGGGGAACGCAGGGCGGCAGAAAAGCAACGCGAGCCCTTTCGAGAGAGCTTTCCCAAGTACTCGACGTCACCCGAGATGCAGTGTTGTCGATCGATCGCAACTGGCGCGTCACCTACACGAACCCTAACGCAAAGAGGGCTGCTGGCGCCTTAGTTTAGGTGAGATTGGGCGGAACTTCTGGGAATGCTTCCCCGACGCCGTGTACGAGGGCTCCCCTACGTGAAGAATTACCACCGGGCAATGGATGGAGGTTTATTCGCGCAATTCGAGACTTTCTATCCCGCTCCTCTGGAGATTTGCATTGCCGTCACCGTAAGGCCAACAGAGGCCGGCATCACGCTCTTTTCTAGCGATATCACGGAAGCGAAGCGCATGACCGCCGCCCTACTCCAGAACGAGAAAATGGCTGCGGTGGGGCGCCTCGCTTCCAGCATTGCGCACGAAATCAACAATCCGCTGGGATCGGTAACGAACTGCTATATCTGGTAAGTGCAATCGATGACCTGGTAGAGATTCGCGCCTCTTTGAAGACCGCCGAAATCGAGCTTCAGCGAACGTCTATGATTCACAAGTAAGACGCTGCGCTTCTACAAGCAAGCGAGCCGGCCTACCTCGGTAATTTGTGAGGACCTAATTAGGGCCAATTACTTATTTGACCGACCATGACTAAGTGCGATCACATTACGGTTTTTTCGAGACAAGCTTTCCTCAGTACGGGGAAGCTGACCGATTCGTGTACTTCGGCGAAGCGCAGGACTTCAGCGCAGTCCATTTTAGCTACTGCCCGCTCTGTGGAGCATCGCTTTCGGGTGTCCCCGCCGATACCAGGGCCATGAGCGCGTCTGCTGCTTTGACGATAGAGGCGGAAGCGCTCTCAATATCTAAGATTGACACATTAGATCGCTGCATCTTGAGTTCGCCGCGTGCGGAGATGTTCGACTTGCCGACGACCCCTTCATCTACGCCCCACTTCTGATGAATGATCTCGTTTCGTCTGCGCGACGCTTCTTCCAGAAGAGGAGCTACGCCCTTCCTGTACTCGCTCAAGTAGGAATACAAGGGTGCTTTCAGGCACTCCGTAACCAGCGCGCTCAAGGCGTGCATCTTCTGCGGGAATCCCATGTGCACGAAGACAACGTGCGACCGGGGATCAAGCAGGCTGCGTCCAGAAGGCTTGATTAGATAGGTTTCTAGCCTGCTCCAGCGAACTGTAACGCGTCCGATCTCCGTCAGATACTCGTCCGGGATGTCCCAATGCTCTTCTGACCTCACTTCGTCACCCTCCGCTCTGCGCAGCCCACTTTACCGAACAGCGTAAATCTGTCACATGAAGCCGCTCAAGAACCCCCGACCGCACCCTGAGATGATTGAAGGCCCCGAGGCATTCAATCGCCTTCAGGACGCGATGAAAGCCATTCTGAAGGTGATGTAGAGCGACTTGCCCCCGAGTCCGTTTGGGCAGGCAAAGGCATCGGAAAACGGTGGAAGCCATCGGAGCGCTTGAGCCACTATGATTGCCTTTCAGTTCAAATCTGAGAGGTCGCAATGCCCAAGAAGTCGGCAGGCAAAGGTGTTTCCGCAACTCCAATAAAGAAGGTTGCAAAAAGAGCACCCGCAACAACGACTCGGCTAAGGTTCAGGCCGATACGCCGAAAGGCGGTGACCGCCCAGGTTTCAGCTTGCATACTCCCGATTCAAAAAAGTAAACATGCCAAATCTTCAACAAATCACCGACCGCCTCAAAAAGGTGAGCGGGCAGGTGAGTTCGCAGATTCGCGCTAGCGCCCTAGGCCTCTTAGGAATCAGTTGGGTTCTTCTGACCGCGCATAAAGATCCTCTTCAGAGTATGGTTCGCCACGTGAGTCATCGCTGGTTTATAGCGATAGCGATCATCGCAACAACCGTTTTGGCACTTGACCTGCTTCAGTACATCGCCTACACGATGTCGGCTGATGAAGCTCTTGATAGGGCAAGCAATACCCCGACCAAGGAAGCCCCCTATGCGTTTCACGCTCGGGCATCCAGGGCCGGGGACTGGTTATACAAGGCCAAAGTAGTGACCTTGTTCGCGGGAGGAATCCTGCTAGTGGTTGTCTTCTGCTTGCTCCTAGTGCATTAGGAGCCTTGCTTTCCCTCGCCTCTGGCGTGCGCGCTCCTTCTCAGTTAACACTCGGTCGCGCATCTACCTGCTTGCCAGTGAGGACATCCCATGTAAGGCGCTTGCCGACGATTTGCGAAGCCGCTAGGGTGTGTTAACACTATCTAAGTGCTTCAACGATGAAGGCGAAGGACACAAAGCCGAGGAAAACCACATCCAGTTTCTCAAAGCGGGAGAAGATGCGCCGGTAGCCCTTGAGTCGGCGGAAGAGTCTCTCGATTTCGTTGCGTTTAGCGTAAAGGGCTCGGTTGTAGCTCCAGGTCACGAGGCGATTGGCTTTGGGCGGCACCACCGGAACCAAACCCAGGTCCAGCGCCAATTGCCGGGTCTCGTCGCCCTCGTAGGCGCGATCCATGAGGAGGGGCAAACCATCCGGCATCGGCGGCAGATCGCGCAGCAGCTCCCGGCCTTCGGGCGCGTCGTGGGCGTTGCCGGGAAAAAGCGCGAAGGTTATGGCCGTTCGAGCATCCGCGGCAACCAGATGAATCTTGGTGGTCCAGCCGCCGCGGCTCTTGCCGATGGCCTGGGGACCGTTTTTTAAAAGCGCCCGTGCCGTCCGGATGCACCTTGATCGAGGTCGAATCGAGCGCGATGGCTTCGATCCGAATCCGCACGATCCGCTCCACCTGCAGCTTCTCGAAGATGCGATCCAGCACGCCGTTTTTCGATCAACGGTTCATGCGGGTATAGATCGTATGCTAGCTGCCAAAGTGTTGCGGCAGTCCGCGCCACTTCGATCCGTGCTCGGCCACATACAGCAAGGCGTTGAGAACATTACAGGTTGGACAGCTTTACGTTGCCATGTTGCACTGGCATACTGTCCGCAATCTGGGCATACTGCTCCGGGGTAATTTCCACCTATCGAGCTTAAGCCAAAACCATGTGGATAGTGTGAATACGCCCTAAGTAAGAAGGACGCCAGGAGCTACTTGTGCAGAGCTTCCCTCAGTTCTATGAAGTGCAGCGCGCCCTGATTGAAGCCGCCACCGTTTTTGCCAAGCTATCCGGGGTCTTCGCGGATGATATTCGATGAACATCGCTGGTCACGGTTCCGCATCCTTGCTCCACTTTATCGGCGTTCGCCGTAAGAAAGACGATGAAGCCAAGGCAAACAGCGACCCCGCCGCGACTCACAAACCCGTGTTGGTTGGCCTTCGTGCGGTTTACGTCTTTGACGTGTCGCAGACCGAAGGCGCAGAGCTTCCGCAGTTCACCGAACGAATCAGGGAAGATGCGCGACCCGGAGATGTGCTTCGAGCTTGGAGCTCGCGAGTACCAGGCGCAAGTATTTCAGAACGCCGCAAGCAACTGGCGGTGCTGGTACTGCTTCGTTCCCTTCATCTGCTCAGTGCCGACCCGCGATATTTCGAGTTGCAGCCTTTAAAAGAGCTGGTAGCCAAGACAGTTGAGTCGCGGTTTCGATCAATGACGCCGCGCTATACAGGAAGGTTGAGCGGGCGACGTCATCCTAATCAAGCTTTCGGGTGGTCCCATAATCGGTATCGCTGAAGCCGCAGAAGCTACGTCTTACCAAATCGACGCGGCAGGCCTTGATGATATCCGCGCTCGCTTTGGTGCGGCGCTCTGTATTGATGGAGAGGAGTTCTGGGAGGCCAAACGCGCTGCCTGTTATGCGACGCTCGTTCAGCTGACACAGGTGAGCAGCACAGAGAACATTGAATGTGAAAAGCGGGATAAGCGGGGCTGGGTGACGTTGCGGTACGAACCCGTGTGCAGTTCAAGTAAAAGAATGGACGCAGTGTGACGGCCCCGTGAACGCCAGCGGAGAGGATCGCCTTGACTAACTGCGCGAGGTGCTTATGTCGGGCGCAAGTCCTCGCCAACACCTGCCCAAACCAAAGAGTTGCGATGGCGAGTGCGGCCGGTGAGTAGAAAACAGCACTGGCTGGCGAGCTGGGCGTCAGATCCTGTACCGTTATTCTGCAGGAGCAGGAAAGCCGCCGAAGGGTCATGCACTGCCCATGCGGGACGATGGCTCTGTTGCGTTAAGAACTGTAGTAGTTTACAGCCCTTTAGTGAGAAACCCATCCTATATTAAAGGGCCGTCATTTCCTGCAGAGATGATCCTGGTCTGCTCGAAGCAATTACCATCGCCGCTTAATGGAATGACGAAGCGAGAGAACCGCAGGTAACAGGATTAACGCAACGGAGCCCGTTAGAGAATACAGAAAGGAAGCGGCAGTACAGCAAGACCGCTCCCTTGAGTGCCGGGCATCCCCTAAAGCTTAGCGATTACGGATTTTACCTGAGTGTATTGCTGCAAGCCGTATTCACCAAGTTCCCGTCCGATGCCGGACTGCTTGAAACCGCCAAAAGGTGACCTGGTGTCGATCACGTTGTAGCAGTTGATCCAAAGGGTGCCGGCCTTTACCCGGTTGGCGACCTGCAGGGCTTTTTTCATGTCCTTGGTCCAGACCGCCGCGGCCAACCCGAAATGCGTGTCGTTCGCCCTTGCGATGACCTCGTCTATGTCTGTAAACGGAAGAATACTCATCACAGGACCGAAGATCTCCTCGCGGGCGATCACCATGCTGTCCTCAACATCGGCAAAGACCGTGGGCTGCACGAAGTAGCCACGTTCGCCGATCCGGCCACCGCCACACGCCAGCGCGGCTCCCTCTCGACGGCCTTGCTGGATATAGCCGAGGACGCGCTCGAACTGCGCCTGATCCACCACGGGGCCAAGCTCGGTGGCGGGATCAAAGGGGTCTCCTACCCGGCGCGTCTTCGCCCTCGCGGCACTTTTTTCGACAAAGGCTTCGTAGATGGGCCTTTCCACAAAGACGCGGGAGCCTGCACAGCAGGACTGGCCGAGGTTGGCGAACAGACCCATGTGAGCGCCTTCGACGGCTTCGTCCAAGTCGACATCCGAGAAGATGATGTTGGGACTTTTGCCACCGAGTTCCAGGGTGACCGGCTTCAGATTCGAGCTTGCCGCGGCATGGAGTATCGCACGTCCTGTTTCATTCGAGCCGGTAAAGGCGATCTTGTCTACGTCCATATGCCGGGCCAGGGCCGCGCCCGCTGTGGGTCCGAAACCGGGAAGAATGTTGACGACGCCCGCGGGAAAGCCTGCCTGGAGGATGAGTTCCCCTGTGCGAAGAGCGGAAAGGGGCGTCTGCTCCGCAGGTTTCAGCACAACGGTGTTCCCTGTGGCGAGTGCTGGCGCAAGCTTCCAGGCCATCATCAGCATGGGAAGATTCCAGGGAATAATTTGCCCCACAACGCCGATCGGTTCGTGGCGTGTATAGCACGAGAAATCGCCGTCAATAGGAATCGTCTTGCCCTGGATCTTATCCGCCCAGCCCGCGTAATACCGATAGCAGGCCACCGTTTTCATGACATCGTTGGACCGCGCGACCGAAACGGGCTTCCCGGTATCGAGGGACTCCAACCGCGCAAGCTCGTCGGCATGAGCTTCGATAAGATCGGCCAACCGGTAGAGCAGGTACCCCCGTTGCGAAGCCCGGATCGTGCTCCAGGGACTATGTTCCAGCGCTCGACGTGCGGCGCTCACTGCCTTGTCGACATCCGCAGCATCCGCCTCCGCGACCTGGCAGATCTCGTCACCCGTTGCAGGATGAATGGTAGGAAACGTTCTGCCTGATGCGGCGGGCACGAAGTGTCCGTCGATGAGAAGGCCGAGCGGGGGAAGATTGACTGCGGCCGGTTGTGGTCCGGCTTCAAGCAGGGTCGATGTCATGGATGCGGGCTCCAGTCCGAGGAGATTGGGAAAGAACAGGCCTGGTTTGGCCGTCGAAGATGTGGCTGCGAGTCTCAGCCCTCTGTTGTTCGCGCAACCAGGTCAACCACCTGCGATAGAAGGTGACTGATGCAGCGCTCCAGGTGTTCTGAGGCGCGGCATGGCGAAGAACGTCCGTCACGCCGTCCAGGAGAAGTGGCGTGGGATCGGAAAGTGCGTGGCCTCGCAGGCAGTTCAGAGCACTTTCTGTGGGCTCGTCGAAGTACCCGCTGGGAGTGAAGGGATACGCCCCTGCGTGCCCTTTGAGTGATCGAGCGACATCGCGGCTGTACTCGCGAAGCAGGGTGTCGGCTTCGTACTCAGGATGGCCTTGAAGGAATAAAAAGAGACTCTTCGTCTGCTTGAGAAAGGAGTTGACCTCGCCCTCCACGGTGCGGCTGAGCACAAGGTATCCGGCGGCTTCGAGATCCTGCGCAGCCAGGCCGTTCCATCGGGAGTGTGGGGTAGGAAAACAGGGCAGGTCATCCAGCGAGAGGCGATGAGATGTTACTCCCACGCACTCGAAGACACCGGAAATTTTCCGTTGCCGCCGCTGCCGGGCAACGCCATCCAGATGCAGAACAGCCGCATGGGCTGCAAGGCACGACCAGATCGTCGAAACGGTATGCTCGGAGGCCCATTCAACGAGTCCGGCGAGATCTCGCCAGAGTGGCTCGGCACGCAGGTCCAGCCCCACTGGCTCACTTCCTGTCACCAACAGGGCGTCCCACCTGGCTTTGGATAAGGATTCTGTGCTGCGGTAGGAATATTTACACGCCAGCGCACCCCTGCTGGGCAGCGACAGGAAACTGAGCAAGATCGGAATGCCCGTAGCTGCTTGATCGAGCAGATGCGCGAACTGGCGCTCCGTTGCAGCCAAGGCCGACGTTGGCATGTTGTTGACAAGTCCGAGATGCAGGCAGTCCGCGGGGGGGGAAGTGGCTTCGCCCTCGATGTAGACCGGCATGAGATTCCTCCATTTAGCTACGGGCCGATGCGGTGCTGCAGGAAAGCTCTGCTTGCGCGAAAGGGCGCAGTGCCTGTTCAAAATCGTCGATCAGATCATCGATGTGTTCGATCCCGATGGAAAGCCGAACCATCTCAGGGGTGACGCCGGCGCTGGCTTGCTGTTCCGGCGTCATCTGACGATGCGTGGTGGAAGCAGGGTGGCAGATCAGCGATTTCGCATCGCCAAGGTTCACCACGCGCTTTACCAGTCGAAGTGCATCGTGGAAGCGGACCGCGGCACTGTACCCGCCTTTTACCCCTACCGTGAGAAGAGAACAGGCACGGCCTCCAAGATACTGTTGCGCCATTTGAAAATAGGGATTTTCCGGAAACCCGGCATAGTTAACCCACGCGATCTGCGGATGCGATCGGAGAAATTCCGCCACTTTGCGGCCATTTTCGACATGGCGCTCCACGCGCAGCGCAACCGTTTCTATCCCTTGCAGGAGCAGGAACGAATTGAACGGCGAGAGAACGGCGCCAGTGGTTCGCTGGTAAACGCTTCGGCAGCGCGCACTGTAGGCAGCACGGCCAAAGCGTTCGGTATACACCAGGCCGTGGTAGGAAGCGTCGGGTTCAGAGAACCGGGGAAACCGCGAAGCGTTCGCAACCCAGTCGAAGTTTCCACTGTCTACAATGGCCCCGCCCATGGTGGTCCCATGCCCGCCAAGAAATTTGGTCAGCGAATTGATCACGATATGCGCGCCGTGCTCAATGGGCCGCAGCAGGATGGGCGTTGCGACGGTGTTGTCAACGATCAGCGGAATGCGGTAGGTCTGCGCCAGGCGGGCAAACGCGGCAAGATCGGGTATGTTGCCGGCGGGATTGCCGACGCTCTCACAGAAGATGGCGCGCGTACCCTCATCGATCTGTTCGGCGATGGCCTCAGGATGATCGCTTCCCGCGAACCGGACCTGTATGCCCTGCATCGGCAGGATGTGCGCAAACAAAGTGTGCGTCGTTCCGTAGAGTTGCGGGACGGAAACAATATTGGTGCCCAGTTCTGCGACGTTGAGGATGGCATACGAAACGGCGGCCTGTCCGCTGGCAACACAGACCGCATCAACGCCGCCTTCCAATGCTGCGACACGGCGTTCGAGAACAGCTGTCGTGGGGTTATGAATGCGTGTGTAGCGGAAGCCTTCGGCTTCCAGGTTGAAGAGCGCGGCTGCGTGATCGGCGCTGTCGAAGGCATAGCTGGTCGTTTGATAGATGGGAACAGCCAAAGCTTTGCTGGCCGCTTCAGGTTCATAGCCCCCATGCACTGCAATTGTTTCGCGCTTCATAACAGTACGGGCCTCTCCCTTTCCGCTGCTTCCGTAATTTCATGGTCAGAGCCGGACCTGGCCTGTTGGCTCAGAAAAAGCTGGTTCATTACATCAACCACCCAGCGCACATCGGCCTCTGTTGTGTGAAAGCTGGTAATGCAGGCACGCATCACCTGTTCTCCGGCAATGGAGGTCTCAGACAGCCAGGCAATCTGCCGTTCACGAAGCGCCGCAAGCAGAACCGAGCATGAAAGACCCCTACGATTGAAGCAGACCAGGGGTAAGGGCGTGGAGTTGAGGATGTCCCAACCAGTTTCGGTCAGAGCCTCGCGAAGAACATCGCCCATGGCGGTCTGGTGCTCAATCATGGCGGCATACCCGGCCTCGCCAAGCTCGGCGAGCGACAGAAAGAGCTTGAGGCCGATGAAACGGCGCGACCACTGGACGGAGTGGCAGAAAGGATTGGTCACGTCATCGCCTTCTGGCGGCGTATTTGCGCCGGGCATATAGGAAACTTCGGCACGAAACGCCTCCGCTACCCGGGCAGGATGACGGCAAAAGAACATCCCTGCTCCCATGGAGACCGAAAACCACTTGTGGGCGTCACAGGTGATGGAGTCTGCGGCTTCGATGCCGAGGAGGTGATTGCGCAGCGTTGGCGAAACGATGGCCGCGCCCCCCCAGGCGGCATCCACATGAAACCACACCTTGTGCGTCCGGCTGAACTCCGCGAGTGCCGGCAGCGGATCAATCGCGCCCGTTCCCGTGGAGCCGGCATTCGCAACGACCATGAAAGGCGCCCATCCAGACGCACGGTCCGCCACGATCTGATGTTCCAGGGCGGCGAGGTCGAGGCGCTGCTGGCGGTCGACCGGGATCAGGCGCATGGCTTCGCGGCCCAGTCCGGTCATGTGTGCAATCTTCAGAAAGCCGTGATGACTGCCCTCGCTCAAGTACACGGCGGGCGCCGCAGAAAGACCACGAAGACCGTCCCTGCCGTACGAGGGGAAGGCATGCGTCAATGCGACCACCACGGCGGAAAAATTCGCTTCCATGCCTCCGCTGGTGAAGCTTGCGGCTGTGTCCGATGGCAGCCCGAAGCGCCCGGCCAGCCACTGCAGCGTATGGCGCTCGAGTTCGTTCGCGGCAGGCGAGGTGCGCCAGTTGGCGAGTTGTGGGTTGTACATTGCAACCAGCGTGTCCGCAGCAACGGAGGCAAAGGTAACGCTGGGATTGAACAGGCCAAAGTAGCGAGGATGGGTAACCTGGACCTGCCAACGGGACAACATGCCTTCGACGTCCGCAACTACCGTCTGGAGGGGGACGCTTGTAGTGAAAGAGTAGCGAGTGCGGAGATGGGAACGTATGGTTGCAGCACTTACCTCGGGCACCAAAGGTCCCGCAGCGATCGTTTCCTCAACGTATTCGAAGGCCTGCCGTAGACTTCGGAGATCCATGTTGCATCCTTGAGTCCGTGTCGCGAAGCTTTAGTTAGAGGAGAATGGTCCCGGTTTGCAATGAGCGATATACATCGGCATCTAGGGGAACGTACCCGGATGAGCCCGGCAAATCTAGAAAGAGTGGGTCGCCGATGATTCCAGGATCAAAACCTTCCTTGATGAGTTCTGCCTTACTGTACTTCCATGTGCCCGTGAGCTTCGGTTTTTCCTGAATGCGCAGAAAAACAGGACGCGCATGCGACGGAAGATTTTCGCTGATCTCCTGTTGCAAGGCAGGCAGAGCGAAGCCTGAATCAACAACCAGTGCTGCCATGCCGATGCGCCCTTCTACCTGTGGCACGGTGACACCATACACCACTGCATGCCGCACCCCCGGTACGCGGCTAAGACAAGCCGCCACTTCGGCTGTTGCGACATTCTCTCCCTTGCGGCGAAAGGTGTCGCCAATGCGATCGACGAAGTAGTAGAAACCTGCCTCGTCCCGCCGGAACATGTCCCCGGTGCGGAACCACGCGTCGCCCGGCTCAAAGACATTGCGCAGGAGTTTGTCCTTCGACGCCTCCTCATCCGTATATCCGTCGAAGTCTCTTCCGGAGCTCTGTCCCGCATGGTACCTGCCCAGCGCTTCACCAGTACGGCCCTGTTCGCACCGAATGCAGAAACCGTCGCTGCCGCGCACAGGTTCATGGGTTTCCGGGTCCGACTGGACAAGAGGCGGCGCAAAGCGATGGGCTAGATAACGGGGCACATGCCCGACTGCTCCGGGTCTGCCTTCCACATTGAAGAGAGACACATTGCCCTCCGTTGAAGCGTAGAACTCCAGGATGTGCGGAATGGCAAAACGGTCTTGAAACTGCGTCCAGATCGCGGGCGCAAGTCCATTTCCACAAGCCAGCCGAAGCCGGTGCCGGCGCTCCCACAGAGAAGGCGGTGTGGCGAGCAGATAGCGGCATAGCTCGCCGATGTACTGAAACAGCGTGCAGTCCCAGCGAACGACCTCTTCCCAGAAAGCCGTTGCGGAGAATTTAGGCCGGATCACAACCGAGGCGCCGGCGAGCAGCATCGCGCCGGGCACCTGCGCGCCGCCAACGCTGTGGTACATGGGCAGGCAATTATAGGTGCGATCGGCGGAACCAATTCGCATCAGTCCGGAGAACCAATAAGCCCATTGCAACAGGCGGGCGTGCGTGATTCTGGCGGCTTTGGGAAGTCCCGTCGTTCCGGAGGTGTAGATGTAGAGTGCCAAATCGTCGATACCTACATCGTCCCTCTCCCCGGGAGGAAAGCTGTGCGCTGAACAGCCTTCGAGTCCAAGCGGAGGCATTTCCCGGACCGAGGGCCTTGCGGTCTCCGCCATATGGGGAAGTGCCGACTCAATGACCGTCGTGTGTACAGAATCGGCAAGGATCATCTTCGGCGAGACAATGCGAATGGAGTGCGCAAGCGAAGTGCCGGCCAAGCTTGTGTTCAGCAAACTTACGACGACGCCGGAGCTGACCAACCCCAGCCAGCAAGCAAGATACTCAGGCTGGTTCTCCGCAAGAAGGCAGACCACGTCGCCCTTGCCCAGATCCTGGGCTATAGCCCAACGAGCATACTTGCGAATCCTCTGCGCAAGCTGAACGTAGGTCATGGATGCGCGGTCAGACAGCAACGCCGGCGCTTCTCCCCGAATCTCAGCCATCTGCTCGATCGCGACCGGAAGCGTACGGTGGCGCTGTTTCGGAATGAGCGATGTCAGCTCAAGCGCACGCATCCACGCGTGTGCGGGCGAGGAAGTGACAGGCAAGGTGCTCATGCGCTGTTCCCCGCGTCCACGGTTAGAACCGTTCCTGTGATGCTCTTGGCCTGATCACTGAGTAGAAAGGCGACGGCGTCCGCCGCTTCTTCGATCTTGACTCCGCGCTTCAAAGCGTTTCGGCGTTCGACCTGGGCTCGCTGCTCTGCGGTGAGATTGCGAGTCATGTCGGTTTCGAGAAAACCCGGCGCTACGGCGTTGACACGTATGTCGAGCCTGCCGACCTCTCTGGCCAGCGAACGCGTAAACCCCAGAAGCGCGGCCTTCGAGGCTGAATACGTGGCAAGTCCGCTATAGCCCGTGAAGGCGGCGATGGAGGAGATGTTCACAATGCTGCCGCCCTTGGCGTCCGCCATCATCCAGCGCAGGACGCATTTTGCCAGGACGAGCGGCGCGGTAACGTTCAACCTAATGAGCTCTTCCATCTTGCCCGTGTCCTGCTGGGCGTGCAGGCCTTCGAGACTTACGCCGGCGTTGTTGACGAGTCCATAGATCGGGCCCACCTCTTGTCGGAGTGACTTGATGCAATGGGGGATACTGTCTAGCGCCAGAAGATCGCAACGAACAAAGGGCAGCTGGTTTGCTCCCGGCTGAGCCGCTTCGGCTGCGGCGCGTGCCAGGGCAAGCTCAGGCGTTTCGTTGCGGGCGAGCACGATGGCACGGTCACCAGTCTGTGTAAGACGCTGGGCTATCTTCAGGCCCAGACCCCGGCTTCCGCCGGTGACGATGACGTTACGCATGCGCACGCACAAGCTTTCCGGTTGCCGTCACAGGCAGCGTGTCCACAAGCGTGATGGCCGCCGGAACTTTGTAGGCTGGAAGTGCTTCGCGGCAGAGACGCAGAAGAGAATTCGTCAGCGTGCCAGGTTCCACCGGTGACGTGCCCTCCCATCTCGGTACGACTTTTGCGATGACCAACGCGCCGGTAACCGCGCTTCTCTTCCTTTCCACCAAAGAAGCATGCACCCCAGGGTGGCTGTTGAGGACGGCTTCCACCTCCTCCGGGGCGACTTTGAGCCCCCCAACGTTGATGACACCATCGACACGCCCCGTGAAGACGAAGCGGTCGCCCGCCCGTTGCAAAAGGTCGCCTGTAGACACGAATCCATCCGGACGCTTCAGGGGCTGTGCCGTTTGTCCCAAGTAACGGCTGGCATTGCGTGGAGAACGGACACACAGCACACCATCGTCTACTTTCACCTCCACAGACCCTACTTCACCGATGAGTTGTGCAGGTACACCGGCGAGACCGTCGGCCACCTCGAAGGCCAAGCCGGCCTCGGTAGAAGCAAATGCGTGAACGACCGCTGCCTCCGGCCATTGCGCTCGTAGTTGATTCAAGATCCCCTGGTCAGCGATCTCTCCAGAGAGCCGGACATAGCGCAAAGGAAGGTGAGTCAGTCCGGAACACATCATGGCGCGTCTCCAGTGCGACGGCGTGCCGGAAAGGTGGCTCACCCCCCAAGCGGCGGCTCTCTTCACGAAATCAGAGACCGTTTCCTTCCCGTCAGAAAGCACAAGTGAGGCTCCGCTAAACGCGGCACGTAAGAGGATCTGGAGTCCACCATATCGTCGGATGTCGTAAAAGGTGCTCCATACCGAAGCTCCTGCGCTGGGGTGAAAGGTCGACCAGTCGCCGACAAGGGTTTCCAAAGTGTGCGCCACCAGCTTTGGCGTTCCTGTCGTCCCGGAGGTCATCAGGATCCACTCGGTGCCACCGGCGCAGAGACAGCCGTCGAAGCTGAGCTCGGCGCTTGAGACGCCTGCTACTTCTTCAACATCGAAATGAAGACATCGCAAGCCGATGTTCGGCGAACGAACGCACGGATCATCGACCACCATGGCATCCGCCTCGGTCTCGCGGGCGATAAAGGCCAGTTTCTCCGAGGCAAGGTCCGGCGTACACAGAACGATGCGACGGGCTACGCCATCGAGCGCAACCAGCGCGGCGACGACCGCCGTTTGGCTTGTCATACGAAGGATGACGGACGTTCCGGCCAGCTCTCGGAGGCGACGTTCTTGGATCAGCTGAGTCCAGCGAATACACGAGCGGGCGCCGATCACTGCACCGGACGAACCGCGCAGCAAACTGTTCAGTAAAGCTTCCCTAAACAGCGGCATGTTCGTAGGCAGCGACAAATGCCCCAAACGTAACAGGGAAGTCGGTCGCCTCTTCGGAAGAGAACGGATCATACCCGAGTGCGACCTCGAGTCGGACCACGACGATCGCAAAACAGAGGGAATCCAGTCCTGATGCCAGGAGAGGTAGGTCATCCCTCAGTTCCGCGATGTGCTTATCTTGTTCCTCGGCGACTCTTTTAAACTCGTGCATGATTACGGAACGAATATCTGTCTGCAACCCGTTCACCTCGGCACCCAGTTACACCAATGCATCTCTAGAACCTTGTATGATCGTGTGAATCATCTGACTAAGCAGATCGACCCCTTCGTAGATGTATTTGTCTGGTCCGGGAAAGTTGACCGACATCTCCATCTGAACAGAGTCAAACAGCTCCTGAGAATGCGCAATGTCGCAGATGCCGTGCACATCCGTGTATTCTCGGTCGGAAGAGCCCTGAGCCAGAGCGAGGTCCGTAAGGAACGGCATGAATCTCTGAATCCAGGCTTCGAAGAAAGCCATGGAAACCAAAGAGGGCACACCCTGTAGCTTTCCTAGAAAAAGACGCATGTTGGTCAATTCGGTGTGTATCGCCATAGCGTCAGTATCGGTTGGAAACGCCTTCGCCGCTATCGCGAAACGACGCAGCATTGCCGGATGGCTATCGCGGCATTCCTCATGCAGATTTTCAAGCAGGTGTGGACGCGCCTCCTCTGATTTCACGGCCAGAAGAGTGGCGGTCATCCAATAGATGAAGTTGCCTTCCAGAACTGCCGTGTATCTAGCTATGATTCCCCGGCGCTGCTCAGCACTCAGGAGATCCATCCTGGGTAGACGGGAAATTAGGTCATCAATCTTAAGTGTGATATTCGCTTGCACCGGGTTTCCAATAAAGGTGCTTGGAAGCTCCGGCGTGGTCTCGGTCGTACTCATGAGTTTCACCTCTAAAACGAAGTTAGAAGGAGCCGATTGAAGCGGGAGCCTGTGAAAGCTTGCCCGCAAGCACACAGAATGCCAGACACTGATCTGACATCTCAGGCAGACCCGTTGCAAACCGTGTTGTCATCTGTTTGCGATCACTCATCATTACCGCACCCGGAGCGTACCGTCCAGCAAATTCTGCGTAATTGAATAAAAAACTCATAGATGCGCAACGCAATCATTGCTTTCAAATAAATGCTGACCCTATCTCCAGATTTAGTACTTCATGTGAGTTACCAAAGTTCTTCCGGAGGATCGTGTTTCCCGTGCCATACTACCGCCACCGGCACGGCGAGATCACAGATCTGGTGTTGCGGGTCGGACGTCTTCGTTTCCGCTTGTGCCTATGAGTTCGTGGTTTACACGCGCAGTCTTGGTTCAAACACCTTTCTTGGAAGGGCAGACATCCTTGCGAGAGCAAGTCTCTCCGGAAAGCATCGATCCAGAGCAGGGCGCCTATCTCGAGGTCGCGGGAAATCATCTCTATACCGTCCTTCATGCGGCGTCCTCGCCTTTTGTCCGCGTGCTGCTCGTTGGAGCGTTTGCCCCCGAACGCAGTGCGACGTTTCTTCCGCTGGTTCGCTGGGCGAGGTATCTGGCTTCCCGGCAAGTGGAGGTCCTTCGATTCGATCACCGTGGGGTTGGCGAGAGCACTGGAGACTTTCAAGACATGTCTTTCTCTGCATGGCAAGAGGACGTCGAGAGTTTGTCTCAATGGTTCCGTTCGCGAGGGCCGTCCATTCCCGTTCTCCTGCATGGGTTAGGGCTGGGGGCACTGGTTGCGGCCAAGGCTTTCGAGAGGGGTGCCGGAAACGGGCTTCTGCTCTGGTCTCCGCCTGCGAACGCAAATGCCGCGCTGCGATCCAGCTTGAAAAACTGGTGGCTGATCGAGAACTTGAAGCAGATTCCAGAAGAGCGTAAACCCCTCAGCCACTACACGCGCACACTGGACGAGGGTGGTGCTCTCGAGATCAACGGATATCCTTGGACGTCTGCATTATGGCGAGACTCGCTTCATTTCGCGCTGCCGTCCTGGGCTGCGCAGGAGAAACGGAGCGACCAGACTGATCGACGGCCTATAAAGGTAGCGATGTTGGGGAAGGAAGCCGTGCCGCTCGTCCGTGGCGGCATTGCCGGCTACGAAGAATCCAATAACCTCGACGGGCTCTATGCCGAAACGTTCTCTTGGTTGCAATCCACCTTCCTACCCTCCTGAGTCCGCACATCATGACGAACGCATCTCTCCCCCGGGTACTGTTTACGATCGACTGCGACGGTTCGCGTGTGCGCGGAACGTATCACAGGCCTGTTATAGACCGGCACGAGGATGACTTTGAGGCGAGCGCTCACGGTCAAACTGGCGTGTTGATCGTCAATGCGCTAGCGAGTCCCAGGTCAGGAGCCAGTGATTCTGCTGTGTATTGGGCTAAAGCTTTTGCCAGCTCCGGTTTCCCTTGCTTTCGTGTCGATTTACCGGGCCTGGGTGACACCGCAGGCCACCTACCCACGGAGCTCATCACCTACATCACAGAAGGAGGACACGAACCCGCGATCAGGTCCATTGTCAGGAAACTCGTTGATCGCTTTTCCCTGTCCGGCGTGATTGTGATGGGACACTGCGCGGGCGGTATCACGGCCTTGCATGCGGCCAGCGAGCAGGAAGTGTGCAAAGGCTTGATTCTGTTGGACCCTTATTTCAATACAACGCGACGGGTCACAAAGATGTATCCGGGGCTTGTGCTTCGAATGCGCGACACGAATCTGGGTATGGCCGTGCGGCACATGTACGACCTGGTTCGAGAGTTTTCACGGACCGTTCGCCAGGACCGACTTCCGCAAAGCGCGAATCGGCCTTTGCTGAGCAAGTGGAAGCAGATCGCATCCGACGGTCTGCCCATTCTGATACTCAGGTCTCCAGGGTTTTTGCCTGCTCCGGGCGTGTTCGACTATCTCCAATATGCAATACGGAGTGCGGGTACCGGGACACGCATCAGCGTGGTCCTGATTCCTGGGGCTGACCACTCCTTTGCGACCTCATCGGCCCGGCAATCCGTGCGTGACTACGCCGAGCAGTGGTTGCGCAGTCTCTCAGGCCAGCACATCGTGTTCACACCTGCACCGGCCGAAGCCCCGGTGCCCCCTTCTACCAACGCGTTCGGCCTGCCCCAGCGGTAAGGGACAGCCCCCCAGATGCTTACGCGGAGCCAGAGACCCGCCGCTGCTGCAGGCTTTTCCGAACTGCTGGCTCAGTTGTAAATCTTGCCGCTCCTCGCCGCCCGCCGCTCAAAATTTCGCGTAACCGGAGCAGCGACGCACGCCAAAAGTAGCCTCCTCGCACTTTGAGCCAGAACTCAAGTTCCCAATCATGGGGATCGGCAACGACCCTGCCGCAGACCACTTCGTCCGGTATCTGAAAAGCGGCGCGAGGCTCCACAGTAAAGACGCGAGTGTAGCCGGCAGAAAGGCACGCTGTCAGAAGGTCGGGTGTATGGGCTCCGTACGGAAAGGCGAAGAAGTGTACGGGTTTTTGAATCAGGTTCTGCAGAGACCTGCGCGATCCCTGCAACTCTCCCCTCGCATCTTCTTCGCTGAGGTGCGGTAAGAAGGGGTGAGAACAAGTATGCGAACCGACATAGATGAGATCGCAGGGCAGCCGCATGGTCTGCGCATCCGTCATGAAGCGATCTTCTTGGCTGTATCCAGCGGTACCTGCCCAGGATGCGACCTCTCCAAGGCGACCGCTGATCGCAAACACCGTGCAGGGTATCTGGCGGTTCTGCAGAGCGGGGAGCGCACCCGTGAGTATGCTGTGGTACGCGTCATCAAAGGTGACCGCGATCCATCGTTGGGCTGCAGGAACGGTGTCCGCGCGATGCGCTGCTACAGGCGATCCCGCTTGGAGGAGCATGTCCATTTGTTTTGCAAAGCGTGAAGACTCTCCGGGTGGGATCGCGTGGTAACAAAGGACGATGCCTTCCCCAGGACGTTCCGCATGCACCAACGCGCACAGCCGCGCATACAAGCGTCTTGCACTGAAGTAGACCAGGCTCACGCAGACGTAGAGAACTCGTTTCATAAAGTCGCTTGGGCCGAGACTGCTGAAGCCTCAGCTTTCCGGTAATGGCTGCGGATGATGGACAGAGTTCACCGGAACGGATGGGTTCACAAGGAAGAGGGCCAGAGAAGGCCTCGGTACACCTCAAATAGGTGGGGGTCCTGTCCTACAACGAAGTGCTCCGTCCCGGAAACCATTCGAAAGAGGCGACGCATAAACACTCGTGGAGAGAAGGCAGCAGCCCGCAAAGTGAAGCGTGCCGCGTTCAGGTATTTGCGTTCTCCAATCGCATCCAGGCACTTTCTCATGTTCAGCCTGTATGCCGCGAGGTCATCTGTCGCCAGCGCACGGAGTCTTTCCTGAGCTTCGTCATAGGGCAGCGGAGATCGATCCTTTAACCGGGAAATCAGAAGATATTGAATCCAGAGGAGGTTGAGCGACTGCTGATCAATGTTCGTTCCAGAGATGCCGCGGGATCCCGTTCGGGCACCCACCAGAACCTCAGGGATGAACCGAATGTCATGCGCCAAAGCCATCCGCCAATACATGTCATAGTCTTCGACATGCAGATTGAAGCGATACCCTCCCACTGCCATGAGTCTTTGCCGGTGGAAGGCAACGGAAGAATGGCAGATGGAGAGCAGATGCCCGGCCTGTGTCAGCGCCCGAAGACCCTGGGGCGTCGAGACCGTTGTCTGAAGCTGCATGAGCATCTTGCCGTTCTGGTAATGAACGGCCTTGGAATAGAACATCCCCGCATCAGGATGCTGGCTTATAAAACGCTGCAAGGACGCCATCCGTCCAGGGAGAGAGATATCGTCGGCGTCCTGCCGAACAATCCACGGGGTATCGATTTCCTGAAGCATTCGATTCAGCGTTGTCGTCAGACCCTGGTTGTTCTGGTGAATGACGCGTAATCGCCTATTTCGGAGAGAGTTAAGATATTCGGCCGTCGCGTCGGTGGAACCGTCGTTGATTACCAGAATTGCAAAATCGGCTACGCTTTGTTGAAGAAGACTGTCGATGGTCTCTTTCAGGAAGGGCATTCCGTTGTAAACAGGCACGCCGACCGTGACCTTGCTATCCATGCCGCTCCCAGCCAATTGGCTTTGAAACAAATGCGTCCTTTTCCCGCGAGTACTCGTTTTCTTTCACTGGCACTCGACTAAGTGGGAATCCGATCTAAGCTTGGCCGCGCAGGCGCTCTCAGAAAACTCTGAGATTCACTTACGCCAGTCGGGACAGCTGTACCAGCTTCATTTATAGCTAATTGTCCGATCGCGCACAATACTGTTCCAGATCTGTCTGGACTCTACTTGTGGTAAAGTTCAGCAGCTACAAGCTTCTCTCCGGGAAACGGATCAGCGGGCCTTCCCGCGATGGTGTCCATGCCAACTGAACTTTTCCAGCTTCGCGAGGATGCTGTGCTTGTGGCTCCTGAGGAGGGGGTGAGCGAGCCTCTCGCCAGCTTTGCCCGCATCGTTCTTCTCCTGGTTCTGCTCACCGCTGCCACAAAACCTGCAGAAATCTTCAGCGCGGGGGAGCAGTCGTTCGATGCGCTCCCGGCGGTTGACTTTCTATTCCGTTGCGTTGTGCTCGCAGGCTCGTTCCTGGCAATGGCCATCGCTGTGTGTACAAGGCGCATTCGGCGCGCCAGCCTAGCTTTTGTGCCTTTTCTCGCATGGGCTTTCGTTATCACGGTGGCGAATCAGGCTTCCTTTGATTCTGCAAAGCAACTGGGCTCTTATGCTACCTGGATTTTCTTCTATGTCGCGGCGAACGCATTATTCCAAGAGCCTGAGGATTACAAGACGCTGGTCTACGTGACGGTGGCCTCTGTCTTCCTTTCGGCTGCGGGTGGAGAGTTGCAGCACCTGTTTGGGTACGGTCCGCTCCTCGGCACGCGTTGGCCAGACACCCCCGATATGGAGTTCATGAGAACGCATACCGGGAGCGGCGGCATCCTGCTCGATACCTTTGCTCCCTATTGTGCTGCCCTCCTTCTGATGTCCATCGCGGGTGCTTCGCGCTGGAAGCACATCGGAGCCTGGCTCCTGATTCTGTGGGGTATGGCGAATATTCTGCGCGGCGGCATACTTGCTCTGATTCCGGGGCTGGCGTGCTTTCTATGGCTGTCCACCAGCAACACCCGGCGGAAGATTCTGCCCTTTCTCGTTGGCGGTGTTCTTCTCGGTGGTCTTTTGTTTGGCAGTACCATCGCAGCGAAGATCAGCGGCTCAGACGAGAGCGTCAACACCAGCGGCCGCCTGGATGTGTGGCCTCAACTTCTCGAATGGTTCAAAGAGGCGCCGCTGGCAGGTCACGGCCCCGACGCGGACATCGAGCTGCTGGCCAGATCGGCCGTAGGACACGACCTGCGCGCGTCCCATAATGAGTTGCTCTCGACCGGTATCAACTACGGCCTTATCGGGATCGTCTTGCTTTGGTCTCCTTTGTGCATGCTGCTCCTGCGAAGCATCCTGAAACGTTCCTCTGTGCAGGGCGAAGCAAAAGAAAGACAGGGTGCGGCAACGGCCCTTGTTCTGATGATTGTGGTTACGTCGCTCACCGACAACACACTACGAACGCCGGGTGTCATGATCCTTGTCCTGGCTCCGGCAGCGTTCACCCATTTGGGGCAGGACTGATACCCAGGAGTGGCATTACTTCGATCACGCCAGTGTTGTTACCAAGGCGTAGTCAACCACCCAAATGGGGCGTCGGAGCCTCATGATCTACAACGCTTGGCTTCGGTCGCTACAGATTTCGCGTGATGTCATCATCGTGAGTTTTGGCGATTATGTTGCATGGAACGTGCGCGCCTCGCCCTTTCAGCACGCGTTGGGACAAGCCGAAGGTCCAGGGCAACGTGCTTGCGGCCGTTCTTTCCCATGAGCCTTCTCCTTTTGTTATCGTTTGCGATCGGCTGCGGCGGGAAGGGTTCCTGGGACCGAGGTGCGCAACCTGCATACTCCGTTCATGGCCATGTCCACGGTGGGCAGCAGCCGGTCACGCATTCTCGGATTCAGCTCTACGCTGTGGGCACGGCCGGTGTGGCCTCAGCGGCCGAACCACTTGTGAGTGTGCCGGTGTATACCGACAGCAACGGCGATTTCTCTTTGACGGGGCTGTATACCTGCCCCACTGCGGATTCACCCATTTTCATCACCTCCACCGGTGGCAACAGCGGCTTCGGTGCCTCGGCGGGTAACAACGCCGGGATTGCGCTGATGGCATCACTTGGACCTTGCGGCGCCATTACGGATAGCACCTTCGTCACGATCAATGAAGTCACAACCGTCGGATCGATCTGGCCGGTTGCAGCCTACATGGCTTCGGCAACACAACTCGGCTCAAACCCTGGCGATAGCGTCTTTGGGGCTGCTCTGGCAAGCATCAATGAATTCGTCAACACGGCACAGGGCACCTCCCCCGGAAGCCCGGCTCCGACGAGCTACTTCGCTGATGCCATCAAGCTGTATAGCTTGGCAGACGTAATTGCTGCGTGTATCAATTCCCCCGGCGGTAACGCTGGAGACGGCACCCCATGCGGTACGTTGTTTCAAAGCACCGATTACGGAGGGCCTGCGCCCACCGACACAATCGCCGCGGCGCTGAGCATTGCCCAGCATCCACAGAGCCAAGTGGACGCAATCTTTCGGCTGATCCCACCAAGCTCTCCGTTTGAGCCCTCTCTGAGTTCTACGCCGAGTGACTGGACCTTGAACTTGATCCAGATGCCCGCAGCGCCGGTCATCTCGCCGGGCTCGGGCACATACTATAGTGCTCAGAGCGTTACCATCGCAGACACCGCTTCGAATGCAGCGATCCACTACACGGTAGACGGTAGCGCCCCAACGGTTTCGTCTCCGCTTTATTCAGCGCCGATCACGGTCAGCTCGAATGAGACAGTTCTGGCGGCGGCCTTTCTTGGCAGTTTCGTCAGCGTGCCGGCGCAGGCCACATACAGGTTCTCGCGGCCTCAACTCGCCTTTACCACGCTGCCGACCGCCGGTAGCGTGGGAAACACCCTTTCGCCTGCACCTGTTGTGAGCCTGGTAGACAGTATGGGCAATGTCACTGCGGGCAGCAGTTGCCTTGTGGATCTTGGTCTCGCCGGATCCCCGTCTAGCGGCACGCTCGCCGGCAATACTGCCGTGCCCACTGCCAACGGATCAGCGACTTTCAGCGGCCTCAGCTTCACCGCACCGGGCATCTATGGCCTCACGGCGACCTGCCCTGGAATCGGCACCGTCACAAGCGCGAACATCTCCGTGACTGCCCCGTCCATCGGTTTTACACTTGCGCAAAACCAAATCGGCACCTATGCAACCCAGACTGGGACTGTGACCCTAGGCGTAGCGCCTTCTACGACCTTGACCGTATCTCTAACGAGTTCAAACCCTTCCTCGATTACCGTTTCTCCAAACACGCTGACCTTTGTTGCCGGGCAAACCTTCGCTTCGTTTTCCTATATTGGCGTAGCCCCCGGCTCGTCGATGCTGAGCGCTACAGCACCCAGTCTGGGTACGGCTACCGTAAGCGTTACAGACGTCATCCCGACCATCACGAGTGCTTTCTTCGGAATGACGACCAAGAGCTTCGCGACCGTATCGCCGTCTATATCGTTCGGTATCACCCGCTCCTGGGATGGCGCCGGCCTGGATTGGTCATCGTTGAATCCGTCTCGCGGCGTATACAATTTCGCAGCTCTTGACACCTTCATTACGCGGAACCAGGCACGCAGTGTGGGCATGATCTATACCTTTGGACGGACACCGCAGTGGGCTTCTTCTCAACCCTCGGTGAGTACGCCCTACGGACCTGGACAGTGCGCTCCGCCTGCGAATATGACGGACTGGGACAACTTCGTTACGGCGGTTGTGACGCACGCCGCAGGAAAGATCAAGTATTGGGAGCTTTGGAACGAGGCAGACAATCCACAGATGTGGTGTGCCGATCAAGCTACAAGTGCCAATGTCCTCGTCAGCATGGCGCGCGACGCCTACAACATCATCAAGAGCATTGATCCAAATGCGACCGTGTTATCGCCTTCGATGACAGGCAGCCTGGGACCTACGTGGTTTAACTGGTACCTGTACGAGGGCGGGGGACACTACATGGATGTATTTGCCTTCCACGGCTACTGGGATCAGAACGCCGAAGATGTTCTACCCGTGATCGCAAACTACAGGTCAGTTCTCGCGCAATGGCAAATGCTGACCACCCCGGTCTGGGACACGGAGGCTAGCTGGGCGAGCTGGAACGACGACGGCTCGGAAAGTGCCCTACCTACCGCAGTACAGGTTGACTTCATTCCGAAAAGCTACCTCCTGCAACTGTCCCAAGGTGTGCAGCGGTTTGCCTGGTATGCCTGGGATGGCGGTCCCGTTTGGGGCGGCATGTGGTCGAGCGCGACCGGGGCTTCGCCCGCCGCCACGGCCTATAGTCAGACGTATCGATGGCTCGTTGGCGCAACACTCACAGCACCCTGCTCCGAGGATAGCCACGCGGTGTGGACCTGTTCGCTTACCAGACCAGGCGGCTGGAAGGGCCTGGTCGTCTGGATCTCCAATGCGAGCTATCCCGTGACCCTTTCCGCGGGGTACACCGGCTATGTGGATCTATCGGGAGCGACGCATTCGATTGCGGGCAACAGCGTCACCGCCACGGACGCGCCAATCCTCGTGGAAACCGGAACAATTCCTAATTAGCTTCACGGTCACAAGAAGCCTTTTGCCTGGTGTTCAGGGGCAACTGGATCGCGAATCGCTGGTGCAGATTCCTGCCGAGCAGTTTGACGGAGCGTACCGGTTGTAGTGCGACTGAGATCGCAAGGTGCATGGTCGAACGCACATATTTCTCTTGAGCCCAGGCAAGACGCGCCTTACGGTAACGCACTAAGCTGATTGTCACCAGGCGCGTTCGGGCTCGCACAGAAAAGGTTCGGCGTTTCCACTGTTGTGTAAAGTTCGCAAGCGTCGTCTCCGGAAGTTTGCCGCTTCGCTCGGAAGCTGTAAGCCGGGCGTAGGCATAGCCGCTCTCAAGATCGTCCAGCCTGGTCATGCTCAAAGAGCGCTCGTGGAGACGATACCGGTACCTCGGTCTGGGCAGGTTGGTAACCCGGCCATGCTCGCATAAGCGCAGGCAAAAATCCAGGTCTTCACCGGCGCCCCGAATACGGTATCTGGTCGCCTTTGCGGCAGACGTTCGAAGCATGAGCGTGGGATGCGACAAACTAGACCCGTCTCTGAGCAGATCGGCCACGATCGCATCGTGTTCGGTCGGGTAAGGAATGCCTTGTTGCAGGCGATTGTGAACGAGAAAGGTAAGAGGCGAACCGACTGCGACGAGGCTCGGATCACTTTGAAGCAGAGCCAGTTGCTCCTTAAAACGCTCAGGTTCGGAAAAATCGTCGGCATCCATCCTGGCAAGAAAGGGCGTTGCGCAAAGGTCAATGCCGCGGTTCAAGACGGCTCCCAGACCGGCGCACTCCTGGTGGATTACTGTCACGCGCGGATCACAAACGGAGGCCAGGTACTCTCTGGAACCGTCGCTCGATCCGTCGTCGATCACAATGAGGTGGAATTCGGAAAACATTTGGTCCAGAACGCTTTGCAAGGCGGTCTGGAGATACGGCAACCCGTTATGAACCGGGAGAATCACCGTAAGCATCGGGCCGGTCATAAGGAGACCTCGGAGGATACAGGCATAGGCGACCGTTCAGAAGGACGTTTCCTCAGCAGTGCAGAGTAACAAAAGGACCGAAGTAGATTGCAGGAAGTTGCGACACAAAGCAGACCAGGAAGACCGTATTTCAGCGATGCGGCGAAACCTGCCGTGAGTATTACGACCGAGGCACAAAGATCGATGGATACACGTTGCCGGCTTTTGTTCCTCGCGTCGGTTAGCACTTCGAGGCAAACGGCAATGTAGATCGAGACGTAGAATAGAACGACCAACTGCAACGTGCCAGTAAGCGTTACAAACGATGGTTTCTGTCGATAGAAGAGCATCAGCGCTTTGTGAGGCAGGGCGAAGACAAGGGACCAAAGAACAGCCAGCGGCGTCGCCGTGAGCAGGGCAACCGGAGCCACTCGCCGCCACATTTGCGTCAGCGGGGCATGGCTGGCTACCTGGCCTCGAATGAGGATGAGCCAGGTACTGCTGAACATGATGGGGTTACTGAGCCCAAGGATGAGCAGCAGCGCAGAAAGCTTTCCCGCGTCTACCTGACCTCGTGTAAATTCTACGATCCAGGGCAGTCCGTAGACCAGGGGAGAAAGAATCACTCCGGATAAAGTGACCCACCTGCCTTGCTCCCAGCACGCTTGGGCTGTCGACGCAAGACGCGAAGGGAAGGTGATTTTCAACGCGACAGATTGCACCAGCACCGAAGCCACCGATGTCAGGGCAATCGCCCAGAGAAGGGATTCCAGCCGAAGCGTACCCAGGAACACGATCGCGGTCACTGACACAGCCTGTCCGAGATAGGAAACAACATCTCCCTCGATCCCGATCCAGTAGCTGGTTTGCGCCATCGCAGAGCGACGCAGCAGTTCCTGAACCTGACCTGCAACTGCAAGTACGACAAGTTCCGGCGCAAGCCGCGGGTGGCCCAATGCAACCGCCGCCAGGCATAGCACCAGCGCCGTTACCAGGCCATAGCAGCCGGCCAGCCATGCGAGAGTGGTCGTGTACTGACGAACGGCTCCGCTATCGGCCAACTGTGACGTCTTACTCAGACTAGATCGCACCAGCCAGTTGTTCACCGTGAGGCTGAAAACCGAAATGATATTGAGCAGCGCGAAGGTGCCAAACTCAGCGAGTGGAAGGTGCCGGGCCGCCAGGAAAGAGGTGCAGAAGTTGCCTGTACTGCAAACGACCTGGTCCGAGAGGAAAGCAGCCGTCGATTGGAGGTGGTCTCCTGTACGCAGGGCTTGGGAAGCGAACCGGAATCGTTGCAAAAGCGTAAGACGGCCATTCCGTGCGACATTGCTGCCGATCATGCCGGACGTCCAACGTCGACACGATGCAGGGTCCCGCTCGGGGGCAGGCTCGCAAACGTGAGCCTTTGAGTCGTGTTCATGCACACCAGGCCAGGTTCCTGCGTTGAAGAGATAACTCGTAATTAGAACGTTGTCGGGCTGAGGTAAAACCCGGCGTTCACAAGGCGAATATATGGCTCTATCTTACCCAATCGATTCTTAGGCACAATCAACATATCTCCATCTCTGATGTCGGGATCCTCATTCAGCTGATGTTTTGCCAAGACCTTCTGGAGATTAATCACCTTTGTCTCGCCCATCGTCCCGTCGATGGGACGAATCAGCAGAACTTGGGAGGCTTTCGCGCTTTGTTTAAACCCCCCAGCCATCTCCACGGCCCGCAACGCCGTGACGCGACCGTGGAGATCGTAGCGGCCTGGCGTTCCTACCTCGCCGCCGACCACATAATGTGGCTTGTCGAATTCTCTTAGGCTGACTGTAATCTCCGGATCGTTCAGCCGTTCTCCGGCCTTATTTACCAGCAAACCGTGAAGCTCAGGTAGCGAGAGGCCACCAACCTTAACGTCCCCGATAAGAGGAAGCGAGACATGCCCGTCCGGCTCCACGGTCACGCTTGCGTTGTACTCAGGCGAGTAGCGATATTCCACGGCCAGCACGTCGCCAGAGCGCAGGTTATAACGGCTGTCACGCGTCGTAAGCGTCTGGCCCTGGATAGAGAAGCTTCTCGCGCCGAGGCCTAGGATGAGCAGAAACAAAACGAGTCGGGTTCGCACGGAACCTCCTATAAAACCAAAAAAGAAAATCAGTCGCCCGAAACAGCCGGGGTGGGCGTGTTCGGGATGAGGGACGTCCTCGCTCCGGAGGTCGCCGGAGGACGGTGCAGTGTGATCTTGCGTGTCTCGATCAGGAAAGCCATAGTTACGGACATCATAAGACCCAGCACGACGCCGGCAACCAGATTCAGCGCGGGTTTTGGCGTGATGGGGATCGACGATGTGACCGGTGTTTCGATCAGCACCACATTCGAAAACTTGTCTCGATCCAGAGCGGAGGACAGACGAGCCTCCCCAAGATGATGCTCGTAGAGCTCGTAATTGTCTTCCGCCTCTTTTCGCTGTTGCTCCAACCGCTGAAGAGTGACATTGGCTCGGTCGAGGTCGCTCAGTTGACGACCATAATCATTGAGGATCTGCTCCAGACCTCTCTCTTGCTGCCGCAGCCCCTTCAGGTCCACGGCTGTTTGCGTTGAGGTTCCTACAAGGTTCTGGTGCAGCGTGTTGAGGTCTGTTGTGTTTTCCTCCATTCGGGAGGAGCGGACCTCTGCGATCTCACGGCCTGTGTTGGCGATTTGCTGATCGAGCTCCAGGACCAGGCGGTCTGTCGGTTTGAATTTTGTAATCAGCTCTACTCTTCTGTTCTCCAACTGGGTCAGGATAGGCTCCAGCTGTTGGAGGGCATAGGGATCGGAAACCTGCTTGATCTGGGTCGTCACCCTCTCAGGCATTCCGGCCATCTGCGCCGTTTCTTCTGAAAGTCGCGCCTCTTGCACGTGGACCTGCGCTTCGACCTGCCTCAGTTGCGATAAGACATCCTCGTAGTGCGTCACCAACTGTGTTTGCTGCACCGGCATCGCGAAAAGCTGGTTCTCCTTTCGGAAAGCAACAAGTTGATTGTCCATTTGCGTCAGCTCGTCTCCGTATTTTTTGACCTGTTCGCTGAAGAACTGGTCTGTGCCAAGTGCGCTGTGCGCCCGCAGATGCGCGGCGAGATACCGGTCGCTTACGTCTTTCAGAACGGCCACAGCGGTATCAGGATCGCTTGCGTCATACGTCACATCGATGATGTTCGTTTTGCGCAGCGCTGACACGCTGAGCGCCTTCTCCAACGTTTGGCTTGCCCGCTCCATGCTTGTCCTGTCCGGGTCGAAAGCTCTGTCTCTCTGGTAAGGCGTATACAGCCTCTTACTCAGCACCACCGCGCGAAGGATGTCGTGGCTGCGCAGAAGCTCCATCTCGGAGTTCACCTGTGTCTCCGAGACTTCGGTCGGCGTTGTTGGGCTTTGACTTAGCCCTGGCGTGATGGTCAAGTCCGCTCGTTCGTTGTTGACGAGAAATTTCATCTCCGACTGGTACTTTTTGGGCCATACGAATGTGGCCAGCAAAGCGAGGGCGACGCATGCAAACGTAATCAGCGCCGTCCGCTTCCAATGCCGGGCAACAAGGTGGTTGATCGTGATAGTTTCCGGTGACACAGTGGTACTTCCTCCAGGTGAGAAGGCAAAATTCAACAGAGCAGCAACGGATTCCACGCCTCCAGAGCCAAAATCTATGTGGAAATTGCGTTTACGGCCGCTTCCAACGAACATCTCGCCTGGGTCTGTTCCGTAACCCAGAAATATGTTCTTGCTATACCCTCTTCCAATGGACGGCTCGGCGCCCATCTCAGCTTGGCTTGTATCCTGCGGTTGTCTGAGTTCCTTCCTCTCACTCCTAACGGTCCCTTGATGTGTTTCAGCTTGAGCTTCTTCCCGGCGATGCGAATCACCATCTCCGCGAGTTGGTTGATGGTGACCATCTCATCCGACCCGATGTTTACAGGGCCGGCAAAGGGGGAGGCCATCAGACGGCACACTCCCTCTACACATTCATCGATATAGAGGAAGGAGCGGGTTTGTTCCCCATCTCCCCAGATCTCCACTTCGCCGCCTTCCGGCGCCATGGCGACTTTGCGACACATAGCCGCGGGTGCTTTTTCGCGGCCGCCATCCCATGTTCCTTCCGGACCGAAGATATTGTGAAAACGGGCGACACGCACCTCCACGTTGTGGTTTCGGCTGTACGCGAAGTAGAGCCGCTCGCTGAACAACTTTTCCCATCCATATTCACTGTCCGGGGCAGCCGGGTACGCACTGCTCTCCTCGCAATGAGGGTTGTTTGGGTCAAGCTGGTTGTGCTCAGGATAAATGCAGGCCGAAGAAGAGTAAAAGAATTTTTTGACGCCTGCCTTCACACCCTCGTCCAGCATATTCAGGTTGATCGTAGCGGAGTTGTGCATTACATCGGCATCATGTTCGCCGGTAAAGATGTAACCCGCGCCCCCCATGTCGGCGGCCAACTGGTATACCTCGTCGATATCAGCAACCACCTCTCTTACGAACTCGACATTACGAAGATCGCCCACCAGAAACTCGTCGGCGGCTGAGCGAGAGTATTCCGTCTCTTTCAGATCCGCGCCGCGCACCCAGTGCCCGTCCTGTTTCAGCCGCTTTACCAAGTGACTGCCGATGAATCCTCCCGCTCCGGTTACTACAACTCGCATCGCTGACTTCCTCTCTTGTTCGGTGTTGGTTGAGTTTCGGGTCCCTACCGAGCTCCGAAAAGTTGCCGGCTTACCTCTAAGACAAAGCGTGGATTATTGACCAGATACCGTTTCGACAGCCTGCGCGGTTCTTGCAACAAACGGTGAAACCACTGCAGCCCCGTTCGCTTCATCCAGGACGGCGCATCCTTGACGCGGCCGGTGTGGATGTCAAATGCGGCGCCGACGCCGATCATCAACGGAACACCCAGCCGGCTGCTGTAGGCCGCCATAAACTTCTCCTGTTTGGGTGTACTCAGCCCAACCCACACGAAATCAGGGTGAGCTTCCTGAACCTTCATGATCAGTTCTTTATCTTCTTCCGCGCTTAAGGGACGGAAAGGCGGCGTGTACGTGCCTACAACCTGAAGACCCTGGAAGCGTTCGCAAAGATTCCGGGCCAACTGTGGCGCTACATCCTCTTTCCCTCCATAAAAGAAGTGACGGTATCCCCGGTCAGCGGATATCCGGCAAACTTCCAACATGAGGTCTGGCCCGTACACGCGATCCATGCCCTTAAAGCCTTGGAGCCAGCCGACCCAGGACATGGGCATGCCATCCGGCGTGTTAATTACGGAGTTGTTCAAAATGTTCATAAGGTCCGGGTCACTCTGCGCCTCCATGACTCCGTGAACGCCCGTGACGCAGATGTACGCGGGCCTCCTTCTTGAAACGCAGCGTTCAACAAGCTCTAAAACCCGGCTCATGCCCACCGCCGACACTCGTACTCCCAGGATCTCGACATGTTCGTGAAGGAGCGCTGAGCACTTGTGCGAAGAAGGGCAACTTGCACATCCGGACCTGCTTGCAGGTTGCGCGATTGACGCGTCTGCCATCTCGTTTCCTCCAGTGATGATATGAATGAAGGCCCATTTTCCTCCGCAGACTCCAGAAGTCGCTTGCGTTCTACATGGCCCCGCTTCCGCGAAGCACAGCCGGTATCGTCATGAGGAGGATTTTGGCGTCCAGCAGCAGTGACCAGCAATCGATGTAAAGAAGATCCTGTCGAATCCACTCGTTGAAGGAGGTTTCACTCCGGCCGTTCACCTGCCAAAGGCAGGTGATACCCGGGCGAACGCTGAAGCGTCGGAGAAGCCAGGTCTCCTCGAAGCGGGAGACGTCGCGAAGGGGCAGCGGACGAGGCCCGACGAGTGACATCTCGCCACGCAGGACATTGAAGAGCTGTGGCAGCTCATCAATCGAGGTCTTCCGCAGAAACGCTCCGACCTTGGTAACCCTTGGGTCCTTGCGCAATTTAAAGACCGGACCCTGCGCTTCATTGTGTTGTTCAAGCGCAGCCTGCCGGCCTTCTGCATCGTGCACCATGGAGCGGAACTTGAACATCGAGAAACGCTGCCGATGCAGTCCGTAGCGTTGCTGCACGAAAAATACCGGCCCTGGACTGCTCAGGTACACGGCAATGGCTGCGGCAAGCATGATTGGAGAGAGGAGAAGCATGAGAGCAAGACCCCCCGTGATGTCAACGAGCCGCTTTAAGATCTGCCGTGAATCCCTGGTCAGCGTAGTGCGAACCGTGATGGGATCGGGGAAACGTCTGTGAAACGCCGCACGTGCAAGGGTCGTTTCGAAGATGTCTTCCATACACAGCGACTCGACGCCTGCTGACTCGCAGATCTGAATCACATTCTGGATTTGGTCGTACTTCGATTTCACAGGGAGGGCAATCAGCACAGCCTCGATAGGTCTCTCCCGCAACAAGGATTCAAGTTGATCGATGCCGCCGAGATAAAGGTCATCCTGCAGGTTGTTGCCTACGTACTCATTGTCCAGGCACCCATAGAGTTGAAAGGCGGAGTAGTGGCTCCGCAGTCGCTTCCGCAGCATGGACGCGCGCCGGCCGGACCCAACGATCACAGCCGCCCGGCTCCGCGTCCAACGCGGGCAAACAACTGCTCCTAAAAAGAAGCTCAGCAGCAGGAGCATGGAGGCGCCGAAAAGTCCCAACCCCAGGCGATCGGCAAGAACGAGGGAACGAGGAAGGCGGAAAAGTCCCGCGCAGAGAAGCAGAACGCTGCAGCACAAAGATGAACCCGCAAGGCGGAGAATCTCTGCGCCCAGATCTCTCATGGCACTTCTGCGGGAGTACACCGAGAAGCTTAGCCAGGCGTTCCAGATCATCATGACGCCGCAACCAAGCAGCAGTTGCCGAACCGTGATGGATTGCTGGAACAACCCCGCAGATTCGTGCGTCTGGCTCCAAGGACATACCCAGAAGAAGATAAAAACCGGTGTAGGCACGAATGCGCGGCAGGCGGTGTAAAGACTGCCGTATCTAAGTTGGTAAGTACGCAACCTTTCGACAGAAGGGAGAAGATAATCTCTCCAACGAGTCCGATCTGTGTCGGGGGAACGCTCCAACGGGTACGCTGGGAGTGAAGACATCGAGCTCTCCGGGTTTCAATCGAAACGGCGCTACAGGGTAGGAGCTGCTTTGGCCTGAGTGTGAGGACGACAGTACAATCGATCGAATCGCAAGTAAAGATGGACTTAAGTAACAAATTTAGATTGTTACTCCTGTTGGAGTATTTCGAAGATTTCATTTGACTTCGAAAGGGGAACGAATAACATTACGCCGCGTCGTTTTGTGCAACATGGGTAACTATGACGAGTTACTTTAGGAAAAACGACGTGAACACCTGGCCATGTCTCTCCTGGAAATGAGGCGCTTACCAAAAGTGCCAGCACTCTGCTGTTCAGCACGCAGAAGCCCTGAAGTTTCGCAAAGTGTGGTCTTTCACTCTTGCCCAAGATTTCGTCCGGCGAGGATCTGATCCGCTCTTCCGAGCAGTGGTTTATGTACGCATCCGCAATCAGAGGAGACACGCGCACTACCTCCCTCAAACAATCAGAGCAGGTGAGATGTGCCACAAAAAGGTTTGGCGGAACTGACCGGAGTTGGTATCCGTCAGCATGGTGAGCAGGCGAGGGTCCGATTCATCTGTGAAGCGCCTCAACCGCCAAGTTTGGGCGCCTCTCCCGATGGTCTTCATTTCACGCAGGGCAAAGAACAGCATCAGAAGGCATGTAAACTCAGCCGCGGACAGGTTCCTCCTCCCGCGTGTCCTCCGCCCTGCGTCTGCCAAAGGCGTCTTCTCTTGTGCATTGCTCACGCAACGGCCCGGTATGCGCCTTTTGTGGCACCCGAACTCTGCACAAATCCTCCGCGATTGTTGTACACTTCCGTAAGTGACGACGGTAACCCAGGGAACGTAGAGCCGATTCCGCGTGAGGACTCCCAGAAGTCTGCTTCGGCCAAGACCTGAACCTAATAATCGATTCTGCCCGTTCCTGGATTTCTGCCGCTGTGTGCACAAATCCTTTTCACGTGAAACGTGCTGTGGAGGCATGTCCCTGCTCCGTGGCCGAACGCTTTCGTTTGCAGCAACATTCTAATAATCGGTCCCCGAGGTCCCATGCAACTTACCTTCAAAGCGTTCTGTGCCCCTATGGGCAACACGAACAGGTTCCCCATGCGCAAAACACAATATCGAATCCTCTTTTTGGTTTTGTTAGCGTTAGCCTTTAGCAACGCCCTACAGTCTTTTGCTCAAAGCGGAAAGACCTACTATCTCGCGCCCGCATCGATGGGAGGAAGCGACGGGAACAGCGGGGCCTCGTCCGGCTCGCCTTGGCTCACCCCCAATCATTCGGTCAACTGCGGCGATACGGTTATTGCCCTTCCCAGTGCTGGCTACGTTTCGGGTAACTTCAATTCAGGCAAATGGGGAACTGTGAACTGCCCGGGTGGCAGCAATGTGGCTATGCTGGAGTGCCAGAGCTTCGATGCATGTAAAATCACGTCCACAAACCAGGGCATATATGTGGATAAGAGTTATTGGGGTGTAAGTGGTTGGGAAGTTACAATTGCCAGCGGCGCGCCCGGCTTTTGCTTCGGCGCGGCGCCCAATTACACCACACAGGCGACGGTGCACCATATCGTCTTCGCGGATAACGTTGCCAACGGATGCCAGGCAGGCGGCTTTGTTAGCTTCAACGTCGGATCCAGGGCCAGCGTAGATTACCTTACGATCGTAGGAAACATCGTCTACAACGCAATTCAGGGACCCGCACAGTGCTTCAACGGGATAAGCGTCTTCCAACCGATACAGTCCGACTCCGCGTCAGGCACACACATTTATGTCGCAAACAATTACGTCTGGGGCAATTATCAACATAATCCGTGTGGCGGCGTACAGGCCTGGGGAGGAGATGGCATTATCTTCGACACGTTTGATGGTAGCCAGGGCGTGGGGTCTCCCTACGGAGCGCAGGCCATGATCGACAACAACATGACCATCGGCAATGGTGGCCATGGCATCGAGGTCCAGAACAACATAGCAGGGGGACAACACGCACCCATTTACGTGCGCCGCAATACCAGCTGGGGCAACGAGCTTGACACAGCCCAGCAGAACAACAATCTCTGTGCCGAGGTTCTGGTTAATTCTGGCTACAACGTTCAAGTGGAGTACAACCTAGTCTCCACGCAGGGAGCGAAGGCATGTGCGGGCAATTCCAACGGCCTGTTTGCGCTCTCGGCCTACAACGTGAACGGGAGCGTTTGGGTTTACAACAATTTCGCCTATGGTCACAGCGGCCAAAATACCTGGGTTTGGGATGGCGGATCCTTTGTGTATGACGGTAACAATACCTTGAACCAGGACCCCTCAT
The DNA here is from genome assembly GCA_964249715.1 of uncultured Acidobacteriaceae bacterium. Classification (GTDB taxonomy): domain Bacteria; phylum Acidobacteriota; class Terriglobia; order Terriglobales; family Acidobacteriaceae; genus Granulicella. The sequence continues at coordinate 43,769 of CAXUDN010000010.1, forward strand.
TTAAGGGACCATATGTGCCAAGTGCCCCCGCCTGCAATGGCACCGGGACAACAACGAACTGCATGAATAACGTCGTGCAAGCGTTCAAGGCACAAAATACGGCCGCAAATGGGGCGGGCTACCAGCCGCCGACTAGCTTCCACTATGACCCAATGTTTCCTCAGTGGGTCTGCAACGTGAATCTGCCTTCGGGTCTAATAACTCGAGGCTGCGGTGGCTAGCTATTAACAAGGAGTGCAACAGAGGGGGGCGGCTCTTGCAAACCCCCTTCTGTTGCACCATCTCTGTTACCTGCGGTTCTCTCGTTTCGTCATTCCATCAAGCGGCGTAGCTTGCGGCCGTCCTGGGTCTTCCTCCAATTGCGGCGGGTGGGCGCAATCAGCTCGATGCCGTAGACCTGCTCGAGCGCAAGAACATGCGCTTTGTGCCTATCAAGACCGATGACCAGCTGGACCTAGGCATCGTGCTGCGGCAGTACTCCACCGGAGGCAAGGTCAGGCTGTTCGGCATCAGCGAGCGCGGCAATGTATACCTGCGCAAGATGCTGATCCACGGCGCCCGGGCCGCCGTGCTCCGGGGAAAGCGGGATCTGCGCTCTTCGGAGCATAGCTGGATCGACTCGACGCCAGGTCTCCCAAGAACCACGCGGCGGGTGTATCAAAGGCAGCTTCGCTTCTGGGTATAAGGGCATCTGCAACGCCAACTGCGGACCGTCTTCGTCGCGCAGCCTTCGCGCAATGATGCAGGTCATCTTTCCGCCCGCCAAGTCACCGCCCAAAGCGGTGCGCCCGGCATCGACATTGCGCTGCGCAGAGATCCAGCGCACCACAGCCTCGCCTTCCTGAATCTGCGGCCACTGGAATACGGGGGCTAACTTGTAAGCTACCGCATAGACCTGCGCGCCGCTGCCTTCGGCTACAACCGCGGTGGCTGCTCGCTGATGGAGACCACGCAGAAGAGTCGACCTGCCGGCCAGCAATCCAAGACGGCATGCCGGACGGCCTCCTAGAGCAAGGGTGAGCCAGTTGATGGCCCCGCTCGATCGGCAGCTTCGTCTTGCGTAGCGTGCCACCGTGCCGGGCAGCTGCTCGGTAAAGACCTTCCGCCGGCAACCCTCACCGACACAGAAGAACCTCGGCGTCTGGAGCAGGATCACAACCCGCAGACGCTCTCATGGAAGGTCGTCCAGCTTGCGTTGGTAACGGCTGTGCAGCCGGCCCGAAGTCGTTCCACATGCCGGGCAAGAGGAGACGGAGCGACAGCTTCGCAGCTGCATCTGGATCGCGCCATCCTTCGGGCGAAGACAGACTAGTGCCACTTCAGCCGTGTTCGGAACCAAGGATCCTTGCCTCATCAGCAGGATGCAGAGGTCACCAGAGCTACCTCTGTCTTACGCCCCAGAACACCGGCCGGGAAATCAACAAATGTGCCCCAGAACCGTAGAAGTGTCATGTTCCCGCCTGACAGAAATGTCAAATCCGGCCTCCGAGCGTAGAGCTTTGGAGGCACGAGTTGGGCTGGGTAATGATGAGCGAACGCGATCTGTAACGGATCGAGGTGCTGACGGAAGTTCTGACGGATCGGCGTATAACGTTCCCTGAACGGCCTCTCGAGGTTCGCTGGAAGGGACACGTTCTTCCCTACCGTGACTTCAGCAAGGACCAGCGTGTGGACTCTGTTACCGATCATTGGTTGCCACAACGGAATTCTCGTCCATGGGAGGATGGTCCTCAATTTCATCCGATGCACATATCTTGGCGGACAGATCACAGCGCACATTGGCAGACAGCATTCCAACTCATCAAGATCGACTGCCGCCGCTGCCCCGCCGAGGTGCTTCGTCTACGCTGTGTGAGTGCGCCGATACTGACGAGATCAACACCATTGCCACCTGCGCCCGACTTCCCCGATTTCAGGTGAGTGCTGCACGTCGACATGGATGGGCTGATCGATGATCCAGGATTGATTGGGAAAATAATTCCACAATGTCACCAAGACTGTAGTAGGCTTCGCTTGCTGCTCCATTGAGATCTTGTCCCGCTGTGTCTTCCTGCCGAACAACCCAGGAGATTCCTATGCGTTCACGATTTCTCGTGGCTGGCGCCGCTCTGTTTGCGACCAGTCTGGCAGCTCACGCCGACACAACCACCTTCGACTTCAGTTTTGGCAACTCAGCCGGTAGCTTCAGCGGGTTGGGAACCTTCACCGCGTCTTCCACGAACACCGCTGGAGAATATGACATCACTGCGGTGAATGGGACTGTTGACACAGGCAACGGCGTCAACCGACCTATCTCGATGATTCTGGCTGCAGGGACCTTTCCCACCCTTCAGAACGGGGGGACAACGCCAGCGAATGACAATCTGCTCTTCTACCCTGAAGTGAATGGCGGCTATTTTGATTTCTATGGCGTCGCCTTTGAGCTCAATAACGGCGCACAAATCGATCTTTACTATCAGTTGGGCGGACCCAACGACGCTTCCCTTCTTCGCAGTGGCGCAACGGCCGCTACTGCTGAGAACGTTACCGAGAACGTCACGCTTGCAACGGCTGCCACCCCTGAACCGAGCTCCATGCTGCTCTTGAGCACCGGTCTCGTTGGAGTGGCGGGACTCATTCGGCGTCGCTCAGGCGCTTAGGCGCTGCACTGCGCTTCATCCACGAGCGGAGCTGCAGAATTCTCAGCGCCAAAGTACGCCTAAGCATCCCCGCTCCTAGCCCCGGGCCACCTTCTGGAATAAGGAGAATACAACGTGTTCACCACAAAGCCCATTGCGGGACTCACATTGAGTCTGCTACTTGCTGCGCCGCCAAGCCTGCTGGCGTCCAGTCATCGCGAAGCGCCGATTACGGCGCTCGACCACGCTGCTGATATCACCGACTTCTACGCCTTCGTCAGCTACAACCATCCCGACCGGGTCACGTTCATTATGAATGTGGATCCATTCCTCGAGCCCAGCAACGGACCGAATTACTTCCCCTTTGATCCGGCCGTGTTGTACCAGATCAAGATCGACAACAATCAGACGGCCACCGCCGGGGTTACCTTCCAAATCCGTTTCAACACCCAGATCCGCGCTCCTCAGGTCTTTCAAGCCTATGTCGGCGCGGGTGACGGCTTGAGTGCTCCAGCCAACTCTCCTGCGCCTATCGCTCCCGGCACGCCTATCGTTCCTCCCGCGATCACTTCGTTAACAGGTGCGGGATCGGCGGGCATCAACGTTCTCCAGACGTACACCATCCAGATGGTGAAGAACGGTCAGACGATCAACCTCACGCCGTCGAGCGGTTCGTCGCTGATCGCGGTTCCCAGCAACGTCGGCCCACGCACGATGCCAAATTACGATGCCTTGGCCCAGCAAGGGATCTATGACCTTGGCAACGGCGTGAGTGTTTTTGCCGGTACGGTCGCTGATCCCTTTTTTATCGACCTCGGTGCCGCATTTGACAGCTTGAATTTCCGCGCTGCTGCTGGCGGCGGCGTTCTCTCCAAGGCAGAAGACAAGAACGACTACAAGAACGTTGCCCCGAACTCAGTTTCCGGCTTTAATGTCAACACCATCGTCATCGAAGTACCGATCGCCATGCTCACCAGCGACGGCGCCGCTCATCCTGCATCGGATCCACGTGCTGTGATCGGTGCATGGGCAACCACGTCCCGTCAGCAGATGACGATCCGCCAGTCCCCATTACCGGATCAGAACTCGGGCAATTTCTACCAGGTTCAGCGGCTCGCCAATCCTCTTGTCAATGAACTGGTGATCGGCACGGGTTCGAAGGATTATTGGAGCATGTCTGATCCCGTGAACGATTCCCAGTTCGCTTCCTTCGACCTTGATCCCCTGCTAGCACGAGTTTTTCAGGCTGTGTATGGGATAAGCATTCCTCCGCCACCCCGCACCGATCTGCTGCCGCTGGTGACATATTCGCTGCCGATCGCGCCAGCGAGTACCCCTTCTGGCCCAATCGCTGATCTGCTTCGGCTCAATACCGGAGTTGCGCCTACACCTATGGCAAGCAGAAGCCGTCTGGGCCTTATCGGTGGCGATCCTGCCGGCTTCCCGAACGGCCGACGTCTGACCGATGATGTCACCGATATCGCCGCGCGCGTCGTCGGAGGGGGCATCCTCGCCAAAGGCTACAACGTTTATCCAAACAACCGGATCGGCGATGGCGTCAACGCTCCTGACGTTGCAACTCAGGAGCTTTTCCCTTACATCCACTACGCCTACAGCGGACGCGACAGCCGCCACATTGATCCGGGCGAGGTCGGTTGCGGCGAACAGCCCTCCTCCTCAACAACGACTGCTATGCCTCCCATGGATCAGGGTGGGCACGCGGTCTGCCCCGTCCAGTAAGGGTAGTCCATTTACTTAACCTGAGAGGCTCTCCGCGCAATTCACCCTACGGAGAGCCCTTTCTCTTACAAGTTGAAGGCCATCATGAATCGCGCACCTGCCGTTCTTGTCCTACTCCCTCTGCTGTCCTTCAGCGTTGGAGGGCTGTCGCAGGATTCTCTTGTCCCAGTAGCAGCTCGGGTGAGTCAGACGGCTGAAGGCACCATTACTCCGCAGACACCCTCACAGGCGCGGATCGCCTCCGCAAAGAGGCAGCTTGAGGCCAATCCAACAAAGATTCAGGTTCTCAATGAACTTGCGCTGGCATACATCGGCAGAGCGCGTGAGAGTGATAATCCGAAATTCTACGAAGATGCCGCTCAGACAATCACCAGAGGCCTCGCCCTGGACCCCAAAGACTTTCAACTGCAGAAGGCGCATGTCGCTTTGCTCCTGGGTTTAAAGCAGTTTGCCAAAGCGAAAGACGAAGCCACGCTGCTGAATCACCTCACACCCGATGACGTCATCACCTATGGCTATCTTGCCGAGGCAGAGGTCGGGTTGGGCGACCTCGCTTCGGCTGAAAAGAACGCGCAGTGGATGCTGAATATGCGTCCCAACAATGTGCCAGGCCTGCTTCTGGGCGCCACCTTGCGCGCCCGCTACGGTGATCCTGCTGGCGCCCTCGAGTTCCTCAAAATTGCATACGCGGAGACCTCTCCCAATGAGGTGGAAGAGCTTGCCTGGATTGCCAATCAGATTGCCTCGGTTCAGATGTCCTCCGGTCACCCTGAGGCAGCCTTGCCCACGCTTGAGCGTGCCGAGCAACTTTTTCCTGGCTATCCCTACACCCAAAGGAACATGGCAAGGGTCCGGGAACTGCAAGCGGGCAGCAAGTATCCTGACCCCGGCGCCCCTGCTACGCAGGCGCCATCCTCACTTACTGCTCCCCTACATTCTCTTGAGTCAGTGCGCCCTGCGCCCGTGACAGTAAGTGCATCCTTCGTACTCGCGCCACGGAGCTTCTCGCCTGTACCTGACGGGCTGCTCACACCGCTTCCCACGACTACCGAACGAGCGATCCGCAGCGCCCAGGCGGCTCTCAGCCGCAACCCCAAAGATGCGGGAGCCTATGCCGCTCTAGGCACGGCATACACGCAGCATGCGCGCGAGACTGGGGATGTCAATGACTACGACGCAGCGGAGAAGGCCCTTAATCTTTCCCTTGGAATCGATGCCACGGACTTTCCAGCGGAAGCGCCCCTGGTGACCATGGCAGAGGTCTGCATGGGGGAGCATCGCTTCACTGACGCCTTGAGTTACTCCCAAAAGGCGCTTGCGTTGGGCTCCGGTGACGTCTCTCCCTTCGCGCTTGTCGGGGACGCCGAGGCGGATATGGGTGAATACGCCAAAGCCGCGCTGGCGTACGCGCGCTTGACCCCGCCGGATATGACGCTCGCCCCGCATGCCGCTTACGCCCGCGATAGCCGCACGGCCTACCTCAGCTTCATTCAGGGTGATACCGCTGAAGCCATCCGGCTGATGAAAGTCGCAGTCTCCGAGGGCATCGAGGCGCGACTTCCGCAGGAAAACCTCGCATGGCTCTACTACGAGCTCGGGGAGTTCCTCACCCAATCAGGCGACGCGCCTTCCGCGAACGCAGCCTACTTGACTGCCCTCGAGACACACCCCGGCGACTATCGCGCTCTGGCCGGTCTCGCAAAGTTAAGAGCAAATCATGGTCGCTACGCAGAGGCGGTATCGCTCTATCAAAAGGCGATCGCCGTTGTCCCCATGCCGATCTTTGTGGGCGAGCTGGGTGATCTATATGCTCAGAACGGCCATCAGGTGGAGGCAGAAAAGCAGTATCAGCTCGTCAAGTACATCGGCCTGCTCGGCAAGATCAATCAAGTGCTCCACAACCGCGACCTTGCCCTTTTCTATGCTGACCACGACATCAACCTGCCCGAGGCGCTGGCCCTGGCGCAGAAAGAATTCGAGGTGCGTCACGACATCTACACCTGGGACGCGCTGAGCTGGGCTCTCTACAAGAACAAAAGGTATGCGGAAGCCAGGAAGGCAAGCGACAAGGCCCTGGAGCATGGCACACGGGATTCGCTGCTTCTCTTCCATGCCGGCATGATCGCCGATAAAGTGGGCAACACAAATAAGGCGAGGGAAGATCTGCAGCTGGCTCTGGCCATCAACCCTCATTTCCATCTGCTTTACGCAGAGACCGCGCAGTACCGCCTCTCTGTTCTGAACACGCAGCTCGCGTCCGGCGCATCCGCAGGAAGCCATGCACAGTAAGCGCCTCTTTTCCCTGCTGCTGATCCTTGCCTCGCTGGTATGGTCTCGCGCACTGCACGCCCATCCGATGGGCAACTTCAGCGTGAACCACTACTCGAAGATCACGCTCGGTTCCAACGGCGTCACGGTCCAGTATTTCATCGATCTCGCCGAAATCCCCGCCTATCAGGAGCTCCAGGGAGGAAGTCTCGCCGCAGACTCCCAAGCTCCGGCCGTTCGTCGCTTCGTAGCCGTACGTGGCGCCGACTTCGCACATGGTCTCAGCCTCTCCGTCAATGGCACACCCTTGCCTCTCCACCTCACATCGAGTGGCGTCATCTTCCCGCCCGGTGCCGGCGGCCTTCCCACCATGAAGATGGGCTTCGTTTATCAGGCCGCCTATCCCATCGGCATATCCCGTGAACACGTGACCCTGCACTACGCCGATGTGAACTACCCGGGGCATACAGGCTGGAAAGAAATCATCGCCCTTGATCCCGGCGGTTCGCTCCTTAGCAGTTCCGTTCCCGGCAACGATCGCAGCGCCGAATTGAGCAACTACCCTACGGACCTTCTCACCAGCCCGCCGCAGGATCTGGAGGCCTCGCTGGAAGCTGCGTTACCGCCGCAGGGAGTTGCCGCACAAAATGCCCCGCCGAAGCCGGTCGCGGCCCACACGGCGGCAGCCCTCGCCACGAAGAACGCGCCAAGCCTTCCTTCCAGCCGATCATCGCAGCCGCACGGAATCCCCGCCCTGCCGACTGTGTCCAAGTCGGCACGCCTTACCGGCGCTCCACAGCCACCGCCTTCCCTGCACCTTCAGGCCAATCAGCAGAAAACCCCGCGTAATCGTTTTACTGAACTCATCACTACACAACACCTCAGCCTTTGGTTTCTCCTCACCGCCGCCTTTATTGCCATGGGCCTGGGAGGCCTCCACGCCCTGGAGCCAGGTCACGGTAAAACCATCGTTGCGGCCTATCTGGTGGGCTCAAAGGGCACCGCGCGTCATGCCGCGATGCTGGGCATTATTGTCACTGCCTCGCACACGATAGGTGTCTTTGCCCTGGGCGCGATAACCCTCTACGCATCGCGCTATATCGTGCCGGAGCAGTTGTACCCTTGGCTCGGCGTCCTTTCCGGCTTCACCATTGCTGTCCTTGGTGGCTACCTGCTGCTACGGCGTCTCACCGGCACAGCGACCGATCACTCCCATCTCGCAGGCGAAACTGGAGGCCACTGGTTCTTTTTTAAGCGTCAGGACACTTCAAGCGCCGCCGCTGACCAGTCGCAGAGGCTGGAACCAACGGTAAGAGCAGTAAGCCTTACCCAGCTCTTCACCCTGGGTGTCACGGGCGGGATCATTCCCTGCCCTGCGGCGCTCATTGTTCTGCTCAGCGCCTTCGCCCTGCACAGAATCGCCCTCGGCTTCTTCCTGATTGTTGCCTTCAGCTTCGGGCTCGCCGCTGTTCTCATCGCGTTCGGAACTTTGATGGTCTACGCGCGCCGCTTCATGACTCACCTTCAGATAGACGGCCCGCTGACCAGGCGCTGGCTGCCGGTCGCCTCCTCCTCGTTCATCATGATCCTGGGGAGCGTGGTCGCCTTTCAGGCCGCCGCCGGTATTCACTTCAGCGGACACCTTCTCACCAAGGACAGGCTCGGACCTGCCCTGTTCCTTGCTGGACTTGGCCTGGTTCTCGGCATGCGTCACTCCACGGATGCCGACCACGTGGTGGCTATCTCCACGATTGTCAGCAAGCAGCGCAGCGTCCGCAACGCCGCTTTCATCGGCTCCGTCTGGGGGCTCGGCCACACCATCACGATTTTCATCGTCGGTGCGCTCATCATTCTCTTCGGCGTAGAAATCCCGCCCCGCGTAGGTCTCTCTATGGAGTTCTGCGTGGCTCTGATGCTCATTGTCTTGGGCGTCCTGAACCTTACCGGCGTTATGCAGAAAGTCACATCACATTTCACAGCGTTGCGTGCTCCGCAAGCTGAGATTCTCGTGAGCAGCCCTCGCGAGAAACGGTGGATGGCGTCCCGTCTCTTCGAAGGGAGTGTCGGACGCTTTGGCGCTTACCAATTTCTGCGGCCTTTGGTGATCGGTCTTGTTCACGGGCTGGCCGGCTCTGCTGCTGTGGCTCTGCTCGTGTTATCGACCATCCACAACCCCGTGTGGGCCACGGTATACCTGCTCATCTTCGGTTTTGGCACGATGGTCGGCATGATGTGCATGACCACGGCCATCGCTGTCCCCTTGACCTACGCTGGCGATCGTTTTACCAAGGTCAGTCGCTTCTTCGGCGTAGCCTCGGGTCTCGTGAGTCTCTCATTCGGGTCTTTTCTGGTCTATCAACTCGGGTATCTGGGTGGTCTATTTACCAGCCATCCTGAGTGGACGCCCCGCTGACTGTCGTGCCCAAAGAGTGCGGCTGTATTCCGTCGAGAGCCGGACGCAACGAAGGTCATGGCTGACGAAGGAAACCGGATAGAAACACGGGGCGAGGTCTGCTGGTTACTGCCGCAGAGTACGAAGCCGGCCCTCCTCGAGCCGTCTAATCTCCGGCCGTGCCTAGCGCGAAGCCGCCCCGAAGCAGAAGGGCGGCGGCTCCACCATGACGAGGTCCGGGACCGTGTCCACAGACATGGCCGGGACGTCCTCGAGAGGCAGACCGGCAAGTTGCTCCAGCACCGAGACGACGGCATCGAAGCACTCGGGGGCCAGCCGGTGTGGGACATTCAGCGCAAGCTGTCGTTGAATGTCCGAGGGCGTAAGCACCTGCCGGTACGGCCGGCTTTCCATGAGAGCGCTGAAGACGTCAGCTGTGGTCAAAATGCGCGACTCGATCGAGATTTGCTCGTCAGCAAGATGGGAAGGATAGCCGCTGCCATCAAGCTTTTCGTGATGCTGTCCGGCAAACCCAGCGATCTCGTGAAAGGCGCGAACGCGAGACAGGATCTCCTGACTGAGAACCGGATGGCGATGAACCGTTACCCACTCCTCGCGGGTGAGCGGCCCGGGCTTGTCGAGGATGGTGTTGGGGACGCCCAGCATTCCGATGTCATGCAGCAGGGCGGCGCGGCGGACGACGTCCACGCGGTGCGGTGCGAGTCCCATTGCGTTGCTGATCAGCACCGCCGCCTCGGTCGTGCCCACCGAGTGCCGGTAGGTGAACGGACTCTTGGCATCGACCACATCCGCGAAACCGCTGCAGATCAAGTCGATGTCGCGGGCGGCAAGGGCAGTGGAACTGCCCGGGTCGAGCGCGAGCACGGCGGGTTGCAGCGCCTCGGGGTCGCTGTCGGGCAGGCACTGGGCCCAGAGCATCCCCTGCTGATGCAGGCTCTCCGCTGCGCGCACCACTTCCGGGTCATACCAACTGCCGGAGCGTTCGGCGAGAGTGTTCATGGCTCTGGCCGATCCGAACTCACTGCAAAAAAGGTCAAGATGCTGGGCGACAGCGCAGATGCGACCCAGCAGGGGAATCTCCTTGGCAACCAGATGGTCGGGCAAACCTTGCCCGTTCCAATGCTCGTCCAGCGAGTAAACCGCAGCGCAGGTCTCGGTTCCCATTCCCAGCTTGTGCAAGATGACGGCGCCGCGCTCGCACCGCGCCTGTATCACCTCGGCGGTTAGGTCACCGGGGCTGCGGATAAGGCGATATATCTGTCGAATGCGATTCGCCATGCCGCTGGCGGGCGCGACATTCTCCCAGACGAAGGTGAGCGCTTCCCGGTTGGGTTTGCCGAGTTTTTCCCGGTCAATGAACTTGAAATTCCGCTTGACCACTTGATCGTCCGCCGCGAAGGCGTCGGCCATACGCGCAGAGTTGCTGCTACAACCGATGTCTTTGAGCAGAAGGGCGTAATACAAGTCGGCGAGCGCCTGATCAGATAAGCCGATCTGCTTGCCAAGACGCATTCCCAGGAGGCAGGCACGGACCGAGTGACCAGGACGGGCGCCCTCTGTGATGTCCAGAGCGAAGGACAGTGCTGACAGGATCTCTCCCAGCGTTACGGGCTGACTAACGGCAGAGTGGAGCGCAGCATCGGGAGAGGACATGTCATCCATAACAGCATTCTGCTCATCTGGACGGAGCAGAATGCTGGCCTCGACAATACCTTCCGTCTGGGGCCGCAGATCTCACTATCTCTGTTTTGGGAACGAAGTGCAACCGACCCGACACTTCGGCGAGCGAGACTCTTAGGAGGTTGCCTTCTAAGTGCCCTGAGGACTTTGCATCCTAACTTCCATGTCAGCTTCACAACAGACTTCGTCGCACGCTGGTCCACGTGTTCTCATTCTCGGCGGCGGCTTCGGCGGATGCTACGCCGCTCGGCGGCTCGCCCTTCGATTGCCACCTGGATCCACCATTACCTTGGTCGACCGTAACGCGTACCTACTCTATACGCCGATGCTCACGGAGGCCGCCGCGGGAGCCGTCCTCCCACGCCATGTGACAGCTCCAACTTCCAGGCTTCGCCGCGTTCACTTTGTACAGGCCGAGATCACCGGGGCCGACTTGCGCGCCAAATCCGTTACCTTGGCCACTGGAGAGACTCTCACCGCAGACCACATCATCTTTGCCTTGGGATCCACAACGAACTTCCGCAACGTCCCTGGCGCGCAGGAACACAGCACTACGATGAAAACCCTGGCGGACGCTGAAAGGGTACAAAGCCAGGCGCTCCGTTGTCTAACACTCGCCTCGCAGATAGAGGACGGGCCTGAGCGCAGGCGGTTGCTCACTTTTGTGATCGCCGGGGGTGGTTACACCGGGGTCGAATCCATGGCTGCCCTTCGCGAGCTGCTCCATGGGGCAGCTCCGCACCACGGCATTGACCCACGGAAACTCCGCCTCGTTCTCGTGGAGCCCGGAGATCGCCTCATGGCCGAAATGCCCGCATCCCTGGGTGCCTATGGCGAGCAGGTTCTCCAAGCCGACGGGATCGAGGTGCGCCTCAACGTGGGCGTGAGAAACGTCGAAGCGACCTCGTTGTTGCTGACCGATGGAGACACTCTCCCTTTCGGCCTTCTTTTATGGGACACCGGCATCATCCCTTGTCCGCTGCTGCGATCTATCGATTGCCCCCGAGGTAAACATGGCGGCGTCGCCACCGACAGCTGCTTTCAGGTTCCCGATTTACCCGGCGTCTGGGCCCTTGGTGACTGCGCTGAAACTCCCGACCCGAACAACCCCGGCAGGACCTTTGCGCCCACCGCGCAAAACAGCACACGCGCCGGAGTGCATCTGGCTGACAACATCATCCACTTGCTCAAAGGTCGCCGCCTCCGCCCGTTCACCTACAAGCAGATTGGAGAGCTGGCCATCATCTCCAGCCGCGACGGAGTCGCGCACGTTTTCGGAATGAACATCCGCGGCCCTCTCGCCTGGCTTATGTGGCGCATGATCTACATAGCCAAAATGCCTGGCATGCCGGAGCGTCTTGGTTTGCTGGGCGACTACCTCTTGGGCCCTCTCAAAACTGTCTCTGGATTCCGTCAGCTACCGCGGAGGACGTCCTGATTCTCCACGTAAACTGCATATTCGGTTTGGTCCGAAACGGTATCGACACCGGCAAGGTCAGAATCTGAAAGCGGTCTAAGTGAAAGTGAAGTGCTGGCTGCAGGCTACGACTACATGTCGTCCGCTGTCGGACCGAAGGTTGCTGGCACCCTCTTGCCGAGCAGCCTGAGATAGACCCCAAGCTGGGCGCGATGATGAATCATATGGTCCAGAAACAACGTGCGATAGGCGCCATAGCGAGTTGTTTGTCTTACCAGATTACCCTGCCTCAAGAGGGTGAAGCCCTCGTCAAAAGTCGCGTCACTCGTTGCTTTCAGTGTCTCGACCAGGCGCGCGGCCATAACGTCAAATTCAGTCACGAGATCCGCCTTCAGGCAGGAGGCGTTCGGCGAGGGTCATGGAACTTCCTTTGACGTTAAAGCTGGACTGGATCTTCGTCTTCAACTGCGCCGCGCATAACCTGCTGCGGCTGCCACGGCTGCTCCCCATACTGGTTCAGCAAGTCATTGCCGCAGTGCGCCTGAAACACGGCTGAGTATTCCGACATCGCTCTCCAGACGCATGTCCTTGGATATCTAATAACCAGAGTGCTTGGGCCGTCAAGCCGGGCAAGAACGCAGACCAAAGGCAACAACAGCGGGCGCTATTTCAATAAAACTCCTATCGGCGGAACGCCGGAGATGCGAGATGAAGGCCTAGATTCAGTAGACCTTTTCATTCAGAATAGCTTGCAAGTACTGACCATAGGTACTCTTTGATATTCCCTCGGCGAGAGCGGCTAA
>CAXUDN010000011.1:0-11504 GCA_964249715.1 uncultured Acidobacteriaceae bacterium
CCTTCGGCACCGCCCCTCCCGCCGGCCCTTCCGTCACCCCCGAAACCTTCCGCGAAGCCGAAAAGCTCGTCCGCATCGAGTACAGCGAAGCGCACCTGGCCGAGGTCGCCGGCAACTGGCAGCAAGCCATGGCCCCGGTCTACGAGCGCCGCACCGGCCCCCGCAAACTGGCCCTCGACTACAACGACCCCCCAGCCACCGTCTGGAATCCCGAAATGAAACCCTTCGGCCAGCCCTCCACCGCGCCGGCCGGAACCTTCCAACCCTCCCAACCACCCTCCAAACCGCTGCCGAAAAACGACGCAGACATCGCCTTCAGCACGGTCGTCGAGCTCTCTGCCTGGATCCGCGACCGGAAACTCACCTCAGAACGCCTCACACGGATCTACCTCGATCGCCTCAAGCGCTTTCAGCCCACCCTCAACTGCGTCATCACGCTCACCGAAGAACATGCTCTGCAGCAGGCCCGCGCCGCCGACGCGGAGATCGCATCCGGTCACTACCGCGGTCCCCTGCACGGAATTCCGTGGGGCGCGAAAGACCTCCTCGACACAGCGGGAATCCCCACCACCTGGGGCGCCGAGCCCTTCCGCAACCGCATCCCCGAAAAAGATGCCGCGGTCACGTCGAAGCTCAACAGTGCCGGCGCCGTTCTCGTCGCGAAGCTCAGCCTCGGCGCGCTGGCACTGAATGACGTTTGGTTCGGCGGCCAGACAAAGAACCCATGGCTGCTTGAAGAAGGTTCCTCAGGCTCAAGCGCCGGCCCCGGGTCCGCCGTCGCTGCCGGCCTGGTAGGTTTCGCTATCGGCTCAGAGACCCAGGGAAGCATCGTCAGCCCATCGATGCGCTGTGGTGTCGAAGGGCTTAGACCGACATTCGGTCGTGTCCCGCGCACAGGAGCCATGACCCTGAGCTGGACCTGCGACAAGCTGGGTCCCTTGGCGCGGGGAGTCGAAGACACCATCCTCGTTCTGAACGCCATTTCCGGTTTCGACTCCGGGGATACCGCGAGCGTCGATCTTCCGCTCGCATTTCAGGCGGGCAAGAGCACAGCAGGTCTCAAAGTCGGGTATTTCCCCAAGTGGATGAACGAAGCGCCCGCAACGGAAGTCGATCGCCACGCCCTCGAAACAGTTCGAAAGCTCGGGATGACGCCGGTCGAGGTTTCTCTACCGGACTGGCCCTACGATTCTTTGAATATCATTCTTTTTGCGGAATCCGCTGCTGCCTTCGAGCAGATCACCCTGGACCACGGGATAGACGAACTCAAGATGCAGGTTCCCGACGCCTGGCCCAACACCTTCCGGCAGTCCCGGTTCCTGAGCGCGGTGGATTTCGTTCAGGCAGACCGCCTGCGGCGCAAAGTAGCCAATGAGTTTGCACGTGTGATGAATGAGGTGGACGTGCTTCTTGTACCCAGCTTGCGTGATGAGTTTCTCGTCATCACCAACTTCACCGGTCAGCCCTCCCTAACCCTGCGCGCCGGCTTTGTGGAGGTTCAGGAAGCCCGTAGCGATTGGGCTCCGGATCCCAGAAGTCCGGTTCCGAAATTCACCACCCCTCGAAGAGTTCCGCACGGCGTCACGCTCGTGGGCAGGCTCTTCGACGAAGGAACCATGGTGGGAGCAGGTATGGCCCTCGAAGCGGCTTTGGGTGTTGCAGGGCAGCGGCCTCCCGGCTTCTGAAAGTCTCTTGCAGGTGCGGTCTTTAGTAGGCTCCGCTACGCCGGATCACCGCTTGAAAGGTTTGCAAGAGAATGCGCAGGTCGAGCAGCGGGGACCAGCGATCGATATAGTGCAGGTCGAGTCGAATCGCTGCATCGAAATCCGTATTCGACCGGCCCGACACCTGCCAGAGACCGGTGATTCCGGGCTTCACAGAAAACCGCCTCATCAGCCACGGCTCCGAGAAGCGTCGAACATCACGAATCGGCAGCGGGCGCGGTCCGACTAACGACATCTCGCCCTTCACGACGTTGATCAACTGCGGCAATTCGTCCAGCGAAGTGCCGCGGAGAAAAGCTCCAACGCGCGTTACTCGAGGATCGCGCTTCATCTTGAAGATCGGTCCTGACGTTTCGTTCAGGTGCTCCAGGGCGGGTTGCCTTGCTTCAGCATCCACGACCATGGATCGGAACTTGACCATCCCGAAGCGTCGTTTGTTCAAGCCAAAGCGCTGCTGCACAAAAAAGACCGGTCCTGGGCTGGATAGCTTGATTGCCAGCGCGATGATGGCGAAAACAGGCCACAGAATCATAAGTCCGGCAAAGGCCAGTGTGCGATCGATCACGTCCTTGATCAGTACGCGATGATCATGGTGGACCATCTCCATGACGACACGATGGCTGCTGTCGCTCACCACCATCTGTTTCTTGGCTACCTCGGTTTTAAAGAGGTCCAGCGAGTACTGGATGGGGACACCCGCGCGGCCGCAGATGGCAACGATGTTTTCGACTTCGCCGAATCGACTCTTCAGCGGCAAGCCAATGACCACCTCGTCCACCGGGCGGTGCATGAGAAGATTCTCCAGGTCGCGTACGCCGCACAATACAGGGCCCATCGACTCCGTACCCTGATGAGGATCATCATCCACAAAACCGAGCAACTGATAACGATATTGGCGGTTGCCGGGAAGTTCCAGAGCCTGCTTCCGTGCCAGGGGGCCGGTACCGCAGATCACTACTGTCCGCAGAGGGCGGAACAACGGGCGGATGGACTCTTCGTAGGTGAGTACCGAGGTGCGTGCCGTGAGTAAAAGAACCGATGCACTGAACCAGAAAAGTCCCAACTCCCGGGGGGATGCGCTGTACCCACGAGACCAGCACAAGGGAACAAGCGTGCCCGTGCAGAGCAGCATGGCAAGCGGAACCTTCCACAGAAAGACGGCCGCCCGGCGATTGATGTGCGGCTGGTACATTCCCATAAACCAGAAGACCGCGCGGCAGAGCAGAATCAATCCCGCCGCCATCAGCAGATGTCGAACGGAGATGCTCATGGCAAGGTACGTCGCAACGGCCTGACCCTGGCGAGCAGGTGCTTCTACCCTTGTGAGCGCATAGGCAGTCAGGACAGTCACTTGGTCGATGATCTGTACCCCGGGCGTGGACAGGCGCAACGCGAGTGGGGAAGGTTTGACCTGGGTAACCGGCGCATGCCGGGACGCTCCCTTCGCGTGAGCACCTTCGGCAGCGCCAAGCGCCAGGCTGGCGTTGGTAAAGCTGTGCACGGGTTCTTGCGTCATCGCGGCTTCACTTGGGGTACTACCTTTCGAACGCAAGGAAAGCCTCATCAGTCTCCTGCGACAGGACGGTACGTTTGTGTCGCGGGATCGCGGTCACACTCTCAGAGATAACGGACCCGCGACTCTAAACAAATTAGACAAAGGTCCTCCCGTCTTTGCCTTTTGGGGGACTCAAGTATCGGCCGGAGGTGCCGATGATGGAGGTGGACACCAGAAACGCGTTCGGCTTGCGCTCTACCTTGGCGTTCAAGCTGGTTGGTTATGACTTCCGGTTGAAAATACGCCGGATTTTGCAGGGGAGTGGATTGCTTCAAATGCACGGGTACGGTCTACGGAACTTGGGCGAGTCTGCTGCTGCCGCTGCTTTTCAGCGCGGGATTGCGCACAAAGCAGCGGCGTCTCTCGACGAGCTTCCCGTAGCCTGGTCCGCGGGGAACTCGAGGCAGAGCGCATGAAACTTCTACTGATGTGCTATGAATGCAGCCCGTACCGAGGATCGGAGTGGGCTGTGGGCTGGGGCAGGCTACTTGGCGCAGCCAAGCTCGGCGAAACTCATGTTGTCACAAGCGAAGACAACTTTCTGCAGCTGCAGCAAGCCCGTTCCGAAGGGCTTGTGCCGAAAAATGTCTTTCTCCACACTCCCCAACCGGATAACACGCTGCGTAAGCTCGAAAAGAAACCGGGCATTTTCGCGTATAACTACCAGGCGTATAACCACTGGCACAAGCTGGCCTTTGCCTATGTTTCGAAGCTGCACGGCCGCGTAGGTTTCGACGTTGCCCACCAGGTAAACGTCTGCACATTCCGGGAGCCTGGATACACGTCCGATCTGGGCATTCCGTTCCTGTGGGGACCCGTTGGAGGGTCACAGAACTTCCCTCTACGATTCCTCCCCATGCTGCCTGCAAAAGAAGCTGCCAAGGAAGGCGTGCGCGGTGTGATAAACCGCTTGACGTTGCGGCATCCGCGTGTCCGTGCGGCCGCGAGGGGTGCATCGCTTCTGATCGCGGCAAACTCGACCAACCTGCACGACTTCAAGAAGTCTTTCCGGCGTGACGTAGAGCTGCTCTTGGAAACCGGCATCACCAGCGTTGCAGAGCCTGATCGCTCACGATTTGAGGAGCGCGTTCTTCAGAAGCAAACCGGGACTGCTTGTGCTCCCCTCCACCTGCTGTGGAGCGGAGAGTTGCACACGCGCAAGGCGCTGCCGGTACTGCTGCGCGCGCTCACTCGGCTCGATCCTGCGCTGAGATGGAAGCTTGACGTGCTTGGAGACGGCCCTATGCGCGCGCAGTGGTTAAGCGAAACCAACAAACTCGGTCTCGCGAAGAACGTTAACTTTCTTGGGCGACAATCTTTCACAGACGCCGTTGCCGAGATGCACGGTGCGCATCTGCTCTGTTTTACCAGCCTCCGTGACACCAGCGGGAACGTGATTCTGGAGGCTCTCGCAGCCGGCGTTCCGGTGATCTGTTTCGATCACCAGGGTGCCGGAGACATGCTGACTTCAACTTGCGGCGTAAAGCTTCCTGTTCGGTCTCCTGAACGGGGCTATGCCGACTGGGCACGCACAATAACGGCTCTGGCGAACGATCCAGAACATCTACTGGAGTTGAGTTACGGAGCCACGGTCAGGGCGCGCGACTTTCTGTGGGCGCGGAACCATGAACGGATGAACGCGATCTACAAGAGACTCGCTTCGCTACCCGATGAGAACCGCGAAACTGGATTTGCATTGCCGACGGTAAACCTTGCAGAGTCAGAGGCGCCTTTGCGATGAGAGCGTTTCCGCTGCTCGAGTCCGCCGAGACACTCGGAAGAGTGCCTTTGATCGTACCCAGTAAACGGCTGGTAGTCTGGCGCGGTCTTACAGCGCGCATCTCTGGCCGTTTCGGTTATGCCCTGGCGGACCAGATCGTCTACAGCTTCGGCAATATGGTGGTTGCAGCCGTGATCAGCCGGCACTCTCCGCAGCAACAATTTGGCATCTACATCCTCACCCAACGGACGATGGATGTCCTGATCCAGATCTCAAACGTGGTTCTTTGGGCGCCTTTCACGTTCAACCTTCCGGGAACGTGCGAGCAGAAGAAGGCGGGGTACCAGGGAAGTCTCTTCAGTCTTCAAGTGCTCCTCTGCCTCTTGTTCACGTTGTCGATCTGGCAGGTATCGCACTGGGCAAGGTCGCGGGCGTACGCCGATCTTTCCAGGACCTTGTTTCCGCTCGTCGCCACGTCCGGCGGTATCCTTTTTCGAGAGTTCACGCGTCGCATGTATTTCGCTCACATGCGCTTCCGAGAGGCGTTCTGGACAGACGTAGCAACGGTTGCGCTCCAAATTGTTGCGACGCTTTGGTTGTGGCGTATTCACCGGCTCGATCTACACTCCGTGCTTGCGGGCTTGAGTGCAGGCGCTGTTTTGGTCAGCTTCTGGTGGTTGTTCTGCGAATGGAGCACCCTTGAGCTGAGTGTGTTCAGGACATGGCACGACTTCAGACGTAACCTCGAACTGGGACGCTGGTTCTTGGGGAGCAACATGGTTTTTCTCGCAGGCTCCCAGTGCAACCCGTGGGTTCTCAGTGCAGTGTTGGGCGGTGCTTCCGTCGGGGCCTACGCCGTTTGCGAGAGCGTGGTAAACATCCCGCGCGTTGCGTTTACCAGCATGCAGAACGTCATGGGTCCCATGCTGGCTCGTGCCGAGATGGAAGACGGCCGGAGGGGCGTCCGCATTGCCGTCAAGCGAATGGACCGCACTCTCCTCCTTGCCTCCGTAGCCGCATGCCTGGGAATCTGTGCTGCTGGTCCTACGCTTTCGCGATGGATCTTCAGAACACCGGTGGCGAACGCACGGATCATCCTCCTGATCCTGGCGCTGAATCTGGTTGCGTACACCTGTACGCTGGCGCAGTCCTACGGCCTCACCGCGCTCGGCTGCGTGGACAAGACGTTTTTCGCGAATACCCTCGGCTTGTTCGCGCAGGCCAGTGTCTGTGTCTTTCTAATCCGAAAATTCCAGGTCTCCGGTGCGGCTGCCGCCATGCTGATGGGGAGCCTTATCGTACTCATCACCCGACAGACGTTTTTCAATCGGGCAGTCCGAACAGCATGATGCGGTCTGCGGGAAAGGAGTCGAAGGCGGCGGTGTCTTCAGAGGCCGGCCAGGTCCTGGTGAGCGTCATCATCCCCACGTATCAGCGTTCCGAGGCCGTTCGGAGGGCAGCGCTCAGTGCTCTGGAACAGACCTGGGGCACAGTCGAAGTGGTAGTTGTCGCCGATGGTCCCGACCTGGCTACACGCGCGGCTCTCGAGGGGCTTGATGACCGACTGCGCTACTTGGAGCTTCCGGAGAATCGCGGCCCGGCTGCCGCGCGGAATGCAGGCGTTTGCGCAAGCCGTGGCGAGTGGATCGCCTTTCTGGATGATGACGATCTCATGCTGCCCAACAAAATCGAAGCTCAGATGGGGCTGGCAGATCCCACGCATCCGCAACAGATGATCTCCTGCCGTTCGATCTATCGCCGTGGAGATCGTGATGCTCTGTGGCCGGAACGGCCCATCGAAGCTGAGGAAGACATTGCAGATTACATCCTGCGACGACCTTCGCTTTTCCGCCGGCCCGGCATCGTCTCGATTCAAAGCCTTCTGGTCCATCGGTCACTTCTGGAGGCCGTCCCGTTTCGAGCGCACCGCGACCATGAGGACTGGGCATGGCTCCTGGAAGCCTGGCACCTGGCCGGTGCGCGGGTTTGTTTCGTCTGGGAGCCCCTGGTCATCTATTGCATCGAGACGGAAAGTGCCTCGCGATCGCGACGCCTGAACTGGTCCGACTCTCTGGAATGGGCGCAGGCGCATCGCCGCTGGATACCGGACCGCGCGTTTTGCTGTTTCCTGGCGACCAAGGTCGCCCTCAAAGCGAAGCGAGCCGGAGACTTGCGGGCGCTGGCAGTCATAACCTCACACGTGCTGCGAAACGGTTGCGGGCTGCTCGACCTGATGTTTCTAGCCGGAATTTATATGCTGCCAAGAACCGCCCTGCACAGCGCCTGGAGACATTCACTGCACTCCAGAAAGGAAGGAAATCAAGACGGGCTAGCACCCGTCTTGATGAATGAAAATTGACTCAGGCTTGCTCGACCTTGCTTCGCCACGACGTAGCCGCTTCGAGTGCGCGATTCACGTTTTGTATATTCTCCGCGCCTGTTGTCCCCAGCCATTGGCTAAATGCGGCCTCGCCATCACGGGCAAAGATCGGTACGCCGTCCTGCCATGTGGCGCGACCACAAAGCACGCCATTGAACGCCACCCCGGATTCTCCTGCAAGTTGCAGCGTTTCGATGAAGATCGGATTGGAAACACCAGCGGAAAGATAGATAAAGGGGTGTTCCGTCACCGCCGCCGCATCACGAAAATGCTGCAGGGCCTCATCTCGTGTGTAGGCGGCCTCTCCCTTGTAAGCTTTGGATCCCGACACGAACGCCATGTTCACCGGCACCTCAACCTTCAGGACATCTATGGCATATTTAGGGTTGCTGAACTCCCGCATCGAGCCCGTGACGACCGCCGGCTTCTTGCGTGCATACTCGAGCGTATCGTCCTTGCCGCCTTCGGCGTCGTAGCCGACGAACTCGCAGAAGAAAGGGATATCAAAGGCCCTGCACTCTGCCCCAACGCGTTCAATGAACGCATGCTTCACATTGTTGATGGACGGCGGGTCGAACGGTGTGTAGTACAGCAGGATCTTGATGCACGTCGCGCCAGCTTCTTTCAGCCGTAAAACGCTCCAGTTGTCGAGCAGATCGGGTAGCCGCCCGGGTGTGGTCGCGTCGTAGCCGGTTTTCTCATAGGCAAGCAGTAGACCTTTGCCGTGCAGGTGTTTGGTCGCGGGAAGGCCGAATTCCGGGTCCAACAGGATCGCCGAAGCGTACTGGGTCAGCGTATCGGTGACCATGGATTTGAAAAGTTCCAGATCGTGGCCGTCAGCAGAAGCGCCGCGCGCTCCCTGCAGCGACTTCAACAGCGATCCACGCTGATCCATGGCGGCGGCCGCAATCACACCTCGATCGTTCGAAACTGCGTTGAGTCCCGCCAGTTTACCGGGCGTCAGCTTGATCATGTCCCCTCATCTCTTTCACGCAATGGCGCGTCTCAGGCAAGGATTCTACACAGCGCGGACGAATGCTGGTGCTCAGGCCTTGCTCTTCCTCCTGTGATGCAGATTGGGGTGCAGTTCGTTTGCAGGATTACGGGTCGGGGCTCTGCACCAACTCGGAGAGCCGTTCCGCCAGGCCCAGAATGCGCTGGAGCGCCGGGGCAGAATCAGGCCCAGTCTGGCGGAGAGCCAACTGTGACTCAAGAAGCAGGCCGGTTAGACAGCTTGTGAGCTGGCTGCGAAGCGAGCACAGGACGGCTGTTCGGGTATGAGCCTCGTTTCGGGCCTTGCGATCCAATGCCGAACGCACCTGGCGCACAATGCGTTGTGAATCAGACAAGCCGAAATTGGCTTCCAGTATCCACCCCGCCGCCATGGAATCGTAAAGAGCGGTCACAGCGTCAGAGTCCGTGCCGGACAGCCCTTCTTCAACCAGCAGCAGGGTGAAGGTTGCTTGCTGAAGCCTCTTCCGGCATTGGTACCAATCCGCGATGACCTCCACCTGCATGTGTAGCTGCGTCCGCAGGTGTTCCGCCACGTGGGAGGCGGCCGGTTCGGCAGCGACGATCAGAACGGAGGCAGGACGCCGCGCGTCGGCCTGGGAAGGCGTTAACTGTAAATCCGAATCGAGAAGCCCGGTCAAAATGTGTCGTCCCCGATGCCGAATTCTTTTAATTTGCGATAGAGAGTGGTCTTACCGATGCCAAGAACCTTGGCGGTGAGGAGTTTGTCCCCCTTGAGCTGCTCCAGGGTAGACAAAATCGCGTCCCTTTCCCTCTCCTGCATACTCGGTAGTTTCGGCGGCTCTTCCTTCAGGTCAGGGAGCGAGTGTCTTGTTTCGTGGGCGAACGCTTGCACCTGCGTTCCAAGATCGCCCAGGTGAATCAGGGGATTGCTGGACAGGGCACACGCGCGTTCGACTACGTTCTCCAACTCGCGTACGTTACCCGCCCATTGGTATTCCTTGAGGAAATGGATGGCCTCGTCCGAGAAGTAGAAGTCGACGTTGTGCTCGCGTACCTGCCGTTTCAAAAAGTAATCGGCGAGCAAAAGTGCGTCTCCCGAGCGCTCGCGAAGAGGCGGCAGATCGATCTTGACCACATTCAGACGGTAGTACAGGTCCTTTCGGAACCGCCCGGTGTCCACCAGGGTCTGAAGATTTTTGCTGGAAGAGGCAAGGATCCGCGCCCCAAATGAAATGGCCGCCGTACTCCCGAGGGGGGTCACTGTCTTCTCTTCCAAAACCCTCATCAGTCTGGCCTGAAGAGGCAGCGAGAGGTGACTTATTTCATCAAAAAACACTGTGCCTTGCCCCGCTGCAAGAAGCACGCCCAATCGTGCCTGGCCGGTTCCAGCCAGGGAACCGACAACTCCAAAGATCTCCCGCTCCAGCAGAGCGGGGGCTAAGGGAGAGCAATCGACGGGAACGAACGGCGCTGTAGCCCCAGGCCCGTTGCCATGAACGGCTCGTGCGACCGCCTCTTTTCCGGTTCCCTCCTCGCCCATGATCAGGACGGGGTGGCGCGTGGAGGCGACCTTGGAGATGAGCCGAAAGACCTTCTGCATGCCCGCGGAAGTTCCAATGAGTTTGCCGAACCCTGTACCTGCAGCGAGCCGGTCGCGGAGTTCACGGCTGGAGCTGGCTTGTTTGTGACGTTCCTTTGCTGCCTCCAACGTGGCTACGAAGCGGTCCAGTTCGAAGGGTTTGTACAGAAAGTCGAAGGCGCCGTTGCGCATGAGGCCAACCGCCAGCCCCACCGTTGCCTGCGCCGTCATGACGATCACGGAAGCGCGAGGTTGGATGGCACGGATGTGCTCAAAAAGTTCGGCGCCCTGACCCCCGGGGAGGTGCAGGTCGAGCAAAACGACTTCGAACCGTGCTTTTTGCAGGTGGTTGCGGGCTTCGGGCACAGATTCTGCGGTGGTCACCTGGCAGCCCGCACTCATCGACAGCTCAGCGCAGACCTTCAGCATGGAGGGGTCGTCCTCCACAATCAGGATGTGCAGACCTCCCGCCAGTCCGCTCCGACGATGGTCAGCATCGGTCTGTTCTCGTCCACGAGCCGGAGGCGGTGGCAAGCTGGGCGTTACTGGTGCATGCAGGGGCCGCGTACCCATTGGATTCAGCTAAACACGGGCTCGTGGTGGCAGGGAACACAGCTTTAGTTGCAGATACGGTGAACGTGCAGGTCCGGGCAGAGACTGGCGCACCTTGCCTATAATCAGCAGGATGTCGTCTGACCTCGATCTTCCTCGCAGTGATGGCCGCCGGCCAATTGCGGCCCGTGCCTTGCGCCTTACCCCGCACTTCGTCGCCACCGCGGAAGGTTCCGTGCTGATCGAGGCGGGTCATACGCGCGTTCTTTGTAACGCCACCATCGAAAACACGCTCCCCGGATGGCTGCGGAACTCCGGCCGCGGCTGGGTGACGGCCGAGTACGGCATGCTGCCGCGCGCTACCCTCACCCGGACGGCACGCGAGAGCGAGCGCGGCAAGGTCACCGGGCGCACCCATGAGATTCAGCGTCTGATCGGCCGCAGTTTGCGATCCGTGGTGGATATGAAGCTCCTTGGCGAGCGTACCGTAATCCTGGACTGCGACGTCCTCCAGGCGGATGGAGGAACGCGCACGTCGGCTATCACGGGTGCCTGTACGGCGCTGGCGCTGGCGCTGGGCAAACTCGTGGAGGCCGGCACCCTGAAGCAAAGCCCCCTGCGCGAGATGGTCGCGGCTACTTCGGTGGGCATTGTCGACGGCCGCGTTCTGCTGGACCTGAACTACGAAGAGGACAGTCGTGCTGAGGTCGACATGAACGTCGTGATGACGGCGTCGGGCGGCCTGGTGGAAACGCAGGCGACCGCCGAGAGGGACACCTACTCGCGGGTTCAACTGACCGAGATGCTCGATGCCGCTGAATCCGGTATTCGCGACCTGCTCCAGGCGCAGCAGGCCTGTCTGCAGTCAGCCTAGACGGAGGGTCCTCTATCATGCGGTGCCATCATTTTGATCATCTGGAGCCGGTCCACCGGTCCTCCCCGGGTTGTGAGGAGTGCCTGAAGATGGGCGACACCTGGGTGCACCTGCGCGAGTGCCTGCTTTGCGGACACGTCGGCTG
>CAXUDN010000011.1:11604-34391 GCA_964249715.1 uncultured Acidobacteriaceae bacterium
CGTGGCTTGTTGACCCCGAACGGAAAATCGTCGAAGTGTATCGCCCCGGTGACGCCCAGGCTGATGTGCTTGAGGGCGTCACCGCCGTTTATGGCGAAGGCCCCGTGGCCGGCTTCGTTCTCGAGTTGGCCCGGATCTGGGGGTAGCGCTATCCCGAGATACGGCTGCTATGCTGGCATTTCAGATATTTTTCCAGGAGACAGCATTTTGGCCGATGAACCCGTAATCATCACCGTGCGCCCCAACGGACCGCTGCGCGTGGAAGGACACATCCTCCTCAAGGACGCCGATGGGCAGCAATGGGACCTTACGGGCAAACCCGCCGTAAGCCTGTGCCGCTGCGGTTTGAGTGAAAAGCGCCCGTTCTGCGACGGCTCGCACGCGCGGCAGGGATGGCAGTGCGCGGCCAGCGCCGGCAACCTGACCGGTCAGTAAGGAGATCGCGCAAACCATGTTGCGATTGGCACGCGTATGCGCCTGGGCGGCAGGCCTTTCTCTGTTTCTGACAGCGGCCTCATCGTCTGGGCAGCGGGACGCGCTGATTCCCGATCCCGCAAGGGTGCAGGACGAGGCCCCGCCCGACGGCTACGCCGGGCCGCTGTATACCCGGCAAGAGGTCATGATTCCGGTACGCGATGGCATCAAGCTCCACACCGTCATCTATCGGCCGAAAGACAGCGCCAAAACCGGTCCAACCTTGCCATTTCTCATGCAGCGCACTCCCTACGGTGTGGGCGGCATGACGGCGCGCGCCATCGAAAGCGGCAAGCCCGAACTCGCGGCCAGCGGCTACATCTTTGTCTATCAGGATGTCCGGGGCCGCTACGGCTCCGGTGGCAGGTTTGTGATGAATCGGCCGCTGGCTGACCGAGCCACCAAGACCGCCGTCGACGAGACCACCGACACGCGCGACACCATCGACTGGCTTCTGCACCAGGAGCCAAACAATGCCGGGAAGGTCGGCGTTCTTGGCATCAGCTATCCCGGCTTTCTGGCGATTATGGCAGGAATCAACGCCCATCCGGCCGTGAAAGCCATCAGCCCGCAGGCGCCCATGACCGATGTCTGGCTGGGCGATGACTTCTTCCATAATGGCGCTTTCCGCGAGACCTATGGCTTCGACTATGTCCAGGAGCTCGAAGCGCAGAAGAACGACGTCAACCCGGATTCGTCCGAGGACCAATACAGCTTTTTTCTCAACCGCGTCAATTTCGCCGGGGCCGCAGCCTCGGCGGGCATGACAAACCTGCCGACCGCGCAGAAATTCCTCACCGAGCCCACCTATACCAAGTTCTGGCAAAGTATGGCCGTGGAGCGCGACCTGGGCAAGCCGGAGGTCCCAACGCTGGAGGTCGGTGGCTATTGGGATCAGGAGGACATGTGGGGTCCGCAGGCCGAGTACGCCGCCCTGCACGCCCACGAGGACGCCAGCAATCCAAACGCCTCGCAGGGCAAGGTCTTCCTGGTGCTTGGCCCCTGGAACCACGGTGGCTGGGCGCGCGGCCCGGGCGAGGAACTTGCCAGCAAGTTCGGCAAAATCACCTTCGGCGGGCAGAAAACCGGTGCCTACTACCGCTCCACCTTTGAGGCGCCGTTCTTTGAGTTTTATCTGAAGGGCAAGCCGGGTTTCGATCTCGCGGACACCGCGAGCTTCCGAACCGGTGAAAACGCTTGGCATCGCTACGCCGCTTGGCCGCCGGTCCAGGGTTTCCACACCGTGAACGCCTACCTTGCGCCAGACAAGGTACTGACCTCGGCCGAGCCCACGGGCGACTACAACATGCCCTCGGCGAGCTATGTGGCTGACCCGGCCGACCCCGTCCCGTACCGCCATCGGCCCATCCAGTCCACCTACGGCAAGCAGTCGGAGTGGCGACCGTGGCTGGTCGAGGACCAGAGCTTCGTCGCCGGCCGCAAGGATCTGGCGAATTTTCAAACACCCTTGCTGCCCTCCGACGTCACCGTCACCGGAGACGTTGTTGCCGATCTTTTCGCCGCCACGACCGGCACGGATGGCGACTGGATCGTCAAGCTGATCGATGTGAGCCCGGACGGCTACCAGGGAATGGTTGCCGAAGAAATCCTGCGCGGCCGCTACCGCCACAGCTTTACCGATCCCGAGCCCGTGAAGCCCAGCGACGTGAACGAATACAAATGGAGCCTGCACGGGGTAGACCACACCTTCCTCAAAGGCCATCGTCTCAGGGTGGAGGTGCAGTCGAGCTGGTTTCCTCTCTACGATCGCAATCCGCAGACCTTTGTGCCCAACATCATGACCGCGCCGGCGTCCGCGTATCAGGCAGAAACGATCACAATCTACGATTCGCCCAATCACGCTTCCCGCCTGATCCTCCCGGTAGCGGATGGCTCGGTCTTGCCGTAAGTCGTAAGGCTCGCTGAACACAAGGCGCGCTGGCAAAAGTCTGGTCGCCGGCTAACGCTTTTCGGAAACTTTCAGGCGCATGGGTCGTATCCCTTTTGAGAGTCCCCTGCAAGCTGAACCGTTCCGCAGGGACTCTGCGACTTGCGCGGGGCGTTGCGCTTCCAAACGCTGCATCATGGCGATCGTCGGGTGCAATCTCCCTCGCCGGTGCGCCCAGGACACCCAATGTTAACGACTCGAACCCTGATCGTCCTCCCCCTGCTCGCCGCCTGCGTCTCTTTGCCGGTGCCTGCACCCGCACAGGCCGCCCCTGGAGCTACCCAGTCCAGTGCGCCGCGGCAAAGCGGCACCGTCAAGGCGGTCACTCCCCAGGACTTCGTCCTTACCAATGCCGCCGGGCAGGACTTCGCCGTCACTGTCCCCGCGACCGCGCGCATCCTGCTGGTGGATCCCGCGACGCGCGACACCAAGACCGCCCAGCCCGGCACCATGGCGGACATCGCCGGCGGGGACAAAGCCATTGTGACGGGTTCGGCGGGCGACGCTGGGCAGTCGCTTACCGCCACGCGTGTGTATCTTCTGAAGGCCGGCGCGATCAGCGCCATGCATCAGCAGGAACAATCCGCCTGGGCGCGCAGCGTGGGCGGCATCGTTCGTTCCATCGATCCCCCCACGGGCACGTTGAAGATCGCCAACGGCGCCCGTGAGACCACGATTACGACCACCCCGGGCACCATCGTCCGCCGTTATGCCGGCAGCTCCGTCCGGTTTGAAGATGCGGTGAAGAGCACCGTCGCGGCAATCCAGCCTGGCGATCAGCTCCAGGCGCGCGGCGAACGCTCCGCGGACGGCACCTCGATGGCCGCCGACGAGATCGTCACCGGCTCCTTCAGCAACTTTTCCGGTCTGCTCACGGCAATTGACACCGCGGCCGGCACGGTTACGCTCAAGGATCTCGCCACCAAAAAGACCATCACCGTCGCCCTCACCAGCCAAAGCAACCTGCGCCACCTCCCGGCCACCTTCGCCCAGGGCATGGGAGCGCGTGCCGGCGGTGCGCAAGGCGCGACGGGAAGCCAGGGCGCACCGGCACCGGGTGCCGGCGCCGGGCAGGGAAACGGGCAGGCTGGTCAGCCTGGTCAACCGGGCGCCACTGGACGGCCGGGCGGTGCGGGCGGCCGCATCGATCTTTCCAGGATCATGACCCGGCTGCCTACGGAAACCACGGCCGACCTGAAGACCGGGGAAGCGGTAATGATCGTCGCCTCCAATAATCCTGATACCGGCCGACCCACAGCCATCACCATGCTCAGTGGCGTCGAAACCGTCCTCGCCGCCTCCCCGAACGGCCAGACCACCCTTTCACCATGGAGCCTCGGCTCCGGCCAGGGTGAGGCAGCCGAGGGCGGCGGCGCGGGTGGACCCGGCGGACGATAGAAAAAACCGCTGATTTCGTTAGCACGCGTCTGAATAGCAGAACTGAAACCAGGTGTTCCCTTTGAGGAGAAGAATGCAGCTTCCGAAACGTCTTTCTGCCGGTGCCATGTGTGTGCTCGTGAGCGCAGGTTATGCCGCCGCCGCGCAGACGGCAGCGCCCTCTGCCGGGGGCGGCCGTGTCGACGCCAGTTCGGCTCAATCGCAGGCCCAGGCTCCCGCTCAAAATCCCAGACCGACGGGAGCCACTGTCTCCCAGCCACAAGCGTCTACGCCCCCGGCCGCCGGCACGGGTGCCGGCCAGGCTCCCACCGGCGCCACCCGCGTGCACGGCATGGTGACCGACCCTGACGGCGCTGCTATTCCTGGAGCTACGGTCGTCTTCACGCCGACGAAAGGCCCAGCGCGCAAAGTCACCGCCGGCGGGGATGGCGGTTATGGCTTATCGCTCGTGCCCGGCACCTATAATCTGGTCGTCTCCATGCCCGGCTTCAGCACCTATTCGGTGCAGAATCTCCGGATCGCGCCCGTAGCCAGCCTCTCCGTCGATGCCAAACTGCAGATCGGCCAGCAAGAGGTCGTCATCAACGTAGACGCCAACGCGGTGACCCTCTCCGTTGACCCTGACGCCAACGCCAACTCCACCGTCATCCAGGGCAAGGACCTCGACGCACTCTCCGACGATCCCGACGAGCTTTCCAGCGAGCTTTCCGCGCTCGCCGGCCCTGCCGCCGGCCCCAACGGTGGCCAGATTTACGTGGATGGATTCACTGGCGGCCAGCTTCCGCCCAAGTCGTCCATCCGCGAAATCCGTATCAACCAGAACCCGTTTTCTGCCGAGTACGACCGCATCGGGTACGGCCGCGTCGAGGTCTTCACCAAGCCCGGTACCGACACTTACCATGGCAACTTCCAGGTCAACGGCAATCCTTCGCAGTTCAACTCACCGAATCCGCTCAGCGGTGCCTACGAGCCCCCGTACCACACCATCTTCATGTTCGGGAACATCACCGGCCCGATCAGCAAAAGCACGTCGTTCTCCATCGGCGGTTCGCACCGCGACATTGAAGACAACCAGTTCACCAATGCCTACCTCTACACCCTGCCGGGCTCAACCACGGTCTGCCAACCCGGCCAGCCCGGTTGCGTGGAGCAATCCACCCCAACTCAGATCTTCACGCACTATCCCCAGGTCCGCACCGACATCTCGCCGCGT
Organism: uncultured Acidobacteriaceae bacterium; assembly: GCA_964249715.1. Classification (GTDB taxonomy): domain Bacteria; phylum Acidobacteriota; class Terriglobia; order Terriglobales; family Acidobacteriaceae; genus Granulicella. The sequence goes on from CAXUDN010000011.1 coordinate 16,638, forward strand.
TTCGACTTTGCTCTAGGCGCCAAGAACGTCCTCACCGCGCGTTTTCAGTACGTTCAGAACGACATCATCAACTCCGGCATAGGCAATTTCGTTCTCCCGGATTCGGCGTACAACAGCGACAGCAAAACCGAGGAGCTGCAACTCAGCGACACCCAGACCTGGAGTTCGAAGCTCATCAACGAGACCCGCTTCGAATGGGCGCGCGACCGCACCGCCGACGCCCCACTGGATACCTCGCCGCTGATCACGGTGCAGGGTACGTTCACCACCGGCGGTGCCTCTGTTCAGAACACCTCCGACCATCAGGATCACTTCGAGGTGCAGAACTACACCTCGATTGCGTTGCCGAAGAACTTCATCCGCTTCGGCGGACGGCTACGCACCACGCGCGAGGCGCAGTACGCCGCCGGCAATACCAATGGTGCTTTCACCTACGCCAATCTCACCGACTACGCCCTGAATCAACCCACCGAATTCTCCATCAGCGAACTCAACACCACGAACATTCATTACACCTACGCCGATCTTGGCCTTTATGCCGAAGATGACTGGAAGCCACGCTCGAACCTGACGCTGAGCTACGGGCTCCGCTACGAAACGCAGAACCACCTGCCCGGGGATCACCACGACTTCGCTCCCCGCCTGGGCATCAACTATGGCTTGGGCAAGGGAGCACCCAAGACCGTTCTCCATGGTGGATTCGGCCTCTTCTATGACCGTTTCGGAACCAACTACATCCTCAACACCGTCCGCTATAACGGAGTCGCTGAGACCCTGCTCTCCGACCAGGCACCCACCACAGCCTGCACCCCGACGAACATCGCTGCTTGCGAAGCAGAGGCGTCGCTGGGTGGATCATCCACGTACTCCGAATCGACCGGTCAGTACGCCCCTACGTTGCGGTCGCCGTACCTTGTCGAGTTTGCAGGTGGATTTGATCAGCAGCTCAGCCGGCGCGGCACCCTGTCGGTCAACTACATCCATTCGCAAGGAGTCCATCAACTCGCGGAGCAGAACACCACCTGTCCCTATCCCTACACTGTGGGCCAAACCTGCGCGGCGAACGCTGTTGCCAATGAATACTTCTCCGAGGGCTACTTCAAGCAGGATCAGCTCTTCTTCAACGGCCGTCTGCAAACCTCAAAGCGGATATCCCTCTTCGGCTTCTACGGAATCAACTTCGCCAAGGGTGACAGCTCCGGCGCCGCCAGCACCCTGACTGTGCCTTATGACATCAAGGCCGATTACGGACGCACCACCTTCGACCAACGCCAGCGCTTGTTTCTGGGCGGGTCCATCACGCTGCCTTGGTTGGTTCAATTCAGCCCCTTCACCATTGCGCAGAGCGGTAACCCCTACAACATCACACTCGGTACCGATCCGCTCCAGGACAGCTACTTCAACGAGCGGCCCTACGTACTTCCCATCAGCATGGCGAACGGCAGCACGATTCTAGGAATTCCATCGTGCGGTGAGGCCTTTGTCGATCAGAACGCCAATCCGGCGCTGGCGGCGGGATACTCGGTCGCGCCGATCAACGCCTGCACCGGGCCCAACCTCTTCACCTTCAACTTCCGCCTGACCAAGGCCATCGGCTTCGGCGAAAAAACCGCAAGCCGTGGCGGAGGCGATCGTGGCGGCCCCGGCGGTCCTCCCGGCGGTGGCCGCGGTGGTGGAGGTGGCGGCCGTGGTGGTCCGGGTGGCCCCGGCGGTTTTGGCGGCACCAGTACCGGTCGTCGTTATAGCGCCATCTTCGGTGTGAATATCCAGAATCTGTTCAACAACACAGACCCATCGAATCCGATCGGCAATCTCAGTTCGCCGCTCTTCTTCGGTAAGAGCATCAACCTTGTCGGTGGTCCCTACACCCAGCAGAGCGCCGTGCGACGTATCTCGTTGCAGGCTTCCTTCAACTTCTAAACCTGTTCATCTGACCAAGGCGCCGCCCCAGCGCCTTGGCCAGATGAAAGACCCTGCCTCAAAAACAGTGCTCTTTCAACTGCAGCGCCACGCCCAGAAGTCCGACGCTAAAGTCTCTTGTTTGAAGACTTTTGCTAGAAATGGGGGAGGGTATCCCCCCTGAGGAAAACACCTCAAACTCCTACCGCGCCAGCCCCAGGGTCGATCCCGGCCTCTGCTCGGAGTGGCTCTGTTCCGGTTCGGAACGCGGCTCGGGCGTCGCACTGACTCCCATTGGCACAGCCTCTGCCGCAAACGCAAAGTCCGTCTGCTGCGGCGCGTCTTTCGCCTCCGCCACAACAACAGTCTTGGCATTCAGAAACTCCCGCATCCCCGCGGCCGACAACTCGCGCCCATACCCGGACCGCTTGATCCCCCCAAACGGCAGCCGCGGATCGCTCGCCACAGGCGTATTGAAGAACACCGCCCCCGCCTGGATCTCGCGCGCCAGTCGCTGTTGCTCCTTCGCATCCGCCGTCCAGCAACTCGCCCCGAGTCCAAAGGGTGTCTCATTCGCAACCTGAATGGCTTCCTCCACTGAACTCACCCGGAACAGCAGCGCCAACGGCCCAAACGTCTCCTCCGCACACACCGCCGCGCTCCGGGGAACCCCGGCAATCACCGCAGGCTCAACATAGAATCCCTCGCCAGGCACACGCTTGCCCCCCGTCAGCACACGTCCGCCGGCTTGTATTGCCGCCTGAATCTGCCCCAACAGCTTGTCCACCGCCGCCGCGCTCGCCAGAGGACCTACCTCGGTGTCTTCCAGCATGGGATCCCCCACCTTCAGCTCTCGCATGCCCTCCACGAAACCCTTCTCAAACTCGTCATAGACCGTCTCGTGCACCACAAAGCGCTTCGCCGCAATGCAGCTCTGCCCGTTATTGATCGCCCGCGCCTTCACCCCATTCGCAATCGCGGCAGAGATATCCGCCGAGGGCAGCACCACAAACGGATCGGACCCGCCCAGCTCGAGCACACTCTTCTTGATCAGGTACCCAGCCTGCGCCCCCACAGCCCGCCCCGCCGCCTCCGACCCTGTCAATGTCACGGCTGCCACACGCTCGTCGGCCAGGACTCGTTCTACCTCCTCGGCCTCCATCAACAACGTTTGCAGGCTCCCCCGGGGAAAACCAGCACGCCGCACCACCGCCTCTATCGCCAGCGCGCATTGCGGCACGCTGGGCGCATGTTTCAACAAAACAACGTTCCCGGCCATCAGCGCCGGAGCGACAAAGCGAAATACCTGCCAAAGCGGAAAATTCCACGGCATGATGGCTAACACAACGCCCAGTGGGTCCCAGCGCACATAGCTTTCCGCATGCTCAGTCTCAATGGTCTCCGCCTGCAAGATGCCTGCTGCCATTTCGGCATAGTAGCGGCAGGCCGACACGCATTTGTCCACCTCCGCCCGCGCTACCACGATCGGCTTACCCATTTCCGTAACGACCGTCGTCGCAAGATCCTCACGGTCGCTCTCCAGCAGCAACGCCAGCCGTCGCATCCAGAAGCGTCGCTGGTCCAGGGTCTCCGCGCGATAGCTGAGGGCGGCGCTCGAGGCGAGCGCCAGTTTGGATTCAATGGCGGAAGGCGTTAGCGGCTCAAAACGGCGCAGAACCTGCCCGTTCGCTGGGTTGACTGACTGAATCATCGCGTTCTATGGGGCTCCGAAGAGAGTGCTGGGCCAGCCGGAAGGGAAGTGCCTGAGCTGTTTCTAGTCTACCCGCGTAACCTCCGTCGGTTACCTTCACCACGCACTCAGGTCGCAGAAAGCTCAGCCAGCGACCGGGCAAGCACCTCGGTGGCGAGCCGGAGGGCCTCGGGGCTTGCATATTCATCCTGCCGGTGCGACACGCCGCCCCGGCAGGGAATGAAGATCATCGCCACCGGAGCGACCTGCGCCATAAAGCTCGTATCGTGGTAGGCGCGCGAGACCATCAAACGGGTTCGCGCGCCCATCGCCCTCGCCACCCCGACGACAATCCGCACAACCTCCGGATCGCAAGCCGCGGGTGCATCCGCATGGATCAGCTCTTCCCGGATCTTGACACCCCGCCGCTCACCGATCGCCTTCACCTCAGCCCTGACTCGTTCCATGGCATGCTCCCGAGACTCCGCCCGGACATCCCGAATATCCACGGTAAGCGTGACCCTGGAAGGCACAGCATTTACCGCCCCAGGGTACACATCCAGCTTGCCCACCGTGGCGACCAGACCTTCCCCAACCCCTTTGGCTTCGCGCTCCATCGCAAGCACCAACTCCGAAGCCCCGCACAGCGCGTCACGCCGTTCCGGCATGGGCAGCGCTCCTGCATGCCCGCCCACACCCTCCACCGTGAAGCGGTAACTTGCCGGGCCGGCGATGTTCGTCACCACGCCAATATCTTCTCCGGCTCGCTCCAGCAAAGGCCCCTGCTCAATGTGGAGTTCAACCCACGCCGCGTAAGAGCCCGGCTGCAAGCGCACGCTCTCCAACGAGCCCCGGAAACCAGCCTCTTCACGCACACTGCGCAACGTCCCACCCGCCGGAGCAACCGGATCCGTCTCATGCAACCGGTCCGGCATAGCGTCAGCTGATTCAGGATCGAGTACCCCGCCCATCAACCGTGACCCGAGGCATCCGATCCCAAAGCGTGTGGGCTCCTCGCTGGTAAACATCACCAGTTCCAACGACCTCCGCGGCGCAAACCCGGCCTCCTTCAAGGCTCGCAGAGCTTCCAACCCGCCCAACACTCCTGCCGTGCCGTCGTACATGCCTGCATAGGGAATCGCGTCAGTATGCGAGCCCGTCCCAATCGCCGCCAGCTCCGGCGCAGACCCATACCAGCGAACGAAGGTATTGCCCACGGCATCCTCACGCACCGCAAACCCCGCCTCAAGCGCCTGTTGCTTGAACCACGCCCGAGCCTGCAGATCGCGCGCGGTAAAGACCACGCGCGTCACCGCCCGCTGCGGCTGCGGGAGCGAGGGATCCAGCGCGGCCACGCAGTCTGTCAACGACGCCAGGTCGTCCAGCCCTCGCATCAACCGCGCCGTGTTCACCGAAACCTTCATGCCAGCACGTGCCTGTTGAAGTCCTTGTAGATCAAATAGCGCGCCCGCAGCTTACCCACAGCCGCAAACCATTGCGGGCAAAACGGAGCCATCCAGATCGCATCGCCAGTCTCCACCGGGTGCCATTCCTCTCCCAGCCGGTACACGCCACCCCCCGCCAGCATCAACAGCCCGTGTTCCATCCAGTGCATTTCCACCTGGCTCAACGACGCCCCCGGTTCATAGGTCATCGTGTTCACGGCGAAGTCATACTCCATGCCATTCGGTAGCAGCGTCCTGACCTGCACGCCTGCGTCGCCGTTCAGCGGCGAGGGCAATACCTCGGCCTCGTGCCCCACCAGAAATCCCGGTGCCTCACCGCTAGCCAGCGGCACGTACGGCTTCTCGAAAATGACCATGCGTGTCCGCGCCTCGCCCGCTGCCAAACGGTGCGGGTACTTGGCTGGTAGAAACGCAAACCCACCCGGCTCGAGCATCCGTGTGCGCCGCGAGCCCGGCTCTGTCAGCGCTACCTCGCCCTCGAGGACATACACAAATCGTTGCTCCGGCCCGCCTTCAAGCGCACCCTCCGGTTCAAGCTCAATCGTCGTCATCGCAAACCCCGCACCCAGCTGGGGCCCGGCATGAACGATGGCCATGCCTCTGGTCAGGCCCGGCAGAGGTGTGGGCACATACGCGTCCGGTGTGTGCAGCAGATACTCGCGGCGGCTCGCGCTCCGTGTCAATCCTAAGTGGTGCATCGTTCGCCCATTCTATTTGCCTTGCCGTTGCTGTCGCTACAAATGCAAACGCGACACCAACTCCAGCACCGTCGCCAACGCCGCCTCGGCATCGTTCTCCAGCACCGTCTCGTCGGGATGATGACTCAACCCACCCGGTGACCGCAAAAACAACATCGCCGTCGGCACATGAGGCGCCAGAATCATCGCATCATGCCCCGCTCCGGAGACCATCCGTTTGGTCCGGTAGCCCGCGACCTCCGCTGCCGCCTCCAGCCCTTCGGCAAGCGCTCCATTCAGCGGCACAGCCGCCTGTTCCGACAGCACCTTCGCCCCGACCTTTACAGCTCGCGCCGCTCCGATCTGTTCAGCCTTGGTCAGCAGACGTGCCACGGCGGCATGCCGCGACGCGTCGCTGGGATGCCGCACGTCCAAACTCACCCTAACCTCGCCCGGCACCACATTCACCGCGCCAGGCAGTGCCTCGATGCGCCCCACGGTCGCCACCAGCTGCTTGTACCCAAAAGCGAAGCGTTCCACCTCCACAATCCACTGCGCAGCGGCCGCCAGGGCATCCCGTCGCAGCCCCATCGGCGTCGTGCCCGCATGGTTCGCCTGCCCCGTAAACAGCAACTCCAGCCGCGACTGCCCGATCACTAAATCGACCACACCCAACGGCAGATCCTCACCCTCCAGTACAGGCCCTTGCTCAATATGAACCTCAATCGCCGCACGTGTCCCGGCCCGCAACCTGGGGCTCACGCCGATATGCTCGGGCTTCAGCCCAAACGCCCGCAGCGCCTCTCGCACACTCACGCCCGCAGCGTCCGCGCGCTCCAGCTGCACCTCGTCCACCGTGCCCACAGCCGCCATTGACGCCAGAAAGGGAGAACCAAACCGGACGCCCTCTTCTTCGCTGAATCCAATCACCTCCACGTGAAAGGGAAGCACTTCCCCCGCAAGCTCCTCGGCAACCGCGATGCCCAGCAATACGCCCAGGGGGCCATCGAACGCTCCCGCATTCGGCACCGTATCCAGATGCGAGAACAGCAGCAGCGTCGGTGCGTCCTCGCTCGTTGCGCGCCGCAACCCACGCAGGCTGCCCGCATCGTCGACGCGCACTTCCATGCCCGCCTGTCGCATCCACCAGCCCACCAGCGTATGCGCATCGCGCGTTGCCGGCGACAAAAATAACCGTGTTGTCCCGCCCGGCACATCACTCACCCGAGCCAGTTCCCGGCATCGCGCGACCACCCGCGCCGCACGGCTTACACCGACCTCAGCCAGGCTCCTCAACCCCGCCGCACCATCGCTTCGATCGTCCCATGCGGCTCGTCTGTTGGAACAAAGATATGATTTGGATTGTCACTTCCAAAGCGGCTTAAATCCACGAGTAGATTGTGCTTGTTTGGCATCCGCAAAAACACTTCTTCGACAACGTCGGTATGACCCAGTGCCGCCTCCGCCATCGCATACAGCGTCTGCTGCACGCTAAACGACTCATGCGTCGCGAACGTCGCAAGCATTCGTTCGCGTAAGTGCCCCCGCACCTTGTTGAAGTCCACGCCCTCCGCAAGCGCCTTCGCATCATAGCTCCACATCGCCGTCACTGCAGTCCCAAACAACCGGTCTGTTGTCTCCGGCAACGTCGTCAGTTCATCCCGAATGAACCCGGCAAACCCGGACTGCGCCGTCCTCAAAACCGACATCTCCTCAAACCCGCTCCGAACCTGAAACGCCCTACCCTGCACCCGGGAAACCTCCGTGGTCTGCCGTTCCTCCGAGCCCTTCATAAATGCCGTTGGGTACGGCTCCCCGTCCACCGTAAGCCGTTTCCAAAGATGCGACTCGATCCGCACTTCAACCCCCGTTACCTGCGCATTTCGGCTCAGCAGAAACTCAATCAACTCCTGCGCAAACACCTCCATGCTCTCAGCCTTTGACCGCCGGGCCAGAAAATACACCGTATTCTTCATCGTGTCCGTCGCAACAATGCGCGTGTTATCGCCCGTAGTGAATACCTCGGCAAAGTCACCCGTCAGCATCACCTCCACGGTCCAGTCGTCGATGTCATGGTGCGTCTCATGCCGCGTCACGCGCATCAGCCGCACCCGCGACTTCCCATAGCGATGACTCGCCAGCCTTGCTTTCGCCTCCGCCATCCGCTCTCAACTCCCCCGATAGGTCGCATATCCGTTCGCCGTCACCAGCAACGGGATGTGGTAGTGCTGCCCCAAATCTCTCACCGAAAACACAATCTCAACGAAGGGATACAGAGACACCAGTCCTTGCGCCGCGAAGTACGGCTCCACCTCAAACCGCAGCCGGTACACCGCCTCCGCAAGCTCACGGTCTCCTAACAGCGTCCGGCATCGTCCATCCCCGTCCGTCACCCCATGCCCCACGTCATCCCAGCCTTCACCCAAGCGCCGCATCAACACCAGCGCCACACCGCTCGCGGGCCGGCCCAACGCCGTGTCCAGAATGTGCGTGGAAAGTCCCATGCCGTGCGAATACTCTACACGTCCTCGCACCGCGCGGCAGGCACGCCCAGCCATTTCCGCAATCGCAACTGCGTGATGCGGCGCTGCTGTTCCGCAGCCTCGCGCAACTCCGCCCCAGGCTCATTCGCCAGGCGCATCTGCAGAATCGCCAGCATCTCCGCCGCACTCTTGCCAGAAGCACACACGAGAAACACGCGCCGGAACCTCTCCTCATAACGCCGGTTCGCCTCCGCCAACGCGTCCCGCACCACTGCCTCTTCCGAAACCCCGCTCTGTTCCCCCGCGCTCCACCGCAAACTCGCCTCGGAAGCGGCCTTCGCATGCCGCTCCCCAATCCGCGGATGGCTACCGAACGCCTCCTGCCACGCCTCCTGCGGTAAACCCCACCACACCGCATCCGCTGTCCGGAACAACTCCTGCGTATCGAGGAACGGACGCCGTGACACAACACCGTCCACCCACGCCCGGCTTCCATTGCAGGGCAGCAACATCGCCGCGGCCTCCTCAAGGCTAAGCGCGTTCCAACTCGCGATGCACTTCTCCGTCTTCACGAAATCTCCCCTAACCTCGCATGCTCCCGTCCGGAAGGCGCACCCGGAAACTCCCCATCCCGAAACACGCATTGCCCCCGTACCCAGGTCGACCGCACCACCCCGCGCACCGTCTCGCCAAGGTAGGGCGATACAGCGTGCCTGTGCCATAAGCGTTCCGCCCTCACTTAAAAGATCCCCTCCGCGTCGAAGGCAACCAGGCTCGCTAACATCCCCGGCGCAATCGCTCCCCTCTGGGCCTGCAATCCCACCAACTCCGCCGGCCTGCCACTCATCCATTGCGCCAGTCGCTCCAGCCCGACCCCACGCCGCACACACTCCGTCCACATGACCGGCAATGCCATCGACAACGACGCGATCCCACCCCACGCCTCATCAAACCGCCCCGCCTCCATCCCCGGCTCCGTCGCCTCCAGACGCTTCATGCCAGGAGGGCAAGGGGAGTGATCCGTCGCAACCAGATCGATCACCCCATCCATCAACCCTCGCCATAACGCTTCACGATTTTCGGCCGACCGAATCGGCGGCGCGCACTTGAACAGCGTCGCCCCGTCCGCAATCTGCTCCGCTGCGCAGTGCAGGTAATGCGGACACGTCTCCACCGTAACCGGCAAACCCTCCGCTTTGGCCGCCGCAAGGATCGGCAGCGCGAGCGCCGTGGATAAGTGCACAATATGCAATCGGAACCTGTACCTGCGGCACAACTCCAGCAGCATATCGATTGCCTGCAACTCCGCCGCATCCGGCCGCGACGCGAGATGCGTCGCATACCGCCGCCAATCCGCCCCGTCCCGCTCCAGCTTCGAGAAAGCAGCATCGATCGGCGCCGCCAACTCCGCATGCACCAGCAACGGCAAACCTGTCCTCGCAATGTGCGGGATCGCCAGCTCAAGATTCGCCGCATCGATCGCCGTGAACCCATCACACCCCGGATAAATCAAGAAGCATTTGAACCCCGCCACCCCCGCCGACGCCAGCGGCTCCAGCGAAGCCTGATTGCCATCCACCGCCCCGCCCCATAGCGCAAAATCCACCCACGCCTGCCCACGCGCAGCCTCGCGCTTCAACTCCAATGCCGCCACGTCGGTCGTCTCCGGCAGGCAGTTCAACGGCATGTCCACCACGGTCGTAAACCCACCCGCCGCCGCCGCGCGCGTCCCCGTCCAGAACCCCTCCCACTCCGTCCGCCCCGGCTCATTCAGGTGCGTGTGCGCATCGACCAGCCCCGGCAGCAGCGCCACCTCGCCCAGATCCTCCACCGGCACCCCCGCGCCCACCTCTTCTGCCGGCAACACCTCCGCAATTCGCTCACCGTCGATCACGACTATAGCGTCGCGCTCTCCCCCGGGCGTCACCACGTGTCGCGACCGCAGAGCATGTACCATAATCCTGATTATGCCCGGAGCACGCCCCGAATTTATGCAAATGGCTATTCAATTGGCCACGGACAACGTCGTGGGTGGCCGTGGCGGGCCCTTCGGCGCTGTTGTCGTGAAGGATGGCGAGGTCATCGCAACCGGAGCCAACCAGGTCACCGCGACCAACGATCCCACCGCACACGCCGAAGTCGTCGCGATCCGCAATGCCTGCCAGGCCCTCGGCACCTTTCAGCTCACTGGCTGCGACGTCTACACCTCCTGCGAGCCCTGCCCCATGTGCCTTGCCGCGCTCTACTGGTCACGCTGCGGGGCCATTTTTTACGGCAACGCCGCCACGGATGCTGCGCGCGCCGGCTTCGACGACAGCTTCCTGTACGAGGAAGTCAAAAAGCCTCTCAACCGGCGTTCCATTCCTATAGAACGTCTTCTCCCGGAAGAAGCTCGATCCAGCTTCGAAGCCTGGAAGATCAGCCCGTACCGTGTGGACTATTGAAAATGAGCAAGACCGTCCCCGCTGACGCACAGACCGTTCTCGCCAACGCGAGCCAGCCCGCCGCCAGGCCCCTCAACCTCGCCCTGCTCGGCTTCGGCACCGTCGGCAGCAGCTTCGCCGAGGTCCTCCACGCGGCCAGTCGCCCTGACATCCGCATCACCCACATCTTCAATCGCGACATCGACCGCAAGCGCACCCATTCCCGCGCCCAGTTTGTGCCGGCGGACTGCCTCTGGACCGGCAACATTCAGGACATCCTCACCGCGCCGGACGTGGACGCCATCGTCGAACTCACCGGCGGCACTGACCCCACCGAAACCTGGCTCACCTCCGCGCTCAGCGCCGGCAAACACGTCATCACCGCCAACAAACAGCTCATCGCCACCCGCGGTCCCCAACTCTTCGCCCTGGCCCAGCAGCACGGCGCGCAACTGCTCTACGGTGCGGCCGTCGCCGGTGGCGTTCCCGTCATCCCCGGCATCGCGGGGGGCATCTCCGGCGACCGCATCAACCGCCTCAGCGGCATCCTCAACGGAACCTGCAACTTCATCCTCAGCGCCATGGAGCACGGCGCCGACTACCCCGAAATGCTCCGCAAAGCCCAAGGCCTCGGCTATGCCGAAGCCGACCCTTCCGCCGACGTCGATGGCTTCGACGCCCGCGCCAAGCTCTGCATCCTCACCCGCCTCGCCCTCGAAGCCGAAATCGATCCCAACCGCATCGCCGCACAAACCATCGCGGACGTAAGCGCCGTCGACTTCGCCTATGCCAGGGAGCTCAACTGCACGGTACGCCAGGTCTCCCGCGCCACCCTGGACCCACGCGCCAGCGTACCCACCGTCCGCGCTCGTGTAGGCCCCATGCTCGTCCCGAAAACCTCGCCGATCGCCTGGTCCCACGGCACCCAGAACATGGTCGTCACCAGCGGCCGCTTCGGCGGCGACGTCGTCTTCTCCGGCCACGGCGCAGGCGGCCACGCCACCGCCGTCGCCGTGCTCACGGACGTCCTCGCCGTCACCTCGGGCAGCTACCCCATCCCCCTCTCCGCCACACCCCACACCGTCTCCGGCGACATCTTCGCCCCGCACTACCTTCGTCTCGTCGTCGACGACAAACCCGGCATCATCTCCGCCATCGCCGGTGCCCTTGCCAAATTCAGCGTCAACATCGACTCCATAGTCCAGCGCCGCGGCTACCCCTCGCACCGCCTGCCCTTCGTCGTCACCGTAGAGCCCTGCTTCCGCTCCACCGTCGAGTCCGCCGTCGCCGAAATGTCCGGCACAACTTCAATGGACGCCCTCGTAGAACCTCCGTTAGTTCTCGAAATTCTCACGGTAGACGACCCCGATACCGACTGACCCCCAAACACCCTGGAGAAACTATGCGCCGCTGGACAAACTGTGCCTCGCTTGTTCTCTCGCTCGCCTTGCTTTCCTTCCATGCAGCGGCCCAGGACACGGACGCTGTTCTGCATTCGGATAATCCTGCCAACCTACTCGCGCAGCAGAGCAAGCACTATGTCGTTCTGGTCTCGTTGGACGGCTTTCGCTATGACTACTCCCGCGAGTATGGCGCACCGCACCTCGATGCAATGGCCAGGGAGGGCGCGAGCACACCGGAGGGCATGCTGCCGAGCTACCCCAGCGTGACCTTTCCCAACCATTACACGCTCGTTACGGGTCTGCGTCCCGAGCACCACGGCATCGCTGCCATGGAGTTCTATGACCCTGACCGGCATGAGAGTTACGCCTTTAACCGACCGACGAACGCTGACGGCGCCTGGTACTACGGCACGCCTCTATGGGTTCTCGCCGAACAGCAGGGCATGCGCTCCGCCTGTTTCTTCTGGCCCGGCTCAGAAGCTGCCATCGACGGCGTTCGCCCCTCGTTTTACCTGCATTTCAACGACAATTACGACGACACCCGGCGCATCGATCAGGTCATTGCCTGGCTCAAGCTCCCGCCCGAGCAACGCCCCCACTTCATCACGCTCTACTACTCCAATGTGGATCACGCCGGGCACACCTTCGGCCCCGATGCGCCCGAAACCCGTGACGCGGTTCATCACGTGGACGAACTCATGGGCACACTCCGCGACAAGCTCAAGGCCACCGGGCTGCCCGTGGACCTTATCGTGACGGCCGATCACGGCATGGCCAGGATCCAGGGGGAGCCTGTCGTTCTGGATCGCTTCGCCGACCTCAGCCACGTCAAGACGGAAGGCGCTCTGCTCTATGCCGATACCGAGGCCGATGCCCAGAAGGCCTACGAGCAGTTCCGTGCCCACCCCGATCCGCGCTTCACCGTCTATCGCCGCCTGGACGTCCCCAAAGCACTGGCCTACGACACCACGCCACGTGAGGGCGACCCCGTCATCATCGCCAACGGCCCCTACGGCATCTATGCCCACGCACCAATGCGGGAGCCCAATATCGGCAGCCACGGCTTCGACCCGCACGCCCTGCCCGAGATGAAGGCGATCTTTTACGCCGCGGGCCCCGACATCCATCAAGGCGTCAAACTCAAGAGCTTCGACAATGTGGATGTGTATGGTTTCGTAGCGAGAATGCTTGGACTGGAGACACCGCCGAACGATGGGACTCTGGAATCCTTGCGGAACGCGCTGCGATGAAAGAGACTGAGCTTCTCCGGCGGTCCCCTGCGGTCATTGCTGATCTTCTCGCCGCCATGGACCGTACCGTCAAAAACTACCACCCTGAGGTGGCGCGCACCGGAAGACAGCTCGAGGAACTGGTGGCAGGCACATCCTTTTTCCCGGGCGGTTCGGGCCTGTGGCGTGGCCGGGCGCATGGCGGTTCGTTGCCGGAACTTTTCCCTGTACGGCCTGTCATGTTCGTGGGGCACAACTTCGACAGCCAGCGTGCCTATCGGCGCTCCTTGCTGCGCAAAGGCGAGGCCAGCGGACAGTTTTGGGCATTTCTTCTGACCATGCTGGAAGGTGCCGGTGTGGACCCTGCTGCGTGCTTTTTCACCAACGCGCTTATGGGTCTCAAGCCCGGCAGCTCTACTGGTCCGATGCCCGCAGTGCCCGGCTACCTTGACCAGTGCGCTATGTATCTGAAAGTCCAGGTCGAGATTGCCGAGCCACGTTGCGTCGTAGCGCTGGGTGCGAATGCGGAGTGTTTCGTGCGACAGTTGCGCTTGCCGCAGGTCGCGGTTAGGCACCCAAGTTCGTGGATCTATACACGGGGCCCGTTGCGCGGTGAGGGCATACGTAAAGAGAGCGAAAAGATTGCAGCCCTGCTCGCATCGCTCTCGTGATCGTTCCCGATTAATATTTTGGCAACGAAGGATCCACACGCTCCGCCCAGGCGGTAATTCCACCCGCCAGATTCTTCACCTTGCTGAAACCGGCCGCCTTCAACTCCAGCGCAGCCTTCTGGCTTCGTCCGCCACTCTTGCAATGAACCACAATTTCCTCGTCCTTGCCGACCGGAATCTCTCCCAGTCGCTGCCCTACTTGTCCCACCGGAATCAACGGCGCGCCGAGGTTCACAATCGCATACTCATGCGGCTCACGCACATCCAGAATGAACGGTCTTTCGCCCGCATCCAGCCGCGCCTTCAACTGCTCCACGCTGATCTGCGGAATGCCATCCACCACGTTGGCGCTCGTATCCACGGTGCCATGCGAACTCACCTCCAGCGGTCCCGTCGTCTCTTTCGGCGCGGTAATCCCGCAGAACTGGTCATAGTCAATCAGTTCCCGGATCTCATGTGTTCCACACGCAGGGCAGTCAGGATTTTTGCGCAGCTTCAGCGTCCGGAAGCTCATGCCCAACGCATCCACCAGCAGCAACCGCCCAATTAACGGCTCGCCAATCCCAAGAATCAACTTGATCACCTCGGTAGCCTGGATCACCCCCACCAGCCCAGGCAAAATCCCCAGCACCCCACCCTCGGCACACGAGGGCACCAGCCCCGGCGGCGGCGGCTCCGGATACAGGCACCGGTAGCAGGGCCCATCCTCCGTCGCAAACACCGAAGCCTGCCCCTCGAACCGGAAAATCGACCCATACGCATTAGGCTTGCCCGTCAACACGCACGCATCGTTCACCAGGTACCGCGTCTGGAAGTTGTCCGTCCCATCCGCGATTACGTCATACTCCTTGAAAATTTCCAGCGCATTCGCCGAGGTCAACATCTCGTTATGCTTTACGACACGGACGTTTTTATTCAGCCCCTTCAGCATCACCTCGGCCGAATCCACCTTCAGCATCCCCACCGTTGCCTGCGAGTGAATAATCTGCCGCTGCAGGTTGCTCTCCTCCACCACATCGAAGTCCACCAACCCGATCGTGCCCACGCCCGCAGCGGTCAGGTATAACGCCAGCGGCGCCCCCAATCCACCTGTACCCACGCAAAGCACCCTGGCCGCTTTTAACTTTTGCTGACCCTCCATGCCCACCTCGGGCAAAATCAGGTGCCGCGAGTAGCGTGCGATCTCTTCATTCGTCAGTTTGGGCAGTTGGGTCGATGTTTCTTCTTCTATGGCGATCATGAGATCCCTTCAAGACACAGCAAAGGCCGCGGCAGGCAAACCTGTCGTCGACTCTACTCAGTGGATGCGCGTGGGATGAGCACCGATGCGCGAGGCGGATCGAGCCTCTAGCGACAACAGCAAGGGGCAGGACAACAGCCGCCCGCAATCGAAGGGATAATCGTTACGTCCGCGGCATCGGCCACCGGGGTGTCTTCTTTTTCGGGCAGGTAGCGCATGTCCTCGTCGTTGACGTAAACGTTCACAAAGGAGCGCAGTTTGCCCTCGGGCGTGAACAGATGATTTTTCAGCGCGGGATAGGCTTCAACCAGGCCCTGCAGCCCGGCAGCCAGGGTGGTGCCGCTTACGTCTACGGTGCCCTGCTTATCCGTGAACGCACGCAGCGGTGTGGGGATGTGAATCTTCATAAAATGATTATCGCCTTTACGGGCAATGTTCGCAGTCTCTGATGCTAGCCAAAGGCAATCGGCTGCGCTTGGAGCGTCTTCTCGTCCTCGCTCGTCCCGCTCAATAGAAAGCTGTTCGTCAGCGTGGCCCTGCCGGTCGTCTTGTCCCCATTCACCGCGGTAATCACATAGCTGCAACCATACCAATGCGCCTCTGCAAGATCCGTCGAGGACCACATCGCCGGGTGATCCGGATGCGAGTGGTAGAACCCCACAATCTCCATCCCCAGTTTCCGTCCCTCGCGCTGCGCCGCAATCAACTCCCGCGGATCGATGCCGTACCGGTTGTGCGCCGAATCCGTCCGTGTATTCCCGGCGCGCAGCAGGGAACTGACCTCAATCCCATCCTCGCCCGCCTTGCCCAGCAGGATCCCGCAACACTCGTAGGGATAGGTCTCCTCCCCATGCGCCCTAAGCTGTTCGTAAAGAACTTCCGCAATCCGCAAAGGCGCCACACCTACGGCAGCATTCATGCGTTTTGCCCCACAAACACTTCGCTATCGACAGCGTCCGCCGCCGCGGCCTCGGGCGTCGGCTCGCTCCAGAATCGCTCGCTCAAGTACTTGTCCGCCGAGTCGCAAAGGATCGTAACAATCACCGCCTCACGCCCAGCCCGCTCCTCTTCCTGCGCCACATCCACGCACGCCGCCACCGCCGCGGCTGCCGAAATCCCTACCAGCAAACCCTGCGTCCGCGCCATTTGCTTGCACATCGCATAGGCCCGCTCGGTCGGCATTTCAATATTCCGGTCTGCCAGATGCTCGTCATAGATTGACGGCACAATGGCCGTCGCCATGTGCTTCAGGCCCTCCAGACCATTGAATGGCGAATCGGGCTGCATGGAATAGCACTTCACCGCCGGACTCAACTCCCGCAATCGCCGCGTCGTGCCCATGAACGTCCCGCTCGTTCCCAGCCCGGCGACAAAGTGCGTGATTCGCCCTTGCGTCTGTTCCCAGATCTCATTTGCGGTCCCGTAGTAGTGCGCCTGCCAATTATTTTCATTGCCATACTGGTTGGCATAGAAATATCGCTCCGGAAACTCAGCCGCCAGCTTCCGTGCCATGCGGATCGCCCCATCCGACCCGTCCGCCGGATTCGTATAGATGATCTCCGCCCCGTAGGCGTTCAAAATGTGCTTCCGCTCCGGGCTCACATTCGAGGGCATGCACAGCGTCACCGGAAAGCCCTGCGCCGCCCCCAGCATCGCGTACGCGATCCCCGTATTTCCGCTGGTCGCATCCAGCAGCGTCTTGCCCGGCCCCAGCGACCCTCGCCGTTGCGCATCGCGCACAATCGCCGAGGCCGCCCGGTCCTTCACACTCCCGCCCGGATTCGCCCACTCGGCCTTACCCAGAATCTGCACGCCGCGCAGATCCTCCGTCAACCGGTCCAGCCGGATCAGAGGCGTGTTGCCGACACGGTCCAGCAGCGGCATCCCCAACCGCCCACCCGGCGCGCTGCCGGCACTCCTTGCGAACTCCCCAACTGCGACGTTCGACATAAGCCAACCCATTCCTTCCGCCGCGTCCTGGCCCTTCTGTTTGGAGCCGGGTGCGGCAGTGTGCGACAGTTACCATGCGAGTGTAGCCCAGCCGCTATCCGTCACCCGGTAGCGTCCTGCCGCCCACATATCCCGGAGCCGACGCCCCCACAATGCGCAACAGGATCACCAAGCAAACTCCCGTTCTGACCTTCGACAGCGTGCTCTCTGCCCTCGGTAATGAGAGATTCGATGTCTCTCCGGCCACCGGCGGTGCAAAGCCTGAGGCCGGCGCCCGCCGGGTCAGCAAATACGGCTGCGCCGCCGAGATCGCACCCGGCCCCGGCAAAGACTTGCCCGTCCGTCTGCTCACCAAGGCAGGCTGGGTTCTCAACGGCGAAGTCTCCCGCCTCGTGGACCACGGCTATCAAAAATTCCTCGAAACCACCAAACTCCGCATCCCGGCCACCGCCGAGCATCTTCGCTGCATTCAGCGCTTCGACCAGGAACTCCGCAACGCCACCGGCGCCCTCAGCCTCTATAACGAATCCCTGGGCACCACCAGCGATGTCTACACCTACGACCGCCTGAAAGGCCGCGAAACGGTCTAAGGCAGGCTTAACGCTTGGCAGGCTCCATGCTTG
>CAXUDN010000011.1:34491-42322 GCA_964249715.1 uncultured Acidobacteriaceae bacterium
CTTCCCGCGCCTCACCGCCGTCCCCGCTGCCACTCCCGGTACGCTTCACTCTTCCCCAACCCCCGCGCTTTCGCCACCCGCTTCAACGCGTCTTTCTCCGTCAAACCTTCGCGAACCGCCGCCGCTACCTCTTCTGCCACCGAGAATCCCGTCCCGCCTGCCTCTCCGGCCACATTCCCATCAATCAGCAAAACCATCTCCCCGCGCACCACCTCGCGCCTCTGCAGCACCCCTAAAACCTCGCCCACGGTCCCCCGCAGGAATTCCTCATGCAGCTTCGTCAACTCCCGAGCCACTACCACCCTCTGCCCATTCCCAAAAACCAGCGCCAGATCCCCTAAAGATTCCAAAATCCGGTGCGGAGCCTCGTAGAAAACCTGCGTCGCCGCCACCCCGGCCGCCACCTCACTCACCATCCGTCCCCGCAGTTCCTCCAAAAACGTCCGCCGCTGCCCACCCTTCGCCGGCAGAAATCCCCCAAACGCAAACCGCTCCGCACCCAGCCCACTTGCCACCAGAGCACTCACCGCCGCGTTCGCCCCGGGCACAGGAAAAACCGTCACCCCGGCCTCCACCGCCGCCCGCACCAGCGCCTCACCGGGGTCGGCAATCCCCGGCATCCCGGCATCGCTCACCACCGCCACCCGCCCGCCCTCGCGCAGATCTCCGATCAACTCCTCCGCCCGCCCCTGCTCGTTGTGCAGGTGATAACTCAACGTCGGCTTGCGAATCCCGTAATGATTCAGCAGCTTCTGCGTCTGCCGCGTGTCTTCACACGCAATCCGGTCTACCGACCGCAACACCCGCAATGCCCGCAACGTAATGTCTTCCAGATTCCCGATGGGCGTCGCTACCAGGTAGAGCCCCGGAGCCAGCGGCCGTTCCACCCCACCTTCCTGAACCGCAAAAACCCCGGCGTCGCCCGCCCCGTCGCTCACCGTTCCTCGCGCTCCAGGGCTTTCGTCCAGCGCATCTGTCCCACCGCGCGCTCCAGACTCCCCGGCGTCAGCATCCCCACCATGGCACCGTCCTCCACCACCGGAACAAATTCACTCGCACCCAGTGCCGCCGCCCGCCGCAGCGCTTCGCCGATCTTTTCCGCAGGATCCGCCGCCTGCAGCGAGCGCGACATCGCCCCCTGCAGAAACCCATCACCGTCCGTCCGCAATTTTGCGACCAGCACGGTCCGCGAGATCCATCCCACCAGCCGCTCGCCACGAAGCACCGGGAAAAGTTCGTGCATGGAGTGTGTCGTCTGCCGTAAGGCATCCCGCAGTGTGCTCGACGCGCTCAAGGGCCGGAACTCCGTCAACATCACATCGCGCACCGCCACCGGCAGCGCTTCCACCGCTCCGATGTTCGCGGCACGGTTCAGATACACGGTCAGCAGCACCGTCAGCCCCAGCAAGACCGGCCATAGCAGACCGCTCAGGATGCCGCTCAGAATGCTGGCCAGCGCAACCGCCGTCCAAAGCCCGAAGCTCGCCCGCGCTTTGCCCCCGGCAGCGCCTGTTGTCCCTGCTGCCTCCGCCGGCTTCGACCGGAAGATCTTCCGCGAAGGCAACGCGGAAGAGGGCAACAGGTTCACGGCTCCCACAATCACCTGCAGCCACACGGCGCTCCGCAGAATGTGTTCCACCGTGATCCACGGCTGGCTGACCAGTTGCACATGCGGATCGACGCCGTAGGCAAAACCCAGCAGCAGCAGAGCCGCCCCAAAATTCGCCGCCGATCCAATCCACGTGATCGTCCGCGTTTCGTTCGCCGGCAATCCCCCCTGTCGCGGCGCCAACGCCATCACACCGCCTACCGGCATCAGGAATAACGCTCGCAAGGGCATGCCGAAATAGGCAGCGGCAATGGCCCGCGCGGACTCCCGCACCAGCACAGCCGCACACAAGGCCAGCCAAAGCGCCACCCCGCGCGTCACCCCGCCCGCTGACACCAGCGAGTACCCCGCAGCCAGCGCCAACAGTAAAAACAGCGAAACATGCACGCGCACATGCACGCCCAACCACCGCCCCATCGGAAGAGAAAACTGAAGCACACTCTGATTGTAGGTGCACCCGGGAAGCTTGTCGGTGCACCCGGAAAAGCCGCACGCCTTTGTTTGCCTCGTCTGCCGCCAATCCGAACCAGACGGCGCTATCCTCAAAGCGCATGCGGGTCATCGCCGGCCACTATCGATCGCGTCTCCTCGTAACCTCGCGCGGTCACGCCACCCGCCCCACCAGTGACCGCCTCCGCGAAACCCTCTTCAACGTCCTTGGCCCGCGGGTCCAGGACGCCCGCTTCGCCGACCTCTACGCCGGTTCAGGCGCCGTCGGCATCGAGGCCCTCAGCCGAGGAGCGGCCCACTGTCTTTTTGTCGAGCACGGCCCGCCGGCTCTCGCCGCTCTCCGCAAAAATCTTCAAGTCCTCGCCCTTGAGGACTCTGCCGCCGTAGATTCCCGCCCCGTCACAAAAGCTCTACTGGCCGCTACAAAACAGTCTCCCGCTCTCGATCTTGTCTTCCTCGATCCGCCCTATGAAGCCGCTGCGGAATACGCCGCCACGCTCAATCTCCTCAGCGGCCATGCACCTTCCCTGCTGGCAGAAAACGCCCTCATCGTCGCCGAACACGCTCGCCGCGAAGTTCTCCCCGGCACCTTCGGCCAACTCCACCGCACCCGCCTCCTTGAACAGGGTGACGCCGCCCTCAGCTTCTACACCCTGGCGCCGCCGAACCCCGTCTAGCGCCGATACCCTCCACCCTCGTGCAGCCCCGTCATCAGATCCACAACAAAACCCACCTCGGTATCCGCAAACATATCCCAGCCTTTCCCCGACAAACGCCCGTTCCGAACCTCCCCCAACGTCACTCCCTCCCAACTCAGTCGTCCGGTCCGCCATCTCACCCCCTCGGCTCCCACCGCCAGCACGTCCTGGAATCCCGCCAGCAGCAGGTATCCATCCTCCGGAGCCGCAAAGATCGCCGTGACTGGCCGCTGCTCCAGCAACACGCTCCGCTCCGGCGCCTCCGTATTCACAAGGTAGGCGTACCCACCCGCCACAGCGAGCATTATCTCCGGCGCCGGACATGCCCACACCCCCGACGGCAGGGAAGCCTCCCGAAAGCCCAATGCAAACGTCGCCAGAAAACTCCCTCCGCTCGCCGGTCGTACATTCACCACCAGAGCTCCCCGCGCCAGCGCATCTTCCTCCCCCGGCACCTGCTGCGGGTACATGAACTGACGCACCGGCGCGATCAGTGGCGGACGCGCCAGCACCTCCGCCGTCCAACTACGCGCAAACCCCTCCACGGTCACCGCAGATGCTCCCACCCGCCCGCCCGCAGCGGCGTCCTTCGCCCCGCTCCATTCACCAGCGCCACCAGCGGTCGCCCCCGCTCCCGTTGCACCACTCGCCCGATCTCCGTCACCTGCACCCCCCCAACGCGTCCCGGCACCCTGACCCTCTGCCTCGCTGAAAAGAGCAATTCATAGTCTTCTCCCCCGTCAAGCGCCATTCGCAGCGCCGCCTTACGGTCTCTACCTTCCAAAAGCGGATGCATCGGCAACCAGTCAGCCTCAACCTCCGCCGCCACCCCTGACGCTTCGCAAAGATGCCGCAAATCCGTCGATAAACCGTCACTCAAATCCATCCCCGCCGACGCCATCTTTCGCCGCACCAGCGCCTGTCCCACCCCCAACCGCGGCTCCGGAAAGAGATGAGGATGTCCATCCCGCTTACCCTCTGCAAAATTCACCTCACCTCGCCTCAGGGCGTCCAGCTCCGCCGCGGCTCCTCCTAAACTCCCCGTCACAAACAAGCGGTCACCCACCCGCGCTCCACTTCGCCGCAACGCCCGCCCCTGCTTTACCGCGCCCAAAAGCACAATATCGGCCATCACCCCCTCTCCCGGAGCCTCCGACGTGTCCCCACCCGCCAGCGGCGTTCCTGTCCGGCGTGCCAGCCCCAGGAAACCTTGCAAAAACCCATCCATCCAACCCGCATCCCGGGCAACAGCCTGCGGCAAAGCCAACGACAGGAAGGCCGCCACCGGCCGCGCCCCCATTGCCGCTATATCGCTCAATCCCCGGGCCAAAACCCGGTGCCCTACAGATAACGCGCTATGCCAATCTCGCCGGAAATGCCGGCCCTCCAGAGAAAAATCTGTCGTCACCACCAACTCTTCCCCCGCACGCGGACGCAGGATGGCGCAGTCATCCCCGATTGCCAGCCGTACCTCGCTACGCCCCCTGGTTCCACCCGCCGCCGCTCGCCGGATGCGCTCAATCAGCGCCAACTCCCCTCCACTTTCAGTCGCCTCCGAGCGCACACGCCGCATCGCCTCAGCATAGTCGCCTGCGCTGGACCCAAAAGAATCTCCGCTCTGCCTGCGTACATTTACGACCGCTTTTCATACAATAGGAACAGCTATCGAACTCGAATCGACCGCAGATACTTCGCCCCAGCGAGACACTTTTCAAAGTACCCGGCTAAGTCGAGTATTGAACGTACTTTAGGGAAGAAGTACCGGGGGGAGGAGGGTACCCCTCTCCAGGCAACGGTTCACGCCAACGCACGGCGCGTCCTCTCGCCTCACCCGTTCTTCCTCCATGTTTCCCGATTGCGCCGCCGCGATTGCCTCGGCTAAGTACCTCATTTACCATCTAGATACAAACTCCTCGCGATCCGTTCGCGATCTCCGTGATCTCCGCTAGCTCACCGCGGAGGGAGTCTTTCGCCCCCATCCGGGCGTCATAATCTTGAAGCCCGACACCAGCCCATTCCCGGGCGAGTTCAGGCTGGGCTGGGTTCATGCGCAAGCGCTACATCGTCTATGTCACGCGATCGGAGAATGGCGAGTCCGAACGGATCTCCATCCCCATGCGCTACGTGTACGTTTTCGTCACCTCGGCCCTTGTAGGCATGTTCACCATCGCGGGCCTCGCCGGCTCCTATGCCCGCATGCTCGCCAAGGCCGAAACCACCAATCACCTTCGGTTTCAGCTGGCGCAAAGCCGCTCCGACTATGCCCATCTCGAAAAGACCGCCCACGAGCGCGACGTGCAGGCCGCCAGTCTCGGCTCGCTGGCCACCGAAGTATCCGCCATCTATGGCCTGACAGCAGGCAAACTCACCTTTGTCCACGGCCATAGCCTCCGTCCCAGGCAGGCCGCAGCCAGCGCCGCCGCAGCCGGCAAGGCTCCCCTCAAGGAAGAAGCCGCCTTCACCGACGATAGTTATTACAAGTCCCTCGATACCTTCTACGCTCTCCGCAACACAGCCCACCAAGGCATCACCCCCCCAACGCAGGCTCTGAACGCCAGCCTTGGTGTCCGCGGCTCCCTCGGCGACCTGGCCGGTGGTCTTGACCTCGGCTCCACGCTTTCCGGCTCCAACATTCCCGATATGTGGCCTATCCTCGGCCCCATCAACTCCGGCTTCGGCCAGCGCGAAGATCCCATCCTGGGCGTGGGCACCGGTGAGTTCCACAAGGGCATCGACATCGGCGCGCCCAATGGCACGCCCGTCCACGCCCCCGCCGCAGGCCGCATCCTCAAAGCCGGGCTCGGCACCGGCTACGGCAATGAAATCGAACTCGATCACGGAAACGGAATCGTCACCGTTTACGGTCATCTGTCGGCTTTCAATGTCACAGCAGGCCAGCAAATCGTCAAAGGCGAAGTCATCGGCTTCGTCGGTCACACCGGTCGCGTGACCGGTCCGCACCTGCACTACGAGGTCCAGGTCCGCGGCATCGCCGTAAATCCGCACCGGTATCTTCGCACTACGATGGCCGATCTCGGTGGCAGCACTTCCACTAGCGGCTCTTAGCCTCCGTTGACCATCTCGTTCGTTCATTCACTTCAAAACAACGAGGACTTCGAGGAGCCTTCGCGGTCCAATAGCTGCCGTTTACGCTCAACACCCCAGCGATATCCACTCACCCCTCCATCACTCCGGATCACGCGATGGCAGGGAATCGCGATCGCCAGCGTATTCGCCCCCACGGCAGCTCCCACGGCCCGAACCGCCCGCGGCGAACCGATCCGCTCGGCAAGCTCGGCATAGCTGACCGTCGACCCCGCCGGAACTGTCCGCAGTGCCTCCCATACCCTCTGCTGAAATGCCGTCCCTCTTACGTCCAGCGGCAGGCAAGTGCCCGCCCCAGGCTCCTCTACCAGCGCGACCACCTGCGCTACGAGTTCCTCGAAGCCAGGCTCTCCACCCAGCAGCTCCGCGCGCGGAAACAGATCCCGCAAATCCCGCGTCAGTGCCTCCGGTTCATCCCCCAGCAGGATCGCGCACACCCCCTTCTCGCTTAGCGCAACCAGCACGGACCCCAAACTGCACTCGCCCACGGCAAACCTGATTTGCATCTGCTCACCTCCTGTCTGGAACTGCTTCGGCCTCATCCCCAGTGCCTCCTCAGCCTCCGCATAAAAGCGGCTGTTCGATCCGTAACCCGCCGCATAGAGGGCCTCGGTCACCGTCCCGCCACGCGCCAGTTCCCGCCGCACAGCCTGCCTGCGATGCGCCGCCGCATACCGCTTTGGCGTCACACCCGTCACCGCTCGAAACACCCGGTGAAAATGATAGGGGCTCATTGCCGCCTCCTTGGCCAGCTTGCCCAACCCTGGAGCAATCTCGGCGGCCTCGATCTGCCGACAGGCCTCCGCAACCTTTACCGCGTGTACTTGCTCCAGCGACGGATCATCCGGCTTGCATCGAAGGCACGCCCGAAACCCAGCCCTTTGCGCCTCTACGCCTCCTGAAAAGAAGCTCACATGTTCCGGCCGTGGACGCCTTGCGGAGCAAGCAGGTCGGCAGTAAACCCCCGTCGTCGACACCGCGTAGACAAAATTCCCATTCGCCGTTCTGTCCCGCGCCACCACTGCCACCCAACGCGGGTCCGCCGCTACCACCGCCAGCTGTTCTTTCCGAGTGCACTCCCTCATAGCTCCTCCTCTACTCCGCTCCAGCCCTACTTCTAAACTGCACCCGTCCTCGAAAATGCCGCACCCTGCTTCTTGCTTTCAAACTCCTCTTCGGAATCTTGCGCACGGTGTCGCTTCAGGAAAGCACGATTGTGTAGGCGATAGGCCTCACCTCGTCCGTTTCGGCACGAAAGGCGTTGACGCACCCACTCCGGACAGCCAAACTTGACCCCACTTGCAACACCTGGATCCCTCATGCCCGCCTCTGTACCCTCTATCGATCAGGTCAAATCCTCCATGCGCGCCTCGTGGATGGCCGGAGATTTCGGCCAAATCGCCCGCACGATCATCCCAGGCGCCGAACTCTTTGCGCACCGCCTGGCTTTTCCGCCCGGGACCCGTGTGCTCGATGTGGCCTGCGGCACCGGCAACACCGCGATTCCGCTCGCCCGTCTGGGTTGTATTGTCACCGGCGTCGACATCGCCCCCAACCTCCTCGCGCAGGCTCGGACCCGCGCCTCCGCCGAAGGTCTCGAAATCCCTTTCGACGAGGGCGATGCGGAAGCGATGCCTTACCCCGACGCAAGCTTCGACGCGGTCGTCAGCATGTTCGGCGCCATGTTCGCTCCACGACCCGAGCTCGTCGCCTCCGAGTTCGCCCGCGTCCTCGTCCCAGGTGGCCGCCTCGCCATGGCCAACTGGAATCCAGGCAGCTTCTCCGGCGCACTGTTTTCGGTAAGTGCACGCCATAGCCCACCTCCGCCCGAAATCCCGGCCCCGGTTCTTTGGGGTGACGAGCGCACTGTCCGGCAACGACTCGCGCCATTCTTCCGTGACATCGAGGTTGGCAGATGTCCCATGGAATTCGATCTCCCCACCAGCCCAGCCGGTGCCGTCGCCTTCTT
>CAXUDN010000011.1:42422-53007 GCA_964249715.1 uncultured Acidobacteriaceae bacterium
TCTCTCGAGAGATGTTGACCTGTATCGCAAATTGCAATATCTTAATCGCGAATCGCAATCACCATGAAACTCTCCGACAAACTTCGTTGTCTCCGTGAGATCGAAGGCAGCCTGCGCGGGCTCAATCGCCCCCTCACCCAAGGCGAACTCGTCCGGGCGCTCCGTGAAGAACTCGGCGAATCTCTGTCACAAAGCTATCTTTCACAGATTGAATCCGGTTCCCGACCCCACCTCACGAACACCTCAAGACTGCTGCTCGCCCGCTTTTTTAAGGTGCACCCCGGCTACCTTGTCGACGACCCCGAGGGCTACCATGCCGAGCTTCTTTCCGACGCCCGGCTCCATGAGGACCGTCTCGACAGCTGGCTCGTGGGCGGAGCCGATCGCTTTCGCCGCCGCGACCCTGCACTCTGCCGGGCCCTGCTGACCCTCGCCAAAGAGGATGATTCCCGCCACTGCCTGCTTCTTCTGGAAAGTATTCTGGAGACCCCGCAGCTCGCAGGCCGTCTGCTAACCTTGCTTCGCCCACAGGACCCCCTTTCGGAAAGCTTCGGGCGAGACCCCGATTCAGCATCAGAACCGAGCAGCCTCGCCTCCACGCAGGGCTACCCCCATCCCACCTCCGCCGGAGGCCCTAAATGAACACCCTTCACCATCCCACAGCCGACGCCCTTTACCTGATCTGCTTCGGCGTAGGCCTTACCCTCAGCTTCGTCGCTTTTTTTGGTGGCTTTCTCCACCTGCACCTTGGCCATTGGCATATTGGGGGCCACGGCCATCTGCTTTCCAAAGCCGGCGCCCAATCCGGTCACGCGCATGGCGGCAGTCAGATGTCGCCGGTCAACGGCTTCACGGTTGTTGCCTTCCTCTGCTGGTTCGGCGGTACAGGGTATCTGCTCACCCATGGCCACCTCTTCGCTACTGCCGTCGTTTGCGTGTTCGCCGCGCTCAGCGGACTTGCCGGAGCCGGCCTGGTCTATTGGTTCCTTGCCAAGGTTCTTCTCCCACGCGAACGCACCCTTGAGCCGGCAGACACGCCCATGGTCGGCATTCTCGGTCGTGTCAGCGCCGCTGTGCCGCACCACGGAGTGGGAGAAATGCTCTATACCCAGAACGGTGCGCGCCGCTCTATGCCCATCTGCTCCGAAGACGGCCATTCTATTGTTCGCAACGCCGAAGTCGTCGTTCTTCGCTACCAGCGTGGCATCGGATACGTGCGCCGTTGGGATGAACTTCAGCATTCCCTGCTCGGTGACGATGCGCCTCTCACGCGCAACGTCGATTAAGCCTCCGAGGCTTTTCTGCCGCGCCCAGCACGCGCGGCTCAACCGCAACCCTTAACCCAAACGAACCAGCAGGAACCCCCTTGGAGAGGGGAGTCCATGTCTCACGAGATCGTCATCATCATCGCTCTGATCGCCTTAGGCACCATCATCCTCATGGGCACGCTTGCCCGTCTTTTCCGTAAGGCCGGTCCCAACGAAGCCCTCATCGTTTACGGCATGCGCGGCCAGCGCGTCGTCAAGGGCCACGGCACCTTTATCTTTCCCATGTTCGAGCACGCGCGCCTGCTCTCGCTCGAACTCATGAGCTTTGACGTCGCGCCACAGCAGGACCTGTACACCCGCCAGGGCGTCGCGGTCACCGTTGAAGCTGTCGCCCAGATCAAAGTCCGCTCGGATGCGGAAAGCATCATGACCTCCGCCGAGCAGTTTCTTACGAAAACGCCCGCTGAACGCGAAGGACTCATCCGCCTCGTCATGGAAGGCCATCTGCGCGGCATTATCGGTCAGCTTACCGTCGAGCAGATCGTCAAAGAGCCCGAAATGGTCGGCGAACGCATGCGCGCCACCTGCTCTGAGGATCTCAGCAAGATGGGCCTTGAAGTCGTCAGCTTCACCATCAAGGAAGTGCGCGACAAGAATGAATACATCACCAACATGGGCCGTCCGGATGTTGCCCGCATTCGCCGCGATGCCGAAATCGCCTCCGCCGAAGCGGAGCGCGACACGGCCATTCGCCGGGCTATTGCCCTCCGGGAAGCAGCCGTAGCGAAAGCCTCCGCCGATCAGGAGCGTGTTCTCGCCGAAACCATGTCGCTTGCCAAACAAGCCGAAGCCCAGCGCGATCTCGACATCCAAAAGGCCACATTCGAAGAGCAATCGCGCAAGCAGCAGGCCCAGGCTGACAAAGCCTACGAGCTTCAAACCAATGTCATGCAGCAAAAGGTCATCGCCGAGCAGGTCAAAGTGCAGCAGATCGAAAAAGAGGCCCAGGTCAAAGTGCAGGAAGCCGAGATCCAGCGCAACGAGCGCCAGCTGATCGCGACCGTCCTCAAGCCGTCAGAAATTGAGAAGCAGCGCATCGAAAACATGGCCAGCGCCCAACGCTCGCGCCTTATCGCGGAAGCCGAGGGCAGAGCTCAGGCCATTCGCACAGAGGGCGAGGCCGAAGCCTCGATCATCTTCCAAAAGGGTGAAGCCGAGGCCAAGGCCATGAACGTCAAAGCCGAGGCCTACCAAGAGTGGACCCAGGCTGCCGTGGTCGACAAACTCATCACCAACATGGCCGACGTCGTACGCGCAATGGCCGAGCCGCTCAGCAAAGTCGACAAGATCACCATTGTCTCCACCGGAGGTGACGGCGAAGGCATGGGAGCTTCCAAGCTCACCGGGGACATCACGCGCATAGCCGCCCAGGTACCCGCGCTATTCGAGGCCCTGAGCGGTATGAAGATGAGCGATCTCATGAACAACGTCAAAGCGATGACTCCCAACCCGGACGGCAAGCCCGCCCACGTCGGCCCAGTCGTCCTTGACGGCAACCCTCCCAAAGCCAACTAACGGCTCTCCCCAACCTTGAGACGGGTGCCCCATCCTTTCGCGCAGCGACGGGTGGGGCCGCTCCGTCGAGCAAAAGAAGGCCCATGATTCCTGAAAGGAGCCCTCACATGGCCCTCATCGAACGAGTTGCCACTCTCCTCCGCGCCAACATCAACGACCTTCTTGACCGCGCCGAAGATCCCGAGAAGACCCTGAAACAAGTCGTCCTCGACATGGAGAACCAACTCCTGCAGGTCAAAACACAGGTCGCCATCGCGCTCACGGATCAGCACCTGCTCGAGAGGAAGGCAGGCGAACAACAACAGTTGGCAGCCGACTGGCACCGAAAAGCAGAGTTGGCCGTAACCAAAAGCGAAGACGCCTTGGCGCGCGCCGCCCTCGGACGCGCTCTCACCTGTGAGACCAACCACAATGCGTATCGTGCCCAGATCGCCGATGGAACTGCCGAGGCCGAAGCTCTCCGAACCAGCTATGCTCAGCTGGAGGCGAAGCTGGTAGGGACGCGCGCCGAATGTGAGCGCCTGATCGCACAGCATCGCCGCGCCCGCATGCTCGCGAACATCGCCGAGAGCCGCGCTCCACGCAATGGAACGAGCAACACCGTCACGCACGGGACTCTAGCAGCCAATCGCATTCGCGAGAGCCTTGAAGCCGCCGAAGCTACCTCGCAGGCCCAGGACAAGTCGCTTTCTTCAGAGAGCCTGGATCAGCGCTTCGCGGACCTGGAGAAAGCGGATCGTGTGGAACAACTTCTCGGTGATCTGAAGGGCAAACAACGCCGCCTGCTGCCAACGGGATAATTCTTCCTTCGGTATGGAGGCAAAAGAAAGTCGTCATCGAGCGCACAGCTGTCTACGCTCTGTTCGTCTGCTCGACAGAACTTCGACCTGCTTCACCCACCTCTTCGTAGAGTACCGACTCGATGCATACCATGGAGACATGGCCGACGGGTTTTGGGAGCAGGTGCGACGGTTTGAGCCGAAGCTGGAGGAAACGCGGGGACGGCGGTGGATCTACGTTCCGTACGACCGGCTGCACGACGGCGTTGGTCCGTTGGCTGAAACACGGCCTGAAGATGCTGTTGTGGTGATGATGGAGTCGCGTGGGAAGGGAACGCGCAGACCCTACCACAAGAAGAAGCTGACCCTGGTCTTGAGTGCAATGCGGCACTTCGCGCTGGAGCAGGGAGCGCGCGGGTGCTGTGTTGTGTATGGGGCGTCGCCGAGCAGCTTCAGCGATGGATTGTTGGAGTTGCAGGAGCGTTGGCAATGGGCTGAGTTGGTGGTGAATCGTCCGGCCGAGCGGGAGCTGCGGGTGGAGTTGCGGGAGGCCAAGGCGGAGCGTGGATTGCGGGTGCGAGCGGTGCAAGATACTGCGTGGCTGACCACGACGGAAGACTTTGAAGGGGTGTTTGGGAAGGTTAAGCCGGGTTCGGGTGAGGGTGGTCGGCGGCAGTACCTGATGGACCGGTTTTATCGGGCTGTGCGGCGGAAGACTGGCTATCTGATGGACGGGGCGCAGCCTGTTGGTGGTCAGTGGAGCTATGACTCGGAGAACCGTAAGCCGTTTCGGGGAGAAGTGCCTGTGCCGGAGCGGCCGAGCTTCGCGCCGGATGCGATTA
This sequence comes from uncultured Acidobacteriaceae bacterium, assembly GCA_964249715.1. Lineage (GTDB taxonomy): Bacteria > Acidobacteriota > Terriglobia > Terriglobales > Acidobacteriaceae > Granulicella. The sequence continues at coordinate 46,887 of CAXUDN010000011.1, forward strand.
CGCGGGAGGTGATGGCGCTGGTTGCCGAGCGACATCCGGAGCACTTTGGACGTATCGAGGGGTTCGATCTGCCGGTTACGCGGAAGCAGGCGGAAGAGGCCTGGCAGTTTGCGTTGCGGGCGATGTTGCCGCACTTTGGTCCTTGGGAAGATGCGATGAGTACCGAGCATCCTGATCTGTTTCACTCGCTTACATCAGCGACGGTGAATCTTACTCTGTTGCGGCCTGTGGATCTGGTGCAGGATGTTGTGGCGGCGTATGAGCAGGGCAAGGTGCCGCTTGCGAGTGCGGAGGGGTTTGTCAGGCAGGTGCTGGGTTGGCGGGAGTTTATGCGGCACATCCACGAGGCGACGGATGGCTACAGGACGGTGCAGGCGGAGGGAGCGCCGTCGTTCCTGGACGCGCACCGGAAGCTGCCGCCTGTGTATTGGGGGGTACAGAGCGGGATGCGGTGCATGGATACGGTGGTGGCGCAGGTGGTGGAGAAGGGGTGGTCGCACCACATTACGCGGTTGATGGTGTTGAGTAATCTGGCTACGTTGTGTGGGTTCTCGCCGCGCGAGCTTACGGATTGGTTCTGGTTTGGGTATGTGGATGCGTATGACTGGGTGGTAGAGCCGAATGTGTTGGGGATGGCGACGTTTGGCGATGGTGGATTGACGGCGACGAAGCCGTATGTAAGTGGAGCGGCTTACATCAACCGCATGAGTGACTATTGCGGCAAGTGCAAGCTGGATCCCAGGAAGAGTACAGGGGAAGGTTCCTGTCCGTTTACGGCTTTGTACTGGAGCTTTCTGGAGAGGCATGCGGCGAAGCTGGAGGGGAATCAGCGGATGCGGATGCCTTTGAACACCATGATGAAGAAGAGTGGTGCAGAACGCGAGGCGCTGCGGGAGCGGGCGGAGGAGGCGATTGGGATGCTGGAGCGGGGTGAGGTAGTGCGGTAGGGGTACCCCTCCCCCCCGGAGGTACCTTTTCTGCAAAGTACGTTCGATATTGGACTTAAGAGGGTACTTCAGTGTTTTGACGAACCGACGCGTGCGGTTTTGTTTTGATCTCTTGTAGATAGTGTAGTGATTTGGTCGAAATTGTACGCAAGGTCTGGTTCATTTTTCCGCGGAGATTGCGGCGAAGGTGAGGAAGGCGGATTCGTCGCTCCGCCCCCGGCTTCACTCCGGCCTTCGGCAGAGCGGAACCCACCTTCACGACGGTGAAGCTGTCGCGCGGATGGGGCATCCGGGCTACTCAGGGTTCGGCTTCCGGACTGTCCAGCGCGGCCTGAAATTTCTCGATGAAGTCGGCTACGTGGAGGCCGTCGGCGAGAGCGTGGTGGACGTGGATGGAGACGGGCAGGGTGCAGCGGCCATTGGCTTCGGTGATCTTTCCGAAGGTGATGCGGGGGGCGGAGTCGGGGCGGGTGAAATCGCGGGCGTGGGAGATGGAGGTGAAGTCGAACCAGGGCAGAACGGAGAAGCGGATGACATTGGGGTGCGGGTGACGTTCGATGTCGTTTCGCTGGCGGACGCGGTCGAGTTCGGGGGCGGCGTGGTGGACAAATTCTGCCAATGGCGGGCGGAAAGTGTAGAAGCCGAAGCCTATGGTGCCGTTGGAGCGGCCTACGGCGCTGCCGCCGTCGATTTGGTCGTAGCGGTAGACGGCGTCGTCGACGATGCGGGTTTTGAAGTTCTCGAGCTGGTTGGCGGCGGTGAGGGAGCGGTGGACGAGGGAGAGGAAGACGGAGAGGCGGTGCTGCCTGGCGTAATGGAAGGTGGCGGTGCAATCTGCGCGGAGGCACACGCCGTGATAGGGCTCGGCGTAGCTTTTGAAAAGGTCAAACACCGCGCGGCGTTCCCAGGTTTCCAGCTCCATCTCTTGTCTGTTGGGGGTTGCGGGTTGTTCCATGCTGGGATGCTACCTCGTGAGAGTTTCGGAAGGTAGATCGTCGGGCTTGGGCCCGGGGGTAAACCGGCGGTAGTAGAGCGATGTGTCAGGGCAGTCGTAACGTCTGATTTAGACGACTTGGTGCACTGCGTTGGAGTTGTCAGAGCGTGCTCTTATGCATGACTCGCAGATCATCACGATGCAGCCGGGGAAGCGTGGGATTAAGCCTTGTGTACGCGGCTTGCGGGTCACGGTGGCGGATGTACTGGGCTATCTGGCTGCGGGAATGACGCATGAGGAGGTTTTGCGGGATTTTGCGTATCTGCAGGAGGCCGATATTTTTGCGTGCCTGGCTTTCGCGGCTGATCGGGAGCGGAAGCTCGAAACTTTTGCCGCGTGAAGTTGCAGCTGGATGAGAATCTGTCGCCTCGGCTTGTCAGAAGTTGGCAGATCTATATCCGGGATTGGCCCATCTACATCAACCGGGGCTCGGTTCATTGAGGTGCTTATAGGAACGAAAGGCAGTTACTCAAGAGTCCTACGCATCTGCGGCTGTGGCACTTATGATCGAGGAACCGTTCGACTGCCCGGCGCGAAGAGATGAGATGAACGTTCCGCCCGGAACGGTTTTGGTAAGACATTGCCGTCGGGATTTGGGATAACTGGACTTTCCGTGTATGACGTTGCTGTGCTCGGGGCCGGGCCGAGCGGGCTGACGGCGGCGTATTGCCTGGGCAAGGCGGGCGCGCGGGTTGCGGTGCTGGACCGCGCTCCGCAATGCGGCGGCCTTATGCGCGGAGTTCGGCGGGGAGACTTTATGTTCGACCTTGGGCGCAAGGAGTTGTACTCGCGCTTTCCGGAGGTCCACGATCTCTGGACGGAGTTGTTGGGGGAGGATTACCGCGAGTATCCGCACAGGGTGGGCGTGCTGTACGAGGGACGAATCCTTGAAAAGGGGTCTCAATACAAAGGGAAACTGCGGGGATTGTCCATGGCGCAAGCGGCCCGGCTGGGTCGTTCGTACCTGGCCACCCAGCTTCGGCCCGGTGTGCGGGAGGCGCACTCGGTTGAGGACTTTTATGAGCTGCGATACGGGCGGGCCTATTATGAATTTTTCGTGCAGGGGTATAGCCGGAAGTTCGATGGGCGGTCGCCGGCTGAGATGCCTCACGTTGCCGCGAATCGGAAGGTGCCGCGTTTTGGGTTTGTGCGTGGGCAAAAGCAGCAGCGGGCAGAAGAGGGAGACGCTTTGTTTGCGGGGCAGGCGATGTGGCGGCATCCGGCCGGGGGAACGCAGCAGATTGTGGACCGGCTGGAAGAGGGCAGCCGTCGCAATGGTGTGCATTTTGCGTTGGACGCGGAGGTGCTTTCGGTGGAGGCGGTTCCGGATGGAGCGCACTGCATTCGGTTCCGGAAGAACGGGGATGAGGCCGAGCTAGCTGCTCGCCATGTAGTGAGCAGTGTGCCGCTGCCGTTTCTTATGGGCCTTCTGCAGCCTAAGGTTCCCCTTGACCTGCAGCGACCACCGCAGGAAGAAGCCATGTTCAAGAGATCGACCGCACTGGTGTACCTGATGGTCAATGAGGCTCCCCGCTTCCCTCATAACTGGCTGGAGGTGACGGATCCAAACTTAAAGATGGGCCGCGTGGTGAATTATGCAACGTGGAACGGAGAGATGGTTCCGGAGGGAAAGACCGGCTTGTGCATCGAGTATTTTGCCGTAGAGGGCGATCCGTTGATGGATCTGGACAAGACAGCGTTGTACCGATTCGCTGTTGAGGAGGCCTCGGCGAGTGGGCTTATCGACAAGTTGGCCGTCGGCGATCATCTTGTGCTGCAGTTGCCGAAAACGAATGCAGCGACGGGCATCCATGAGCGCAAGCAGGCATGGCTGCAGGCAGCGGCGGGGTACGTCAGCGGGCTGCCGCGATTTCACGAGACGAACCGGCCTGGAATCGATCGTGCGACACTGGCTGGCATTGACGCGGCCGAGGCTTGTATGACGGACCAGCCGATGCGCCGAAGGAGCCTGGCAGCTTCATCGCAGGAGTTATAAGCCTTGTGGACGCTTGATGAAGAGACCCGGCGACGTTACGTGCAGGGGATGACGCGGCTGAGCGTCTGGTATGTGTGGCGCCTGGTGCAGCGCGGCGAAGTGGAGGAAGGGAGCATCGCCCAGGCGCTTTGCGAGCGGGTAAATCTTTACCGGCTCACGGATTTCTGGGATGGGCGTGGGAATGGGGAGAACGGCCTATCGGATGCTGCGTGGATGGAGTGTGTGGCCCAGATGGCCGGGTGGGTAAGAGCGGGCTCGGCAGCGGATACGGAGAGGCTGGAAGGGCGTGTGTTGGCCTTGCTGTCGCCCGCGCTGGAGCGCCGGGTGCCGAAGGATGTGGGGCCTGCGCCGGTGCGGCCTTTTGAGTGCTGGACGTACGAGCTGGGGTGGGCGGGGTTAGCCAGCCGGCCTGGGTTGCTGGGGCGTTTGGGGAATCCGGCGCATGTGGTGGCGAAGGTGCGGCGGGGCCTGGGTCTGCAGGCAGCGCCCTCCCGGGATGCTGTGTTGCACATCATGAACGTGCTCGCGCCGCAGTCGCCGTTTGACGATCTGCCGCGGCTGGCCGGCACATTGCGTGCGCTGATCGCGGAGATGCGAGAGCGACAACCGCAGGTGCGGGAGCTCTGGTGCAATACATGGTTGAACGATCACCCGAAGTTCCGGGAGTTGCTGCCCGCGGTCTGGTTTGCGAGCGGGAAAATGGCGCCGCCGGGGAACTTTCGGAACTGGTGGGGGCAATTTGCGCGGCGGGATGGCGGCTTTCATGAGTCGGCTGGGCGGCGCTTTCGGGAGTCTGGCGGGGCGTTTCCGTTTCGGGCGATGCTTTGCCATGCGCCGCTCGATGCGATGGAGGAGCATCTGCGGCAGCGGTTTGGGTGAGGCTAACCTCTGCGGCAGCATACCCAGTTGCCGCAGAGGATGAGCCGGCTAGATGGACAGGTTGAGAACGCGGTTGAGGCGTCCGACGAAGGCGGAGGGTTCCTTCAGGGGAAGGCCTTCGAGGAGAAGGGCCTGGTCGAAGAGGAGCCAGGCGGCATCTTCGGTGATGGGGTCGTTGAGATGGGATAGGAGCTTTTTAGTGATTTCGTGCTTGGGGTTGATTTCCAGCGTGGGCTTGGGAGTGGGGATGTCGTTCTGGCCCATGGCGCGAAGCATCTGCTGGATCTGGAGGGAGGGTTCGGCTTCGTCGGAGACGATGCAGGAGGGGCTGTCGGCGAGGCGATGGGAGACGCGGACGTCTTTGACGTGATCGCCGAGGGTGGCCTTGATTTTGTCGAGTAGAGGTTGGAGGGCTGCGGTGTCGACTTTCTCGGGCTCGGCATCGGCGTTGGCGAGGTCTTTGAGGTCGTCTTCGGTGGAGGCTTTGCTTACGGCTTTGAGGTCGGTGTCGTTGTACTTGTCGATGCCGGCGAAGATGATCTCGTCGAACTCGTCGTCGAGGATGAGGACTTCGATGTCGCGTTTGCGATAGATCTCGAGGAGGGGCGAGTTGCGGAGAAGTTGTTCGGCGCCGCCGGTGATGAAGTAGAGGGATTTCTGGCCCTCTTTCATGCGGGATTTGGCGTCGGCGAGGGAGGTGAGGCCTTCGACCTTGGTGCTTTTGAAGCGGATGAGGTCGAGGAGGGTCTCGCGGTTGGCGTGGTCCGAGTAGAGGCCCTCTTTGAGGGGGCGGTTGAACTGGCCGATGAAGGTGAGGTACTTTTCCGGCTCGCGCTCGGCGGCGGATTTGAGTTCGGAGAGGATCTTTTTGACGCTGGCGGTCTTGATGCTGGTGAGGACGCGATTTTGCTGGAGGATTTCGCGGCTTACGTTGAGGGGAAGGTCTTCGGAGTCGATGATGCCGCGGACGAAGCGGAGATAGGTCGGGAGGAGCTCTTTCGAGTCGTCCAGGATGAAGACACGCTTGACGTAGAGCTTGACGCCGGGGCGGAAGTCGGCCTGGTAGAGGTCGAAGGGGGCGTGGGAGGGGATGAAGAAGAGGGTGGTGTATTCGAGGGTGCCTTCGGCGCGGGTGTGGAACCAGAAGAGAGGGTCTTCCGGGTCGCCGGAGATGGATTTGTAGAGCTCTTTGTAGTCGTCGTCGGTGAGCTCCGATTTGGGGCGGCGCCAAAGGGCGCTGGCGACGTTGACCTGCTCGGTGACGCGGGTTTTGTCAGAGGATTTGGTTTCGGCGTTCCACTCCTG
>CAXUDN010000012.1:0-46948 GCA_964249715.1 uncultured Acidobacteriaceae bacterium
CCTCGTACATGCCGAGCTCGACGCGCTTGGGGTCGACGAGGATCATGCGGACCTGTTCCGGCGTGGAGCGGAAAAGTACGCTCATGATCATGGCGTTGATGGCTACGGATTTGCCGGATCCTGTGGAGCCGGCGATGAGGACGTGGGGCATGGAGGCGAGGTCGGCGGTGACGATACGGCCGTCGATGTCTTTGCCGAGGGCGATGGGAAGTTTGAATTTGGGTGCGGCGAAGTGTTCGCTTTCGACGACGTCGCGGAGCCAGATGGTTTCGCGCTCGTGATTGGGGACCTGGATACCGACCGTGGATTTGCCCGCCATGCGCTCGATGAGGACGGATTCGGCGGCCATGGCGAGGCAGAGGTCATCGGCGAGGCCGGTGACGCGGGAGTATTTGACGCCGGCGTCGGGGCGGAACTCGTAGGTAGTGACGACGGGACCGGGGTTGATCTGCTCGACGCGGCCGGCGACGCCGAATTCGGCGCATTTTTCTACGAGCACCTGGGCTTCGGCGCGGAGGGCGTCTTCGCGGACGGTGGTGTGGCCTTCGCTGGCGTGGAGGAGGGTGGAGGGCGGAAGCTGATAGCCGCGAATGGACTTGACCGGCTGGAAGCCTTTGAGTTGATGCGCATCGGCGCGTTCGCCGAACGCGATGTTTTGGGCGCGAATGTCGGCTGTAGCCGCGGGTATGGGTGCCTGGGGAAGAGGGCGCGCCATGGGGGTGCGCTCACGCGGCGCGGAGGGAGCAGGAACCGAAGGTACCGGCGGCTCGGGCGCAGGGACTGGATCAGGGTAGGGCGCGGGCGCGGGTGCGGGTTTCTGAAGTACTCCTGGCTCCTGGACGGACTGCTCTGCGCGGCGAACGAGCTGGGGGCCGGCGCTTGTCTTCGGGGCCGTCTTTGGTTCAGGTTGGCCGTTCAGGAGGGGACTGAAGGAGGGCCGGTCAGGGCTGTTCAGCCAGTCTTCCTCCTCGCGCGGTGAGATGGTTATCCGCGGTGCGGGCGCGGGGGGGGCGTCGGGTTGAACGGAATGTCCTGGGTCGGCTTGGCCGGAGTGTAACGGTGCGGAGGCCGCCGCAAGTTGTGCGGCGAAGGGAGCGGCTGCTGCACTGGCAGCGGCAAGACCTTCCAGGTGCGGCGCATCCACGTCGGTGCGGGGCATGGTGTCCCAGAAGGAGACCTGCTCGGGTTCGGCGTAGTTTTCGGCTCCGAACTCGTGGGCCGCAGGGGCTTGCTTGCGGCGGAACATGCGCAGGAAGCCGGAAAGAAGCGAATTTTTCTCCGCGTGCGCGACCGCTTCGACGACTACTGGATTCACTGTTGTCGGCTGAGGCAGGCGTTCGGTCTCTGGATGGCCCTTGCGGTAGCGCCACAGGGCGAACTTTTCGCGACCGGCACGGAGGAATGCGAAATGGCCGTTGAAGTATTGCGGGGCAGTGCCAAAGGCGAAGCTGGTAGCAAGGTAGAGCGAAAATACGACCATCAGCCCGGTGAGAATGGCCGCCCCGGGAGCGTTGAGCAGATGAACGAGCGTATCCGCGAGGAGCCGACCTTCAACACCGGAAAGTGGAAGTCCATTGCGCCACAGCACGTGGCCAGCAAGGAGCGCCACGCCCGCAGGAGCAAAAACCAGCCAAAGGAGAAGACCGAAGACTTTGACCACCGGAGCGCCGACGCGGCGAGAACGCATCCACGAGGCCCCAATAAAGGCGATGACCAAGGGCACCAGCAAGGTGGCGACGCCGAGGAATTGTAGGACTATATCAGAGAAGTAGGCTCCGGTAAGCCCGGTCCAGTTATGGGTAAGACGAGCGGGATTGACGGTCCCGCCCCCTACGGTATTGAAGGAGGGGTCAGAGGGGTTGTAGGTCAGAAGGCTGAGCAGCAGCAGAACTGCGCAGGCGAGAACAAAAAGGCCGCAGATCTCGTTAAGGCGGCGGCTGCGCGTGGGCGCATAGGTGAGTCGCTGAGATTTCACGCGGGTGGGTACGCGGAGTCGGGCGCGTCTGGGTTGAACCAGCGGCACGGGAGGGACCTCCAATAAACCAGAGCAAGCACATTGTTTCACGTTCCTGGAGGGAGGGCGATGACTAAATCGGGGCAGGGCTTCGTGGAACCTGGTGTGGTGACGGGTAAGGTTGCTCGAGGCTGTAAGGAATGGCGAACTCTGCTTGTGAAGTCGCCGATCCTCTTGATTTCAGCGTCTGCGTAAGCGCCACACCGCAGATTATGAATCGACATGAGCCGCAAGTGCAGGTGATTGGATACAGAACCTGATGGGTGCTGGAAAACGTAGACGAAGCCAGCCGCATCCTTCATGCTGAAACGCTGCGCTAGAGAACATGACAGCAGGGTTGCGGTGTCGGGGGCGGGAGATTTTCGCGATTTCTCTCCCTTGCAGCAGGCGAAGGAGAATCGCAAGCAGCTTGTTGACCCCACGCACCGCATTCGATTCCGAGGAGAAGACGATGGCGAATGAGTTAGATGGATCAGAACGAAATAAGGAGAGCGAACGGGTTCTCCTGGACGTAATCAAGGTGCTGAACGACGGCCAGAAGGGCTTCGCTGACATTGGCGAGCACCTGAAGGATGACACGCTGAAGCGGTATTTTCTGGCGGAGAGCTTGAAGCGTGCCAACTTCCGCGCTGAACTGGAAAACGAACTGCACCGGGCCGGGATGGCGGATGTCAGCGAAGGCGGAAGCGTCGCCGCGACGGTGCATCGCGTTTGGGGTGATTTGAAGGCGCATTTGGGTGCGGGCAGTGACCATCAGCTTCTGGCAACCGCCGAACAGGGGGAAGATGTCGCGAAGGATGCGTACAAGAAAGCCCTGGAGCATAATCTCCCGCTTCCGATCAGGGACCTTCTGACTACACAGCAGGCACATGTGACGAATGCTCATGATTATGTGCGGAACCATCGGGACGCACTGGCCGGCAAGTAATTTCGGCATTACGAGATTGCAGAGGAGGGCGGCTTTGGCCGCCCTTTCTGTTTGGTGGAGACTGATGAAGCTGGGACGAGCTGTAATGGGCGTATTGTACCTGGCTGCGGGCTTGGGCCATTTCGTGGCGACCAGGCTCTACATGAGCGTTGTGCCAGATTACCTGCCGGCGCATCGGGAGCTTGTGTTGGTCTCCGGGGTGGCCGAGCTTGCAGGCGGTTTCGGCGTGCTTATGCCGTGGACACGCCGCGCGGCGGCCTGGGGCATTGTGGTTCTCCTTGTGGCGGTGATGCCCGCAAACATCTGGATGGTGCAGCATCCAGAACGGTGGCCGGGAGTTCCGCTTTGGGGGCTTTGGTTGCGGCTGCCACTGCAGGCGGTGCTGGTCTGGTGGGCTTGGTCTTTGACGAGGGCGGAAGCGTCGTGAAGGGGGCGCGGATTGAGCCTTGGTGGGGGGTCCGAAGTGCAGTTCAGTAGCCGATGTGGTGCAGGTAGAACACGATGAAACTGGCGAGAACGCAGTAGACGCCGAAGAGATACCAGCGGCCGTTTTCCAGCCAGGAGCTCAGCCAGCGCAGGGCGAGCAGGCCGGAGAAAAAGCTGAGTACCAGGCCGATGAGGGAGATGGCTACGCTGCTATGGAGACTGACGGGCACGCCAGTGGCTGCGGCTTCATGGGACGCTTTGATGAGGCGTAGGGCTTCTCGGCCGAGAACGGCGGGGGTGAGAATGACCGCGAGAGCGAAGCTGAAGCTTTCAGCACGCTCGCGGCTGGCGCCTGCGAGCAGGCCGGTGGAGATGGTGGAGCCTGAGCGCGAGAAGCCTCGGAACGGAAGTGCCAGGCCCTGGATGGCACCCATCCAGCCGGCCTGGGCGAAGGTGACGTTGTCGCCGGAGCGGAAGGCGGCGCGCTCGTAGGCGCTGCGGGTTATGGTTTCTTCGCGGCCGCGTTCCTTCAGGCCCGCATAAAGGATCAGGATGCCAGCCGCGAGCAGGGCAGCGCCCACCAGGTCGAGGCGGGAGAACAGGAGTTCGATCTCGGCTTTGGGGGCGCCTTTGAAGGCGGTCTTCTCAATCATCTTGATGATTGGGTAGCCGATCACTGCGGTGAGGACGGTTGCCCACAAAGCGCGGATCAGGAACCGTTTGAAACCGTCAGATGTGGCGAAGTAGGCTTGCTTCCACCGGTTCCAGAAGAAGACGATGACCGCGAACATGGTGCCGGTATGGAGCATAACGAGCACAAGCGTCATGGCAGGGCTGGAGGGATCCAAACCCATAAGCTTTTCCGCTACGACCACGTGGGCAGAGCTCGACACGGGCAACAGTTCGGCAAAACCTTGGATGATGGCAAGGATCAGAATCTTGTAGAGAGACATACTTAGGTGATTGTAGCTTTCTTGACAGCCCTACACGTGAATGCCGAGGTTCAGGCGCTCCGCTGAGTCAGTCCGTTGCGTTTGTCCTCACGGGTCAGGTCGAAGCTGGAGCAAGTTTCAAGTGCCTTGTTGCTGCGCTCGACATTGCTACCGGGCAGGTGCTCGCAAGCGCGTTCGGCGTGACCGCTCGGTGCAAGCCCTGTTGATCGAAGATTGATAACGCTGCTCGAAGCGCCAAGCGTTTTAGTATCGTTCTACAGTTCCCCCCGGGAACTGATGGTGCGAAATTCGCGTTGCGAGCCTATCGCTTGCACCGAAGTCCGGGACAGGAACCTTGTTTTGCAGTGACTAGGCAGACCATACCGCGCGGATTCGGTCCCGCTGACCTGAATATGTAGAAAGGTGCGCCGCCTCGTCGTCCTGACGTTGAAATGTCTGCTGATCTTTCTGCTGCCAGGTGGATCGAACCTCGAGAACCAGGCTAGAGAGCCTCTCGAATTCTGCTCGGGAGCCTGTGCTTTGAAGTCTGATGATCCGCAAGCGCAAAAAACCATAAAACTCTCCGAGGCTCTTTGCGAGAGCCGCATCATCTATTTCTTCTGCCCAGGTCTCAAGATGGCCGAGCAGTAAAAAAGCATGGTTCGAGGAGTCGCAGCGGACCTGTATGTTTCCGTCCTGCAGAGCTTGACCAGCTTGCAGTAGATCTGCTGCGAGCGCCTCATACACCAAGGAGAGCAGACCGATATGTGTCGCACCTTGAAGAGACGCTTCCCGGTAGGCGGAACCAGTTTGATACATAATTGCTTTAACTCCCTGAAGAATTGCCATTGCTGAGCTGGGCTTGCAGTTGTTTGAGCGTAGTGGGGAGTTGTTGCAAGGCAATTTCAGCATTGCTGTACATGGTCGTCAAAACGGTGCGCTGTGACGCAATGTATCCGGATTCGTAGTTGTTTACGTCCGTCTGCAGATCGTTGTACTGCTGCGTCATGCTGCTCATGTCGGAAGTCAGTGCGCCATTGGATGTTGGGTCGACAAAGGTCTTCAGCTGCGATGTAGCTTGGCTCGCAAATCCGTTCAGCGCGGTCCCCTGGAAGAAAGATTGCACGCCTGTTGCATTCTGGGTAATTGCTTGATTGAGGGTTGTAGTGTTCAGGCTGAGGCTTCCGTCACTATTCATCGTTATGCCGAGATCGGCCAAGGTATCGATTGCAGGTGAAGCTGAACTGCCGGATGAGGTGGTGGTCAAACTGGGTATGCCAAGGAGCGTTGCTTGCAAGGAGCGGACGGTGGCATCACTGCCGAGCGCGCCTTCGGTGCCAGATGTTGTATTGAAGGTGAACTGTGAGCTTAGTAGAGATGCAGCTGAGTTGTAGTCCGTCACAAATTGCGACAGCGTAGAGCTGATCTGGTTTTCGTCCGCTGCTACAGTAAGCGTCACGGGCGCACCGTTGGTGATGCTTTGCAGGTTCAGCGTGACCCCGCTGATCACTCCCGTTACGGTGTTTGATGGACTGCTCACTGGGATGCCGTCTACGGTGAGGGAAGCGTTGGTTCCGACTCCGGTATTCGGTTGCGTAAGCACAAGGGCCGGATCCGCACTTACCGTGATGCTGCCACTGCCGCTTGCGGCGACGGAAAGATGCATTCCCGAGGAATCTGTTAAGACGCTAGCCGAAAGATTTAAGCCTTGGCTGTTGATTTGATTCGCAACATCAGCAAGGGTGCTACCGGCCGCTACCGTGATTGTGGAGGTGGAGGTGCCGTCGCCCACCTGGAACGTGCTCGCGGACAATGGGGTGGAAGCGTTCGCGAGGTCAGCAGAACTCCACGCCGACGATGTCGATGCGCCATCGCTTACGGCGAAGTTCGACGCGGCACCGGAGGTCTGGGCTACAAGAGCTAATCGGGACCCGGTTGCATCAGTCACGACGCTGGCGTTGACACCGATGGAAGCCGAATTGATGGCGGTTGCCAGAGAAGATAAAGAGGTAATTCCATTTGTTCCAAGAGAAAAGGTTGCCGCCGTGCCGCTGCTCGGGGTGATGGTGAGAGTAGACGATCCAAGAGCAGAGCTCGCCGAAGCCACAGGGCTGGAATACCAGGAAGCAGCCGTAGCCAAGCTGTTGACGACGATGGTATGGGTCCCTGCCGAGGAGCCGGATGCGGATGTACCGGTAACCGCAGAAGAATTGCTCGAGGCGACCGTCGTTGCGCTCAAGGCGCCTCCGGGGTCATTCAGGGAACTCAGGTCATTCGAGACACTCGCAAGGGCGGTTTGAATTGAAGTCAACGCGCTCATCTGGGATTGCAGGGTGGACTGCTCTGTCTGCCACACGCGCTCCGGTGCCTGGGCCGCATAGATGGCCGCATCGACGGCCGACGTGACATCTATGCCAGTGGAGGTCGCCCCCGTAGAAGCTGCCAGCAACGAACTGATGTCTATGGAGGAAGAGCCCGCTGTGGAAGCAGATGAAAGCAGTGAGTTGAGAGAGGAGGTGGAACTCATGGAGGCAGCAACTTCCCTTAAGCTGATGGGTTACTGAAGCGGGGCGACGCCGGTTAGCGTACGCCCCCACCTAGAAGACGTTACTGGAGGAGCTTCAGAACGGCCTGCTGCGACTGGTTTGCCTGCTGCAGCGCGGCCATACCGGTTGACTGCAGAATGTTGTACTGGGTCATATCGGCAACTGTCTTTCCGACGTCGGCGTTGCTGATGCTATTGGAAGCGCTGGTAAGGTTTTGTACCTGACTGGTCATAACGTTCGAAGCCGCAGTGAGCCGATTGATCGAGGCACCGATTGCTCCTCGTTGGGAGGATACGGTGTTGATTGCCGCCGTGATCAAACTCAGAGCCGAAGTGGCGTCGCTGGCGCTGTTCAGGTCGACGGAGCCGCTGAGCCCCAACCCACTTGCTGAGAGTGCCTGGATGGCTGTTTGGATCGTGGTGTTTGCCGTTCCAGTCTGCGTACCGTCGCTGATGAACACCGTTGTATTATTCGTGCCAGCGGCGGCTTCCATGGGTCCCAGCGTTGTGTCTGAAGTGGTGATGCCCAGAGAAGCTCCCGTTGTCGAAGTCGCGATGGTGAGCTGACCGCCGCTTAGTGTGGCCGTGGTTCCAGCACTGAGGGTTCCAGCCGATACTGCATTCCCTACGGCCGTCTCCAGGTTGGCAACGGTGGCTCCAGCCGCTGCAGTGTAAACGAAGGTGCCGCCCGTGGACGAATCAGTAATCGTTGTGGTCGAACCGGTCTGGAGCACAGAGCTGGCCGTGAGACCGGCTTGCGTTGAAGTGAAGGAATTGGGCGCGTTGTTCGAGAACACGTTCTGCCCGTTGAAGTCGGTGGTTTGCCCAATCTGATCGATCTCGGACTTGATCGAACTGAACTCTGTGTTCAGAGCGGTAGATTGATTGGCATCCAGGTTCCCGTTGGCGGCCTCGGTAGCAAGGGTTACGGCGCGATTCAGGAGTGTAGTGACCTGTGACAGGGCGCCATCTGCTGTCTGCAGTTGGCCAACGCCGTTGGTGGCATTCTGGCTGGACTGAGTTAAAGCTGCAATATTTGCCTGCATGCCGTTTGCAATGGAAAGACCAGCGGCGTCGTCCGCACCGGAGTTGATACGGAGACCGGTGGAAAGCTGAGTGAGGGTCTTCTGTAAGTTCGCCTGTGTCATCGACAGCGAATTTTCGGCGCTCATCGCAGAGAGGTTATTAAGAATCGATAGCACGAGTGGTACGCTCCTTGAAGGTTGTGGCTAAGGTGGAAGGCTCTCATGAAGAGTTGGCCGTTGTTAAAGGTCTTATCGGCACATTCCGGAAGAACTTTAGGAACAGATTGTGGAAAACATCAATGCAGGTAGTTCAGCAGTGATTCCGGAAGAACCTTGGCAGCCACAGCGAGTACCGCACTGTTGGCGGTTTGCGCCTGGGTAAGATTTGTTGCCGCTGTGGCTGTGTCTACATCGACAAGTGAAGTTTGCTGGGATGAAAGAGTGATCTTTTCCTGAGACAGAAAGGAGGTCTGCTGGTTGATCTGATTCACAGTACCTCCGTAGACCGCCCTAGCTTGGCTTACTTGCGCGATTGCAGCGGTGATTGCAGCGTTTGCATTTGCGATGCCATTCACTGAGCCGGACTGCAAAGCAGTAACCATCTGCTGGAGTGAACCGAGAACATCTCCGTTGGAATTCATGAAAATGCTGCTTCCCGGAAGCCCAGTTGTAACCTGAAGGTTGTCCCCAACCTGCGCCTGGTTTGTGTCGCTGGATCCGGTGTAGGAATAAGAATTCGCGGTGGCTGGATCCGCAACGAATGGAGTTGTTGTGCTCCCCGTACCCGCGAAGACTGCCATGCCGTTCGCAGTTGTATTTGCCTGCGAGACCACGTTTGCGAGCAGTCCCTGAACCTGCTGGGCCAATGCCTCGCGTTGAGCACTTGTGACGGAGGAATCCCCTCCCTCGGTTCCAAGGCTGATGGCCTGGGTGAGGGAGGTTGTGACGCTGCTTAGCGCTGAGTCGGCCATTTGCGCTTGCGATAACACAGTATCCGCACTGGTCGTATAACGATCGACGTTTGCGGAGGCGGCGAGGCTCTGAAGGTTTTGGGCGAATGCCAGCGGATCATCCGAGGGCAGGGTAACGCGCTTGCCTGATGAAAGTTGAGACATCGCGCTCTGAAGCGATTGTTCGCTCTGCTGGATGGCAGCATCAACGGTGGTGTAGAGATTCGGGTCGGCTCGCATTAGCTTGTCACTGTCATCATGTTGAGAGTTACGGAGAATAGGTTATTGACTGTGTTGATTACTTGAGCAGCTGCGGAGTAAGCCTGCTGGTATCGCAGCAGATTCGTGGTTTCCTGGTCTACGGAGACACCGGATTCACTACTCTGCTGTGTTGTGAGTTGGGATAGCGCGCTGTTCGTTGCGTTGAGATTCGCGGTTACAGTCGCGCCGGAAACACCGATGGATTGCACAAGGCCCGCATAGGTTGATTCGGGCGTTTGGCCCGACGGCAGGCTCTGCGTCTGGACTGCGAGCAGATTCGATATGTTGCCGCTACCGCCGGCGCTCCCATCAGAACTTGCAGCGATGCCGGACGCGGAGGAAAGCGCCAGGCTGATGCTGGCAGCCGCATTGGCGACGCCAGATGGCAGGGAGAACATGGGCTGCCCCGGGTTGCCGTTCGCGTCGTAACCTGTTGCTTGGGCTGCGTTCATGGAAGTGGCGAACTGCGAAGCGAGTTGGTTCAGCGTGCTGGAGAGGGCAGGAACGCTGCTGTCGCGTACCTCCAGGGCTCCCCCTAATGATCCGCCGCCGGTCGTGGAGGTGATGTCCTGCCCGGCGGAGTCGAGAACGTGTGTTTTGCCATCGGTTCCAGTGGCGGCCTGAAGGCTGTAAGCCGTGCCGCCCATAACCAGCGGTGTCCCGTTGCTGAGGGCGAGTGTGGGTGTGGTCCCTGTGCTGATTACGTTCACTCCGACGAGCTGAGACAATTGCGTGGTCAACTGGTCGCGTTGGTCCTGGATGGAACCACCGTCCTGGCCTGAACTCTGAGCCTGGGATAATTGCTGATCCAAGCTCGCGATTTGAGTGCTTAGCTGATTTACCTGAGCGACCGTGCCTGCGACAGTTTGATCCGCATCGGATTGGGCGTCGGCCAAAGAGCTTGCAGCTTGATGGAAAGCGTCTACGACCTCACTCGCCGCGCTGAGGGCTGTCTGACGAGTTGCCGCATCCTGTGGATTGGTCGAAAGCCCGGACAGGCCAGAGAAGAGGCTGGCTAGGGTAGCCCCAAGGCCTGTGTCGGTTCCAGAAAATGCTGTTTCAATCGCGGACCATGACGCGCTTTGTGTACTCAAGCTTCCCGCGTCGGAAGTTTTCTGGTTGATCCCCAGTTGAAGCACCTGATCGCGAACACTGGAATAGCCTTCGAACGTCACGCCGTTGTCCTGTGGTGTACCCGAGCCTTCCAGGGCTGAGGCGCTCAGATTGACGATCTGCCGCGAGTAGCCGGTCGTGTTTACGTTTGCAATGTTATTGTTCGTTACCGCCAAGGCTCCGGTATCGGCGTTGAGCGCGTCGGAGGCGACGGAAAGAATCGATGTTAGACCGTACATAAATTCAGACCTCCAAAGCGAAAAGAGCTGCGTCGCGGTTAGGAACATCGTTGATCGTGTCGCGATACCCGAGGCATAGTCTAAGGAGCAGGTCTGCGGAAGAACGCGATTGTTGCACCAGTGCGTCGTAGGCACGATTGACGTTCTGGAGGTCCGAGAGTGCGCCTACAAGGTAGGGCAAGTCGCTTGGAAGCGTACCCCGAATGGAAAATGATTCGAAGTGCCGCTGCAAGGTCGCACAGAGAACCTGCTGCTTCCACAGACTTTCCTCGAAGGTCTCCAGTGAGTCGAGTGAAATCGCCAAGACGCCGGCAGCGATCTCATGCTCTAAATCCTTCGCGGCTTGCAGACAGAGTTGTTGATCATTAGACATAGGTGCCAGTTAGGAAGAAGAATGCCAGGGGCGCCAAGCCAAACTGGAATGGATTCTTTCTATTCTTCGCTGAGCTGAGTCACAATACATCGATTGGTGCATTACGAGAGTGTAGTTTGTCCCCGCGGCAAGAATTGCGCGTCGCTCTTTTGCGAATCAGTAGGAATCGTTCCGGAATGGGCGAGGGCTTTGGAAATCATGTTTCCTAGGCCTATGCCGCCTGCATTGGTAATGGCTTTTGCTAATTGTTGCGTTCCAAAGCTTTTCATCTGATCGTCGCCCGCGTCGGAGTCATCGTCTGCGCCCGGCACAGAACCGAAACTCGTTTCCGCGGCTTGAAGCCACTGCCCGAGTAGAAGGGATTCAAACTCCTTAGAGGCTGATGAGATCTTTTTTATAGATTCCGATGTGGAGGGTGGTGCGGCGTGTGTTAGAGGAGAAATGCTTATGTTAGAAGACAATTAGATCACCTCTAAGTCGGCTTGCAGGCCACCGGCGGCTTTGACGGCCTGTAGAATTGAAACAATGTCACGGGCCGTAGCGCCGATCGCGTGAAGACCTTTCACGAGTTCTTCGACATCGGCTCCGTTGCCCAGACGAATGGAGCGTGCCTCTTTTTCGTTGACCGAGAGCTGGGTTTCAGGCGTTGTTGTTGTCGTGCCATTTGAGTAGGCAGCAGGCTGTGAAGGGACGAGGACAGTATCGACCTGAATCTGAAGGCCTCCATGGAGGATGGAGACAGGCGACAGAAGTACGTCTCCGCCCAGAACTACGGTACCTGTTCGCTCGTTGACGATAACTTTCGCGGGATTCTGCACCGTGACTTGTAAGTTCTGGATGCGAGAGATCAGGAGAGGTACGGAGGGCATGCCAGCGGAGTGAATGTCGATGTCGATGTGGCGGCTGTCCGAAGCGTTGGCAATCGGTTTCTGGAAGTTGGTGTTGATCGCTTCGGCGATATCACGCGCAGTGGTGAAGTCGGCATCACGCAAGAGGAAAGAGAGATTGCGCATCGTGCTGAGGTCGACTTTAACTTCTCGTTCGACGATGGCGCCAGCGGGGATGCGCGCCACGGTTGGAAAGTTGACCGCTCGCAACTGGCCCTGGGCACTTTCGGAGTAGCCTCCAGTGGTTAGAGGTCCCTGAGCTTCAGCGTAGATCTGACCGTCGGTGCCTTGCAGGGCAGTGAGTAAGAGAACACCGCCTTCCAGGCTTTTGGCATCGCCTATGGAAGAAACGGTAATATCCATTTTCATGCCGGCTTCGGAAAAGGGTAGCAGCTGCGCTGTGACCATCACGGCAGCAACGTTTTTTATCACAGCGGTGCCCACCGGTATTTGAACTCCCAGTCTCTGCAGCGTGTTTGCGAGGGTCTGGACAGTGAAGTAGGTTTGCTGGCGATCGCCGGTTCCTTGTAATCCGACCACAAGGCCGTACCCGATCAATTGATTTTCGCGAACCCCCTGAATCTCGGTGATGTCGCGTATTCTTGCAGGTCGCGAAGTGGCAGCCAATGCTACGGCCGATAGATTCAAGACCAAGACGAGAAACACTATGTTTCGAAGGCGTAGAAGCCCGGCAAGAGCGGCGGGATGCCTGGTCTGCGGGATGGCCTGCGGAAAAGGGGCGTGCATTAAAAACCAAAGAGCCACAGCAGGGCTCGGGTGACCGGGTTGGGGGATCGTACGCTATCGGAGATGATGCCCTTGCCTTTGAGTTCGATCTCAAGTGAATTGAGGGAGCTGGAAGCGATGGTGTTGGTGGGGTCGATGTCACCCTGGCGCGCTACGCCACGAATGATGAGTTCCTCATGTTGGTTGTTCATGAAGATATGCCGGTGCGCTTCGACCACGAGGTTGCCGTTGGGAAGCACGGCGATGACCTCGCCGGTCAAGCTCGTGCTGAAGGTAGTGTTAGAGGCTGTCTGTCCCGCCCCTTTCAGCGCGGTGGAAGAATTGGCTGCGAGGAGTGGGTTCGTCGCGCTGGGAGTTTTACCGAAGATCCCTGTAATGGCGGAGGAGGTAGAAAAGTCGCGAGAACTATCGACGGAACCGCTCTGGGCGGCGGTGGTCTGTACGGAAACTGCGATGGTGAGATTGTCGTGAAGGGATCGCGCCTTATAATCCAGTCCCGGAGCGTTAAGCGGTCCCGTGGGGGACCATAGACTGCCTACCTGTCGCGGGGGGGCGGGTTCGGTCCAGGTTGCTGCCACTTTGTTGAGGTAGTCGGCGCGGAGATCTTCCGGGGCTTTCTTGGGGTGTTTGGCCGAGAGTGCCAAGCAGGTTGCTGGTACAGGAAACGTCAGCAGCCCTAAACATAAATACTTTTTGACGAAGCTGAAAGAGAGTAGACGAAGGGTCATGGCAGGGCTCCGCGAACGACACCTGCCTCAACGACAAAGCCGCGATAGGTTTGCTTGCGGTCAAGGCTGGCGACTCGGACTTCGGTCCCGAGTTTTCCGGTATCAATCGTGATAACGGGTAACGTGATTTGCATGTGATGATCTTCCAGCAGGAGGACAGCGCGCTCGCCTGCGTGAACTACGGGAGTGCTTGCAGGGTTTATCGGCAAGACCGGAGAGAAGCTTGAGTTGAAGACGTCTTGCGCGGATGCGGCGTGCTGTTTGTCATGAAAGTTCAGGATTACGAAGAAGGGAAGGCATTCTCCTGGAACAGTGCAATAGATGCGAAGACGAAGATGTGTCTCGCCGACCAGGTCGGCTCCCCTGATTGCGAGGTGGGGAGAAGAGACGGCCGTTGACAACGGCAGGGGAAGTTCGACGTCCGCTGGATCCAATGAGACGGCAGTAGGCAGGAGCATTTGGGAGATCTGTCTTGCCGTGATTGGAAACCGGGCGGTCTCGGCCCGCGCGCGCGAGAAGATGGTTACCGAAAGAAGCAGAACGAGAATGGGCGATAGACATCTTTGTTGCATGGGAGTCTCTAAATAATTACCGCTCAGGCGAGTTGATTGAGTTGTTGCAGCATCTCGTCGACGGCCTTTACGACACGTGAGTTGGACTCGTAGGAACGCTGCGCCACGATCATCTCTACGAACTGCTCGACGACACTGACATTGGACTGTTCGAGGCTGTTCTGCTGCAGACTGCCCAAGCCGTCCGTTCCTCCAGGGGACCCTACGATGGCGTCTCCCGAGCCGGCCGTTGGCAAGTAGATATTGTTGCCGATGCTGTTCAGGCCTCCCGGATTGGCAAACATGGCTGTCTGGATCACGCCGACCTTCGAAGCCTGAGTTTGGTTCGGCAGAGTCACGGAAACCGTTCCGTCGCTTCCAACGCTTACCGCAGTCGCATTGGGTGGGATCGTGATTCCCGGCTGCAGGGGGTTTCCGTTCGCGGTGACGACATTGCCTTGTGCATCGAGTTGGAAAGAACCAGCGCGCGTGTAACCGATCTGTCCGCTGGGGAGTTGAATCTGGAAGAAACCTGCGCCCTCAATCGCGATATCGAGCGGGTTGCCGGTTTGGGTCAGGTCACCCTGGGTCTGCAGGATTTCAGTCGACTCGGGGCGCACACCGAGGCCGACCTGCATGCCGCTGGCGACCGTGGTTTGCTGCGTGGCTGCCGCGCCGGGCATGACGACGTTCTGGTACAGAAGGTCCGTGAATTGCATGCGGCGCTGTTGAAAGCCGCTGGTGCTTGAATTGGCCAGGTTATTGGCGATGTTGTCCAGGTTCATCTGCTGGGCATTCATGCCGCTGGCGGCGGTGTAGAGAGCGCGAATCATGAGAACTCCTTAACTTACCCGCGGCAGATCCTGCACTGCGGTTTTGTCCATCTCGGCATCGAGCATGGAGAGAACGTGGCGCATGGTTTCGGTGGCGCGTTGTGCGGTGACAAGATCGACGACACCGTCGATTGAACTGGTGTTCGAGCTTTCGAGAGAGCCTTGGAGCAGCCCTGTGTTGTTGGCGGACTGCTCTTGAGCGGAGGAAGGAATCGTGTAATATCCGGTTCCCTGGCTTGCGGGGACAGTACCGGCGGGGAATGTGACCACCTGGAGCTTGCCCACGATGGCACCGGCCGAAGAGATGGTGCCGTCGCTGCTGATGGTGGGTGCGCCGGGAGGCAGTGTAATGGGCCCCGATTGACCGAGGATGGGGTCCCCTAACGCTGTGGTCAGCTGGCGGTTGCTGGAGAGTTGCAAGCTGCCGTTGCGCGTATAGACGACACCCTTGGCCGTTTGCACTTTGAGGTAGCCCGGACCTTCCAGAGCAACATCCAGTGGATTGCCGGTATGCGTGAGCGTGCCTTGCGTGTCGTCCAAGCGCGTGCCGGAAAGAACGCCATAACTGTTCGTGACCTGATTCAATGGGGAGAGAGTGCCACTACGCGCTGCCTGGGCCAAAACGGAGCCGAAGGCCATCTTTTGGCCGTGAAAGCCGGCCGTGCTGCTGTTCGCAAGGTTTGCGGCTACTGTGTCGAGTTGTTGTGTGCGCGCAACTAAACCGGCGCACGCTGCATAGATTCCGCTGTCCATGATGCCTCGTTCGTAGCTAGAGCAATTCCTTTGCCAAAGTGTCTGTGAAAGCTTGAGTTTGTTTTACAAATTTATCCCTAAATACTCCCTAATGCACGGAAGGGAAATCATCAGAAACTCGAGTCGTCCTGCTAAATGGATGAGAGAGGTCTCATAAGAAGTGCGCAGGGTCGAATGTCTCATACTTACCACCCGCGTAGTAGGCGGCTTGTAGGAGAACCGACCATGAGGAGGGATGGTGAGTGTCCTGTGCGCAGAGAATCGCTCTCCGCAAATCGGGGGGGAGCTTGTACCGGACAGTGAGCCACGCCGTCCTGGCGAAGCTTTCCGCTACCGTAGCGGGAGGACCTATCCAGCCGAGTTCGACGGGTATTTTTCCGATCTCATGCAAGAGGCCCAGGAGATAGGCTGTTTCGGGACAAAGGCCGAGCGCTGCTGCTGCGGTTTGGGCGCGGCGTCCCAGAGCTACGCCATGTTCCGCAAACGCGCTGAGACGCGTTTGTTGCTGCCATGTTGAAGCAGTATGTTGCAGCGCGCGGACCAGGCCATTTGTGCCCAGTGCAACGATGCATTCGTCCAAACGCTCCGGGCGATCTTCCGGATTGGCAAATTCCTGGGCGGTGGCAGCAAAGATCCGGAGCAGGGCGCAGGGATCAAAGGTAAGGACCTCGCACGCGCTCTGAAGGTCGAGCACGCTTCCGCGCAAGAGGACCTCCATGCAGAACTGCGTGCTTGCGAGCAAGGGGAAGGGTGGCCAGGAGTGAAGGTGCTCCGGAGGGAATGGGGTCTCGTCGATTGCATCGAGGCTCTCATGCCCGAGGAGCCGGAATGTGGTTCTTGACGGGGTCATGCTGGTTGAGGCTCCGGAAGCGCTGGTTCATTATGGTCGGCGGCATCCAGGCTCTGAATGCGTTTGGCTGCGCCTTCTATCACTTCGGTGACGCGCAAGCCATAATTGCCGTCGACAACGACGACCTCGCCGCGTGCAATGAGGCGATCGCCTAGAACAAGATCTACCGGTTCTTCGACCTGGCGATCCAGTTCGACGAGAGAACCCGTGGTGAGGGTAAGGATGTCGCGCAATGTGAGATGTCGCTGTCCGAAGCGCAGCGTAACCGCCAAGGGTACGTCGATCACGCGGCGAATCTGCGGTCCCTGAACCTCTTCAGGATCGGAGACAACATGCTCCGAGGACACTTCTTCCGCGGGGCGCTGCCGTGTGGGCGAGATTGTTTCTGCGTTTGGACCTACGCTCATCTTCAGGCTCCGGATTCCGACAGAAAGGTTCTTCCGAGTTGTGCGGTTTTGCGACCTGCACGTCGGACAGGCGTGACCTCGAAGAGAGAGAACTGATCCATGGTCAAGCGGGCCGGGGTCTCTACCGGCGTGTGAAGATCCAGCACGGTGCCCGGCTGCATAGCGATTAGTTCTCCCACAGAGATCTGGAGACCGGTAAGTTCGGCCGACACAAGCATGTCGCAGTCGAGCAACCGTTCGCGCAACGGAAGAAGCGAGCCGGCATCCCCGCCGAGGATGCGCTTGGCTTCCGGATGTGTGGAACGCACCAGCGCGTTGCAGAAAGCCATGGGTAAGACCAGGCGCATGCCCGCCTTGGTGCGAGCAAGCGCAATCTCGAAGTTGAGCGCCACCGTCCGCTCTTCGGTTAGAAAGAACTGACCCACCAGTGCCGGCTTGAGCGAGGGAGAGGGCATCACGTTGACCTGGCAAGCTTTCCAGGTGCGTTCGAGCTGCACACCGATCAATTCGATGACGCTGCGAATGAGTTCTTCGTCGATGTCGGTCAGTTCGCGAACACTATCGAGCGGGTCGCCGGGACCGCCCAGCAAAAGATCGAGCAAGGGAAAGAGAAGTCCACTGTCAAACTTCGCGATGACGCGGCTTTGCAGCGGCATGAGCGTGAAAGGCACGAGATAACTGCCGGGGGCAAGGGACGCGACGAAATCTCGAGATCCGATGTGTTCGATATTCAGCAGCTTGATCTCCAGCGGAGAACCCAGAAAGAGATCGAGTGAGTGGGAAACGTTGCGCGCAAAAGTGTCGTGCATGGTGCGCAAGTGGCGGATGCTGTCGTTGGATAGACGGCCAGCGGAACGGAAGTTGCACGGCAGGATCTGCGGTTCGTGTGATGGTGCCGTCGTGGTGGTTTGTGCTTCGGTGCTCAACTAGGACAATCTCCGGGGCCTGCAGTCGCCGTTATCGTATGCAATTAACGCACCATTCCGAGAGTGCGGATGGGAGTAACAGGTGGAATCTCAGAAGGCGAGATAACAACGACTTTGGGCAAGAAGGGTTCCAAGAGGCGTCGCAGGTAGAAACGTCCTGGTGAAGTGCAGAGAAGCACGGGAGGCGCGCCACTGATGTCGTCGCCGAAATTGGCGCGAAGACTGTCCAGCACGCGTCGCGCCACAGAGACCTGGAGGGCGCTTGAGCTTATTTGGCCAGGAAGGAGATTACCGGCGCGGGAGCACTCTTCCTCCAGTGCCGTGTCGAGCGTGACCACTTTGAGCTCGCCGCCTTCACTTAGAAGCGGCTGAACCAAGGCGCGACCGAGCGACTGGCGTGCGGCTTCGACGAGCGAAACGGGATGCTTGTTGTTGCCAGCGGCTTCTACGAGGGTTTCTAGAATAGAGCCGAGATCGCGAATGGAAACTTGTTCGCGAAGCAACTGCTGCAAGACTTTCTGAAGTTCTCCTAAGGTGAGCAATTTGGGAATGAGCTCTTCGACGAGCTTCGGATGAGAATCGTTAAGACGATCAACCAGACGCTTGGTTTCGCTCCTAGAAAGCAGTTCGTGCGCGTGCTGTTTGATCAACTCGGACAGGTGCGCGACCAATACGGAGATGGGTTCGACGACCGTGCATCCTTTGGTGAGTGCCTGGGCTTGCAGATTGGGCGTGATCCACTTGGCTGTGACGCCGAAGGCGGGTTCTTTGGTGTCGACGCCGGGCACATCGATCGGAGCGGCTGAAGAGCTTACGGCAAGGAGGCAGTCGCGGCGTAATTCCCAGCGGGCAATCTCGATCCCGCGCAATTGCATGACGTACTCTCCGGGACGCAGGCCGAGGTTGTCGGTGATGTGAATGGGCGGCACCATAAATCCGAGCTGTTGCGCGAGTTTTTTGCGCAAGGCGCGAATGCGGTTGAGGAGCTGGCCGCCCTGCTTCTCGTCGACCATGGCGACCAGGCCGGTGCCGACCTCGAGGGTGAGCTCGTCCAACTTCAGGACCGCGTCAATGGCGTCCGCGGCGACAATCGCGGGGTCGGACGCCGGCTTACCGGCTGTGCTCTTGGTTTTGGCGAGGTCGCCTGCCGCGGGCTCTTCGACAAAGGGCTTCATGCGATACGCGCCGTACATGAGTCCCCCGCCCAGGGCAAAGAAGGCGATCTTTGGAAGGCCGGGGATGAGGCCAAAGGCGCAGAGGACACCGCCGGCGATCCACAGCAGCATGGGCTGGCGAATCAGTTGTTTCTGGACGTCCACACCGAGCGAGCGTTTTGAAGAGGCGCGCGTGACAACGATGCCGCCCGCAACCGAGACGAGGAGAGAGGGCAGGATGGAGACGAGGCCATCGCCGACGGTGAGGATGGTGTACGTCTTGAGCGCCTCCTCGATCGGAACGCCCTGTTGAAAGACACCGATCAGGATACCCGCGCCAATATTGATGGCGAGGATCAGGATGGTGGCGAGTGAATCGCGCTGGCTGAAACGGGCTGCGCCGTCCATGGCGCCGCAGAATTCGGCTTCCTGCGCGATGGCTTCGCGGCGGGCACGGGCCTGTTCCTCATTAATCAGACCGGCGTTCAGATCGGCGTCGATCGCCATCTGCTTGCCGGGAAGGGCATCGAGAGTGAAGCGGGCGGTAACTTCAGCGGTGCGGACGGCCCCGTGACTGATCACTAGGAACTGGATGGCGACAAGAGCGATGAAGAGAACGAAGCCGACGATGTAATTGCCGCCGACCACGAACTGACCGAAGGCTTCGATGACCGAACCTGCCGCGGATGGGCCTTCGTTGCCGTGCAACAAGATGCGGCGCGTGCTCGCAAGATCGAGCGACAATCTCATGAGGGTCAGAAGCAGGATCAGGCTGGGGAATACCGAGAACTGCACTGGGCGCAGGACCTGAATGGCCGTGAGAAGGACGAGGACCGAGGCCGCGATGCTGCAGGTCAGCAGCAGATCGAGCACCATGCTTGGCATTGGCACGAGCATGACGAAGAGCATGGCGACGGCAGTGACTGGAACGATCCAATCGGCGGAGTTCTTCAGCAGCTTTTTAAGGAGCGTCGAGTTCATGAGGGTTGCACTGCCTCTCCTGCAGCATTTTTTGCTCGGCGCGCCTTCTCTTGCTCGCGCAGTTCGGTCTGTGCTTTGTACACAATGACGAGGAGTTCGGCGACGGCCTGGTAGAGTTGCGCCGGAATGGAGTCACCTACCTCTACGGATTTGTAGAGGGCTTGCGCCAGAGGCTTGTTTTCCATCACCGTGATGCCGTATTCGCGGGCGATGTCCTTGATTTTCTGGGCAAGCAGGTCGCGGCCTTTTGCAACAACTTCGGGCGCGGCCATGGGCGCCTCGTACCGAAGCGCTACGGCGAAGTGTGTTGGGTTGGTGACGATGATGGTTGCTGTTTGCACTGCCTGCAAGGAGCGCGCACGGCGCATAGCCCGTTGCAGCTTGCGGATTTGGCGTTTCGTATGAGGGTTGCCGTCATTCTCCTTATGCTCCCTTTTGAGTTCTTCCTTGCTCATGCGGAGCTGCGCCTCGTTGCGACGCCAAAGAAGGCCGTAGTCGATCGCGGACCAGGCGAGCAGCACCAACCCGGATTTCCAGGCGACGGTAAAGGCCGTGGCGGCGACAAGGGAGACGAGGGATCGTATGTCAATCTCAGAGGCGAGCGCCAACTCCGCCCAACGGTCCTGGAGAGCGTGAACGCCAATCACCAGGATGAAGGCGAACGGGATCAGAGACTTGCCCAGGCTGCTCAGACTGGCAGACGAAAAGATCTGCTTAAGGCGACCGTTGGGACTGAGGCGTTCGATCTTGGGTTGGAGCGCTGCGGGCGCAAAATTGATCCCACCCTGCACCAGGCCCGCGCCGACGGAAAGCACAAGCGCCAGCAGCAGAACGGGGAACACCCAGCGCATCACTTCCAGCGCGGTCCAAAAGAAGAGTGGTCCGGTCGCAGTGAACGAATCACTGCTGGCCACCGCGAGTGAGCCGACGTAGAAGCTTTGCCAGTGGGCTCCCATGCCGTTCGAGATCCACATGACGGCGCCTGCAACTCCCCCCAAGGCAAGCAGGTTCGGCAACTCGCGCGAACGGGCTATCTGGCCCTGTTCACGTGCCTTTTTCCGACGCTGCGGTGTTGCTTTTTCTGTTTGATTGGATTCTGGCATTGGAGATCAGCGGGCCTGCTGGAGCAAAGTGTCGGAAAGTTGCATGGACAGCAGAAAGAAGCGGTCGAGCATAGGCGGCCAGTACTTCAGCGCAACAAAGAGAACACCTAATCCGAGCAGTGTTTTGATCGGAACCCCGAGCATCATGAGCGGTGCCTGGGGCGAAGCTTTGCCTAGAAACGCGAGAACGATGTCGGTCAGAAAGGTGGCGGAGAGCACAGGGGCTGCCATCTGGACACCCAGCGTGAAGACCGCGCCGGCAGCGCGGGCCGCGGTCATGGTGAATGTGCCGGTGATATGAGCCGATCCGGGAGGAAGCTCGATGAAGCTGCGACCGACAGCGCGGAGCAGCCATAGATGGACATCGAGACGAAGAAAAATCAGCATCGTGATGGTCTGGTGAAAAAGGGCGATTACCGTGGATTCAACCTGAGTCTGTGGATCGAGCAGGTTGATCAATGAAAAGCCCATCTGTGTGCTGAGCACCTGCCCCGCCATCTGCACCGCATCGAACACCAAGTTTGTGGCAATACCGAGGGCGGCGCCGATGAGAATCTCGCTTAGCATCAGGCTGGGCCATGCGCGGAGGTCCAGCAGCGCGACAGAGGGGTAGAGGGTCGGAAAGAACAGAAGGGTGATCGCAAAAACAAACCCTGCTTTGACGCGAGGCGGAACCGATTGACTGCCGTAAAACGGCGCAAACAGCATGAGCCCGGAGAGGCGGACGGCGATAGCCAGGAATGCGACGATGGCTTGTTGCAGAGTTAAATCTGTCAACGCAGAATCCCGTGAAAATCAGAAAAGATACGAAGGGTGTACAGGGCTAAATGACGCCACATCCAGGGCATCAGAAAAAAAAGTGCAATGCCGGTTGTTAAAAGTCGAGGTACGGCGGTCAGTGTCTGATCCTGCAACGAGGTGAGCACCTGCAACACGCTGATCAGAAGACTGACCGCGAGAACAAGGGCCAGCACGGGCGCGATAAGGATAGCGACCTCGGTCAGCATAAGGCGCCCTAGGGTGACAACCTGGTCCGTACCCATTAATTGAAGCTCCGGACCAGAGCACCTATCAGCAGGTGCCAACCATCGACCATGAGAAAGAGCAATAGCTTCAGGGGCGTGGAGATGACCACGGGTGGGAGCTGCATCATGCCGACGGACGTGGTGATGGATGCCACAACCATGTCGACTACAAGAAAGGGTAAGAAGAGGACTGCGCCGATCTGGAAGCCTGCTTTGAGCTCGGAGACAATATATGCAGGCACCAGGACGCGCATGGATAGATCATCGATGTCACGGGGACGCGGTTCTTTGGCAATCTCCAGAAAGAGCTCGGCGTCCTTTTCGCGAACATAGTGAGACATGAATTTCTTCATGGGCTCCTTTCCCCGTGCGAGAGCTTCGAATGCCGTAATCTGACCATTCTGCAGTGGCACCATGGACGTGTCGTAGATCTGCCGTCCGACCGGCTCCATGATGAAAAAGGTGAGGATCAGCGTGAGACCGATGAGGGTTTGATTGGATGGCGTTGTCTGCAGACCCAATGCCTGGCGAAGGAAGTGAAACACCACAAGCAGGCGCGCAAACGGTGTGACACAGATTAGAAGCGAGGGGATCAGAGTCAACAGCGTCAGAAGAATGACGATGCCCCACGGCGAAGAGCTGCTGCCGAGACCCGCGATGCGCAGCTCGTTCGGGGCCATGGTGAGAGTGACGGGCGCGCTCAGGGGAGGTCCAGGCGGTAGATTTGCCACCATGGGTGTTCCCTGGTCAACAGCAGGTGAAGCTAAAGCGGAGTTTGCCGGCAGCGTCTGACCGGGATTGGGCGCGCCGGGCGTCGCTCCAGGCGGCGAGATAGCCTGAGCCGCAGGTGCGAGTGAACTCGTTTTCGCGACCGAAGTCTGGGGGCGTACATTCACTCCCGAAGGAGGGGGAAGGCCCTTGCTTTGCTGCACTGGAACGGTTCGAGTACCGATGGTTGCGGGCAGCGGCGAGGGTAGTGCCGGGATTGCATTCGTAGGTGTTGTCGCTTGCAGAACTGTTGGTTGTGTAACTGGCAGCGCAGAATTTGTGGTTGGGGCCGTGCTGGGACTCGCCTGAGGCGCTGCGGTGCCATATTGGGACGTCACCAATCGGATTGCCGCCGTTGCCACACGCCGCAACCGAGGGCGTCCATGGCCTATTTTGCCCGGGACAGCGGCAAATGCGGAGAGTTCGGTTATTGCGAGAAGAGCAAGGAAGAGCATGGATCGTCTCACGCCGTCTCCGCCTTCTGCCAGGCTTCGCTTGCGGTCTCCTGGAAGGTGCGCTGCTCTGGCGTAGGGGAGAGCTCAGCGAGGAGTGAAACACCGGCCGTTCCACCGCCGATCAGGAAAGCTTGTCCATCGAGTTCGACGATCGAGACAAACCGCTTCTCACCAAGGCTCACTGTTTCGCTGACTCGAAGGCGGCGCTGCCGCCTGGGTTGCAGAAGCCATCCCGACGCAATCGCCCGAGAGAGATTCCAGGCCGTCGACAGTGGCCCTCTAACCGCTTGAAGGATCCGGGGCGTGCCTCGTTCCAATCCTGCCTTCAAGGGAACGGCGACGTCGCGGCGACCCTGCTGTGGGTGCCCCGGAGGAAGGGCGAAATCCGGAGCGCTCATGCCATCCCCGTTAGTCGAACGGCCAGGTTGTCACCAACGACGTCGAACTCAACAAGCCCGATGATTTGCCCATTGACCTTCAACCAGAGGTCTTCATTGTGCTGAGCAGACGTGTTTACGACGGTGCCCGGGCTCAACAGCATCAGGGAACCTACGGTGAAGTTGATTGCCGGCACCTCAAGCACAAGGGTGCACGGCAGATCGTATGCGCGGGCCAAGGGATCCGTATCGCGCAGACTGTGCGGCGATAGAATTACCGGCTGCGCGGGTGGGTGAAGGGTCGCGGATACCATGCTTCATCTCCTGCTGGAGCATCCGCTTACAGGCGGTGAAAACTGCTCCTGGCATGAGGGAGAGCATTTACCTTGCCAAAACTAGCGCTCTGCATCGTTGGTTGCAGAAGAGCGATCGGAACTGAGGTAAAACAGATTGGGCGATGAGAGACAAGTGAACTGGGAAGGCGGTTCTGCGAGAGAGCGCCGGGGTGTAAGTGAAAAATCTCTTACTTCTCCGACGCTTTCTCATCGAAGCCTAAGATTTCATCTGGATAGTCGTCTGCTCCACTTGGTCGAACGCCGTGATCGCCTTGGCGTTTGCTTCATAGGACCGCTGCGCCACGATCAAATCTGAAAGCTCTGTGGCCACGTTCACGTTGGATTGCTCTACACTCGACCCCTGAATGGTTCCAAGACCGCCTGTGCCCGCAATCCCAATGACCGGCTGCCCTGATGCTGCTGAAGGCGTGTAATTGTTGTTGCCGTTCATGGAAAGCCCTTCCGGGTTTGCGAAGCTTGCGACCGCAATCTGCCCGATGGCGCGCTGCTGACCGTTGGTGAATGTTGCCTCGACCGCTCCGTTCTCCAGAACGGTAAAGCTGGACAGGGTTCCGGCGGCGTATCCGTTTTGAGACTGCGCGCTGGTGCTGTCCGTGCTGGCGGTTTGTGTCAGGAGCGAATCGCCACTCGAGCCACTGATCGCCCAACTCGGCGTCATGGCAGCGGCGCCGTCCGAAAACGGTCCGATCGAAAGGGAAGTGATCGGGCTTGTGGGCGAGGCGAGGGAACCGTCGCTGTTGAAGGTGAGCGTGCCTGAGCCGACCGAGGTGGTCGTCCCGGTTCCGCCCTGAATGTCGCTGGAGGGAACGGTTACGTTGTAGGTCCACGTGTTTGTCGCCGTCTTCGTGTAGGTGACCGATAACGAGTGCGCCTGGCCGAGCGAATCATACACATTGATCGGTGTAGGCGAATAGGTATCACCGACGGCATGGGATGCGTTGAGGTTGGTGGTAAAAGAAAATTGCGAGGTGGGCGTTGCCGTGGTCGTGGTCCCCGTGCCGACGTTGATCGGTTGAAGACTCGCGTTGGTTGCTACGACGCCGCCGCTGGCAGGGTAGCCCATCACCAGGTCCCCGCCGGGGTCGGTAAGCTGACCGCTGACGTTGGTGGTGAAGTCCCCGGCGCGCGTGTAGCTCAGACTACCCGCTGCACTACTGGTGACGAAATAGCCGGGACCGTTCAAGGCCATATTAGAGGAAACGCCCGTAGATGAGATGGGCCCATTGGTCTGGTCGACCGACATCCCTTCCACCTTCACGCCGAAGCCCGCCTGGATGGGATCGTTGGTTCCGCTGTTGCCAAGATTTTGGTAAAAGACGTCAGAGAAGACTGCGTCCTGCGCCTTGTAGCCATCCGTGTTCAGATTCGCGAGATTGTTAGAGATGGCCTGCAGTGCTGCGGAACTGGCATTGAGACCGGATAAAGGAGTAGAGAAAAGCGACATGATGGCTCCAAAAAAGCAATGGGTTAGAAAGAGGGCAAAGCGGAGGCGTTCAGGTTCGTTGCGGGCGTGATGCTGTTCTGGAGCGTTGCTTGTGCTGCCAGCAACGCTGCTTGCTGAGTTGAAGCGGCGCTGGCTGCGTTGTTGTTCGCTGTCGCATTCGCTGTACTGGAAGTGGTGCTTCCCAGAGTGCTGGTCAGCAGCTGGTTGATGCTGGCAATCTGGTCAAGTTGATTGAGCGAGATCATTTGGCCGACCATTGCTGTGCTGTCCATCGGCGCGGTTGGATCCTGATTCTGGAGCTCCTCCGTGAGCAGGTTGAGGAAGGTGGAACCCAACGCATCGATGGAGGTCTGGCTGGAACTCGAGCTGGATGACGTACCGGTAGTTCCTGATGTGCCCGAGGTAGTGGTTGAGTTGGGCGTAGGACTTACAGCGGCAAAGGGTTGAAATGCGATGGACGACATGGACACTCCTTGGTAGTTGTTCAAATCCGGATGTTGAGGCGTCCGGCGGACGCCTGCGTTGTGGCGGGAGAGATGGTTTGTTCGACGGCGATTGCAGCGGCCTCCATAGATCCAGGGAACGATGTTCTGCTCACGCTGGACTTGTAGGAAGAGGCGTTGCGTTCAGGTTGCGCGCTGGCGTCCTTCGACGGGTTCTGTGTGCCTTGGCCGTCTGGCCCCGTCGAAATCACAACGGAGGTCCTCAACCCATGTTCGCCCGCAAGCTTTTGCTCCATGGCAGGTATATGGGAAGAGAGCGCGGCTCCGAGTTGAGGATTTTCAAGACTTATCTGTGCGGAAAGCGCGTCGCGCCCATAGCCCGCGTGGACGGTGACCTTGCCAAAATCTTCAGACCGCAAGCTGACCTGCATCTGAGAACCCGCTAGACTCTGCACCAGTCGAGCGTGCGTGAGCCCGGGAACGGTCTCCGCTGCTTGCTGTTCGCCCTCCGTGGATCTGAGGGCCGCCCGAGCGTCCCCTGTGTGCGCATCAGGGGACGCATCACTCCGTGTGCCCATCGTTGTTTCCGCCGCGCCAGCTCCGATGGCCTGAACACCGCTGTCGGGAGCAACGAGTTCCTTCACGTGCAATGGATCTGACGACATCCATCCAGGTGCCGCTGAGGCCGGCGACCCGCCAGGAACTGTGATCGGGAGGACTCCTGGCGTTGCATGTGCTGCGGCGGGGACCGTCAGTTGGTCTGCTGGTTTGGTGGAAGCAGAGGTCAATGCCGGTAATTGCGAGGTACTGTCATTCGCTACTGCGGACAGCGCCGCGGATAAGTCTGCTCCAGCATCGGTCGGTGCAGTAGGACGAATTTGCGTCGGCCCAGACTGCGATAGGCCTGAAGGTGCTCTGACTGACCCTGTGCTTTGAGGAACAGGTCCCTGCGCGTCAGAACGCAACCCACCGGAAGTCCGGGCACTTGGGGCATGCTGCGCGTGTTCGGGTCGAACCGGGGAAGGCCCTTCAGGGGATGCAGGTTTACGCTCGAAAGCCTCGGCGCTGATGGGAGCGGAAGCATCCATCGAATGGGGCGACGTACTGTTCAGGGTGGGTGCTTTGCTCTTGGAGTGGATAGTAAGCTCTTGCCCCAATCCGGTTACGGCGTTAGAGGCGGCCAGTGTGGCTTTGGCTCCACGATCTAGTCCAGGTATCAGGCCAGCCATGGAGGGGGCAGCGGTAAGTTGCTGCGGAAAACCATCGATGAGATCCGAAGCTTCGGGGCCACTTGCGGCGAGCAGATTTGGTGGGGGCTGCGCTTGCGGATCGCTGTTCTGATTCGTTCCAACTTGTCCTGCGATAGGTAAAGCCCAACCAGCGACACTCCCAGTTGTGGTCGCTATTTCTCCATCCGAATCGATCACGGAAGATCGTCCTGTCGAAGCAACCGTTGCATGTTCTATATACGTACCGCTCGTCTGAGGCGAAGGGGAGCGAACTGACGCAAAGCTCAAGGTGCTATTCGGAGCGAACAATGCCAGTTGCAAAGGAGGTTGAGCCGAAGCGGG
Source organism: uncultured Acidobacteriaceae bacterium (assembly GCA_964249715.1). Lineage (GTDB taxonomy): Bacteria > Acidobacteriota > Terriglobia > Terriglobales > Acidobacteriaceae > Granulicella. Next base: position 27,166 of record CAXUDN010000012.1, read on the forward strand.
CCCTTTCGCGCTTACATGCTTTCCTTGGAAATCCGTGAGATCTTGCGCGCGGGCCTTTGTGGATGTCCCTGAAGATGCGGCGTTCGTCCCGCCCAGTGTGGTCTGCTGCGAAAGTAGATCGCCAAAGGCCTGCTCGGGGCGAGAGCCAGCCCTCAAAACTGGGCTCGCGTTCTCTCCTGCGTCTACTTGCGTTGGCAGAGCCACTGGCATGCAACACGTATATGCAAGACCCTTGCCAAATCACGAATCGCCCGGAAAACCGAGGAAATACTCGCGAAGCGCGAGCGCGTCAGATTCGCTTAGCTGGAATGAGAGTGTGCCTCATTAAGCTTTTTAAGATTGTCTGCGGTGCGCCTGCCTGCTTGGGCAGCGGCTCGTGCATGCCGAGATGAGAACAGATCATCGATCCGCTTGCGTTCCGACTGCTCCGCCTTCTCTTCTACGCGGTCCTTGTATTGCTGACGAAGCTCCGACAGCGTCTCGCGTTGTCTTTTCGCGAGGAGGAAGGACTGCTGCTGCTCGGCCCTGCTCTTTTCGAGAGACTGCAGCCGAACCTTCAGTTGCGCATGGGCTTCCTGCAGGGAACGCCACTGCAGCGCCAGCATCTGGTGGTGAGCGGCGGTGATGACCTCTCGAGTGATCTCTTGTCGCACTGCCCCGAAACGTGCCATTTCCTGCTCGACGCGTGCAAGGGCGGCTCGAACTTGTTGCAGATCAGCATTGATCGCGACCAGGGCGCGCTCCTCCGCCTGTTCTTTCTGCTCGCGAAGGCGCAGCACGGGTGTGAGGGGAAAGGGGCGGGCCATAGTTAAGAAGGCAGGCTAAGCAGCAGGCGTTCGGCATCCGCGAAGGAGCAAAGCTCATGGCTGTCCTGGCGAAGAAAGGCGTTCAGCGCAGGGAGAACCTCGATGGCGCGGTCAAGTTGCGCGTCGCTGCCCCGTTGGTAGGCTCCGATGCGGACCAGGTCTTCCGAACGAGCATAGGAAGCAAGCAAGGCGCGGAGCGATCTCGCCTTTTCGATATGCTGCGGGCTCGCAATGGCCGTGGTTAGTCTGCTTAAGCTGTCGAGTATCGCAACCGGTGGATAGTGGCCGCGGCTGGCCAGCGCACGGTCCAGGATGATGTGTCCGTCCAGCAGAGACCGGACGGTATCCACTACAGGATCCTGCTGGTCGTCGCCTTCCATAAGAACCGTGTAGAAACCAGTAATGCTTCCTCGTTGAAAACGCCCGGCACGCTCGACAAGACAGGCGAGCTTGTTGAGCACGGACGGTGTGTATCCCTTGGCTGTCGGGGGTTCGCCGGCAGCCAGGCCGATCTCACGCTGCGCCATTGCGAACCGCGTCAGAGAATCCACCACGAGGAGAACATCCTTTCCCTGCGCTGCAAAGGCTTCGGCCACCGCGGTAGCTACCATGGGCGCTCGCAGCCGGAGAAGCGGCGATTCGTTCGAGGTTGAGACAATGAGCACCGCGCGGCGAAGACCCTCCTCGCCAAGTACCTCGAGAAATTCGCCGACCTCGCGACCGCGTTCTCCCACGAGCGCCATGACGATGACGTCAGCCGCGGTCCCCCGGGCCATCATGCCGAGAAGCGTACTCTTGCCGACGCCGCTGCCACCAAAAACGCCGAGGCGTTGCCCTCGTCCGCATGGCACAAAGGCATCGAGAGAACGCACTCCACAACCCAGGGGATTGCGGATGGGAACGCGTGTAAGCGGACGGGGTGCATCTGCTTGGATGGGCGCCAGGACACCTCCGCGGCAGGGGCCCTTTCCGTCAAGAGGTAGGCCGCTTGCATCCAGGACGCGGCCGAGCAGGCCTGCGCCGACGCTGACAGAGGGACGCGTACCGAGCGCCACAATTGCATTGCCCAGGCAAACTCCCGCAGGTTCCTGTGTGGCCATCGAAAGTACGACGCGCCCGCGGAACCCAATGATCTCCGCACTCAGCAGTCGGCCGCCGGAGCGGCGTATCAGACATTCGTCCCCAACACTCCCGGCAGGGCCTTCGGACTCGATGAGATTGCCCGTGACTTGGAGAACACGTCCTTCCCACTGAATGAGGGACTGCTCACCGAGGCGGCATTGCAGATCAGAGAAGACGTCGGATGTCACGCTTGCTCCGGTCGATGTGCCAGGAGATCAAGAAAGCCCTGTTCTACAAGCTTGAGTTGCGCCTCAAAGCCGATGTTCGCGCTTCCGATGTGCGTCTCGAGCACGGCATCATCAGGCTCGAGACGGGGATCTTCAACAAGGTCGAAAGAAGGGAGCGACTTGGTGGCCGATTGCGAGAGCTTCCAGGCAGCTACGTCGGTGGAAGGTACACGCAGCCGGACGGCGTCTTCTCCGGCGATGTCATCCAGTGCAATGCGAACGAGGCCGCATAGCAGGGTGGGATCTATGGAAGCTTCGCGCCTCAGAATTTTACGTACGATAGCAAGCGTAAGATGAACGATCTCGTTTTCTACCTGTCGGAAGTACAGGGTGCGCTGCGCGGTGAATTCTTGCAATGCAGAGATCAGCTTTTGATTGCGCGCGTGTTGTTTCTCGCTTGCCGAACTATCCCACTGCTGTCTTGCTTGCTGCAGCGCTTCCTGAATACGGTGAATCACCTCAGCCTCCGCAATGCCGGGCGGAGGAGGCGCAGTTGCTTCAGGCGCCTCTTCATTTGGCATGTGGCGCTGCGGCGGCGTTCCGGTTTCACGATAATTCCACAAGTCGATGGAAGTGAAGCTAGGGCTAGACAAAGGAGTCACCTTCATCGCTGCGGAGCGTCATCTTGCCTTGCTCTTCCAGTTGTCTGGCGAGGGCGACCATCTCACCGTGAGCTTTCAGTACATCCTTGCCACGTACAGGACCTAGGGAATCCATGTCTTCCTTCAGCATCTCCACGGCTCGAGAGGACATTGTTTTGAAGAAGCGATCGCGCAGATCAACCGGTGCGCCCTTCAAAGCTACGGCGAGTACCTTGCGGTCCACCGCAGAAGCAAGTTCACGCAACTGCGACGTGTCTATGCGACCGAAATCCTCAAACGTGAACATCTGCTCGCGGATGCTCGACGCAAGTTTGGAATCTTGCCCCTCGATGTTCTCCAGGATCTCTCGAGACGTCTCCGTGTCCACGCTGTTCATAAGCGCGGCGACATTCTGAAATCCAGAATAGGTTCGCTTATTGATCTCTCCCGCAGAGCGAAGGCGGCGATAGACTGCATTCGAGATACGCTCGGCAATGGCAGGAGAAAATTGCCGGAGATTTGCCAGCCTTCTTACCGATTCTGCACGAGCCTGGCGAGGAAGATGGGTGAGCAAGGCGGCGGCCTGCTTTGGTTCGAGATGGCCAAGGACCAGGGCGACTGTCTGGGGATGTTCGCCTTCCAGCAAGCGAGCGAGCTGCTTTGGATCCGCGCCTTGCAGCGACTCGACGGAACTTGGATTGATCTCGCTTACCCGAACGAGTTGATGCTGCAGGCTTTTTGCCCCGTTCTCGCCGAAGGCCTTCACCAAAAGCCGGTTCGCCGTTGCCTGTCCACCCTCAGCCAGGTAATCACGGGCTTCGGTCATCTGCCGGTACTCGCGAATCACCTGCATGGTGACGTGAGCGGGTACGGATCCGAGGTTAAGGATTTCACGTGTGACGCGTTGCAGATCGTCCTCAGGCAAGTTGCGGAAGATCGCCGCGGCCGCATCTTCCGCAAGGATAGTAAGTAAGATGGCTGCCTTCTTTGCTCCACTCAGCAAGGGCACTTCGACAGATTCGCTCATCCCTTCGTCTCCCGCAACCAACTTTGGAGCGTGCGCGTCATGGATGCCGGCTCCGCAAGTACCAGCTCATTCAGTTCGCGTTTCAGGTGTGCCGCTTCCGGATCGCTCTCCAACGAGGCTATCGGGGTGGAGACTCCCAAGGCCGGGGCCGCTGGAGAAAGTGCATGGAGGGGACCTATGGGTGGCAACTCCTTCAAGGAAGCAAGCACCTGCTTCTGCACCGGTCTGACCATGAGAGCCCAAACAAGCAGAAGGAGCAGGAGCATAGCAGCGTACCGCAGCGGCGCGGCGAAGTCCGTCAGGCGAGTTTTCAGTTTGTCCACCATTGTTGGAGTGACGTCTGAGAGGGCCTCCGTGTCGAATGTCATGTTCTGAACTGTGATCACGTCGCCCCGGTTCTTGTCGGCCCCCAGAACGCCTCGCGCCAGCTCGGCCAGCTGATCAAGTTGCGCTTGCGCCCGTTTGTGGGGTGTCGTGATCCACTGACCTTTGACCTGCTTACGGTCCAGGCTATCGTTCACGAGGATCGCTGCCGATATCCGCCGTATACTCCCGGCCGGAGAGACTGTGTGCCGCACCACTTTGTTTACTCCAAAGGTCGCGCTCTCGGAAGAGGTGGTTTGAGCATTGTCCTCACCCGGCATGGTTTGCGGTACAGAGCCCGCGTTGGGGAGATTCGACGCCGTTCCCGCGACACCCCCCGTGGCACCGCCGCCGCCAATCTGCTCCTGAGATTTCTGCGAGGTAAGGACGGCGCTGACGGTTGGGTCAAACTTATCCTGACTTTCTTCGCTGCTGCTTAGGTCGTACTCAACATTGACGCTGGCGCGTAGGTTGTCGATTCCCACCGCCGGGCCAAGCGTTGCGAGCAGACGTTTGGTGAATTCTGCTTCGAGCTCACGGCCTTCCAGACTTCCTGACCTTTCACTGAGAGACTCATTAGAATCGGCGTCGATGATCGTGACGTCGTGTGGAGCTAACCCATCGACCGCGCCGCTCACCAAGCGAGCAATCGCGTGCAGTTGATCGGGACTGAGCGAACCATGTTTCATCCGGAGGGTTACGGATGCTTTTGCCGCTCGCTCTCTGTCGAGAAAGACGGATGCGGTGGGCATCACAAGATGCACGCGAGCGCTCTTTACGTCGCTCAGCGTTGCAATCGTGCGCTCCAGTTCACCCTCCAGAGCTCGCTGGTAATTGACCTTCTCATCAAACTCAGTTTGTCCCCAGGAGCTCTTATCAAAGAGTTCGAAACCCATCCGTCCGCTGTGTGGTGAGCCTTCCGATGCCACTTCAAGCCGCGCTGCGTCCAGCTGGTCGGCAGCGACGTTAATGCCCTTGCCGTCCGTGGAGAGCTGAAAAGCAATCTTCTTTGCTGCAAGCTGCCCAGAAACGGCCTGTACGTCTTCCGGTTGCATTCCCACCATCAAGGGCTTGTACTCGGGGGTACTGAAGGCCTTCAATAGCCCGATGATGGCGACCAAGGTAAGGACGGCGCCTCCACTCAAGACAAGGCGCTGTCGCGCTGTCCACCTAGCCCATACTTGTTGCAATCTATTCAAGAGATTCCCTGACATGGCTCAGCATGCGTTAAAACTGCATTTTTTCGATGTCCTGATATGCACTTACGACCTTGTTGCGGACCTGCAGCATAAGCTGAAACGCGATTCCGGCTTTCTCAACCGAAGCCATCACGGTTCCGACGTCTGCACCCGGCGCACCCTGCAGAAGATTACTTATCTGCGAGTCAGCTGTTGTCTGTAATCCGTCCGCATTGCCGATTGCTGACTTAAGAAGATCACCAAAGCCGGTTCCGTCAACACCCGCGGTTGTGCTTGTTGAGCCGAGACCGTTTATCTGCCCGGCGATGGAGGTGATCGCTGTATTGAGTACCATGAAGAACCTTCTTCAGCTCTTGAGTAAATCAATGGATTGTTGAATCAACTGTTTGCTTGCACTGATGGCTGATGCATTGAGCTGGTAGGCCCGAACAGAACCCATCAGGTCTACCATCTCCTGCACTGGGTTGATGTTTGGGTACGAGACGTAACCGTCGCTATCCGCATCGGGATGTCCTGGATCGTACCGGCGAAGTGGAGCTGCGCTGTCTTGCGCCACTTGGGTTACCCGAACACTGCCCGCCTCAGCGAGAGAGCTCCCGACAGCCGTTTTATTCAGCAGGGCGCGGAACTGGGGGCCGGCACTGGTCGCCAGCACGACTTCACGCCGGCGGTACGGAACCTTTCCAGCAGGAGTGTGTGTTGTATCGACATTGGCCAGATTGGTGGCGGCCACCTCAGACCGTTGCCGCTCCGCCGTCAGAGCGGAAGCGCTAATATTGAGGGCGTCAAAGATGCTCATTATCAGGCAGTTCCTTCGCCGTTGATCGCTGACAACACCTGGTGGAAGCCTGATTTCAGGAGCTGCGTGCCGATCTGGTAGTTCAATTGGGATTGGGCTAACAGCAGCGATTCGCGGTCGATATCGACGTTGTTGCCGTCTGGACGTTCGAGCAAACCGGGAACACTTCGTACCGCCACGTTCATCCTGGTTCCTGATGGTGTGCTCATCGCCTGGCTCAGGGTTCGTTGGAAGTCGATGTCCTGTGCGTGAAATCCCGGTGTGTCGATATTCGCCATGTTGGCGGCGATCACCGTTTCCCGCCTGTTTGTTACGGTAAGGAACTGCTCGAGTTGTGTGAAATCGGGAATCACTGACATCCGGTTTCGCCTCGCACGAACATGGAGTTATGGCCGGGGTCAACACCTATCCGAACAATTAGAGCCTTATTAGAAGCGGTGTTCATGTACGTGACAGAAGCAAGATGCCTGCCGTAATGTGTTCTAGTAACCATCAAGTTGCAGAAGATACCGGAGCAAGAGGTTCTACGCTTCCGTTGGTGAGTTGCGCGATTGGGGACTTTAGAAGCAGACATCTTCTGCCTCAATGAAGCGTCGATCATCCGCGTAGATGCTGGCGCGTTCAACTACATTCCTAAGCTCACGCACATTTCCGGGCCAGTCATGGGCTGTCAGCAGCCTCCTTGCGGCGTCTGACATTCCTCCCCCGGGACAGAACTTGGAGACGAAAGTATCAATTAAGGCGTCCAGATCTTCCATACGGTCGCGCAAGGATGGAAGCAGGATTGGGAAGACGGCAAGCCGGTAAAAGAGATCTTCGCGAAAGCGGCTCGCTTTGACGAGATTCTTCAAGTCCGCATTGGTCGCAGCGATGATACGGCAGTCGACTTTGAGAGTATCTGTACCGCCAATCCTTTGCACCTCGCCCTGCTCCAGAAAGCGAAGAATCTTGCTTTGTAGCGGATACGGCATGTCGCCAATTTCATCGAGAAACAATGTGCCGCCGTGCGCCAAGTGGATACGCCCGATCTTGGATTGGGCTGCTCCGGTAAATGCCCCCTTTGTGTAGCCGAATAGTTCAGCTTCGAGAAGAGCTTCCGGGATAGCGGCGCAGTTGATCACTACAAAGGGCTGTCTTTCTCGCGGACTGGAAGCATGGATGGAACGAGCAAGCAGGTCTTTTCCTGTTCCGCTCTCACCCTGGATGAGAACGGTGGATGTTCTGCGAGCCACAAGCTGTGCTGCATGGTAAACGCGCTGCATGGCGTCGGAACTTCCCACGAGCTCATACCACCCCGATTGTGAGCCTGTCGACTTGGCTGAAGACGTGAAGGTCTGACGCCGTGTGCTCTCTGGCCGAAGCAAGACTCGGCTGTGGTTCTCTGGCGTACGAGGAGCGGAGGTTGCCGATACTGTGGCCGGCGATGCCGTTTCGCACGATGACGCCAAGATAATGATCTGCAAACCTGGAAACTGCACGCGGATCAAGCGTTCAAATTCTGCACCATCCAGATCGGGCAGGTTCGGATCCAAGAGCATCAGCTCGAAGCTCTCTTCCAGGAGTTTTTCCCAAGCAGCGGCTCCGCTTCGAGCCTCAACTACGCACCAATGGGCGGTAGATAGCTTCTGCTTCCACTCCCGATGCGTCGAGGGGTCCGGCCCGACAAGGAGGAGACGAGCAGGCTCCGAGCTGGAAATGGAAGCGAGCGAGTTGGCATTCTCGAACAGGCTCGACATGGACGGTTGCTGAACTGGTTCCCCGTAAGGCACCGTATCGCGCAGATCGATACTGCTCTGCCCGGTCATCATGGTTTCTGCGGTATACGGCGGTGTGAGATCCGCCAAGGTCACGTGTTGAGAGGGCTGCCTGCGATCAAAGTTCACTGATGACATAACCCACGCCGCGTACAGTTCGAATCAGTTTTTGTAGGCCGGGAAGGTCGATCTTATCCCGCAGATATTTCATATAGACGTCCACTACGTTGCTCGATCCGGAGGTGATGTCTTCGCCCCAGACCTCTTTCATGAGGGTGGTCCTGGAAACTGGTATGCCGGGTGATCGCATGAGCAGTTCGAGAAGACTGTACTCACGCGGCGTAAGATCTACACGTTCTCCTTCGCGCGTGACGCGTAGTGCACTACGATTCACAACAAGACTGCCGCAGTGTGTGGTCGCGGGTGCCTTGGCATAGTTACGCCGCAGAATTGCGCGTGTACGTGCAAGAAGTTCCGTGTGGGAGAACGGCTTCGTCAGGCAATCGTCTGCGCCGTTTTCGAGTGCTAGGACAGCACTTTCCGCTCGCGCGCGACCAGTGAGAACCAGAACCGGCAGACGGTCGAACTGCGCGCGAAGCGTTTGTAAGACGGTTAGACCGTCCACCCCAGGCAGATTTAGGTCAAGAATGACGATGTCTAGTTCTGGCGAGAGATTGGCGAGAGCGGCGTCCCCTGAATGCACGAAAGCTACCTGGAAGCCCTCCATCTCGAAGAGTCGGCCAAGGAAACGGCAAAGAACCTCATCGTCTTCCACGATGAGTGCACGCCGAATCTGGCTGCTACCCTCACTTCGCGTACTCTGCGCCTGAGTTGGAAGGTGCGGGTGCACCGATCCACTCTGCCTGGTTTGGGTCAGCAAACGTCCCTCCGGTGAAGTTGCTCTGCAACCGGTTTGTCGAGCGTAGCACGGAATCTGAGGCCACTTTCGTGGAGGGTTGTTACACGGAATTCGTGTACTAATAACGCAAAAGATGTAGTGCCAAGAAGGCCCAATCGGCCTACTGTAATCTTCTTTGCACTTGCAAGGAGCAAGGTGGACGCAGTGCCAAATTTACATGCGTATACATACCGAGTTCCGCGGTTTTCTCTGCAGGTACCTGTTGAATTCCTGGTTGAAGAGGCGAGTATCCCCGGCTTCTCAGTGGATTTCAGTGAGACGGGACTTCAGGTTCGTTTGGCTAGGCCAGTTACGCCAGGCGGTCTCGGTCGGCTTCGGTTGCGTCTGGATGGCTGCATGATTGAGATTGAGGCCGAAGCGGTTCATTGTCAGCTTCTTGATGTTGGCTTTCGCTTTCGTTTTTCCAGTGCAGCAGAGGAGCAGTTCATCAGGATTCTCGTCAAGGTTCTGTCTAAAAGTGTGAGCAGGAGTGGTTTAAATAACTCCAAGGACCTTGGAGCGGTGAGCCTTTCTACACGAGAACGGGAGATCCGATCCGTCTAATCGAACCTATCGTCTCGGATCTAGTCATGCTGTTCGTGAAGAGCAGGCGATTTTTCTTCAGAGTTGGTTTGGGTGCTTTGCGCTTCAGCGGTGGCCTGTCCCGGATCCGCGTGCAGTATCAACGTGATTCGACGATTGGAGGGATCCTCGGGCCGATCAGGTAGACGTAGCTGCTGGTCAGCATATCCGCGTACCTCGGCCACTTGAGCCGAACCGATGCCGCTGGTTTGCATAATCCGTCGCGCGGCATTGGCGCGGTCCGCAGAGAGTTCCCAGTTGGAATAAGTAGCGTCGTTGCTGTACGGTACAGCGTCCGTGTGACCCTCAATGGAGATCTTGTTGGGTACTTTGCCCAACTCTTTGGAAACGACCGACAGAAACTCATTCAGGATCGGCGTGGGTTGCGCATTACCAAGCTCGAAGAATGTGCCTCCAGGATCTTCCAAGAGCTCGATCTGCAAGCCTTCCGGAGCAGCCGTAATCTCCACCTGTTTACCGAACTTGTCGAAATTGGGCAGTCGTCTCGCGGCTTCCTGCAAACGCTTCTTCAGATCTCCAAGATCCTCTTTGTGTAGAGGAAGAGCGTGTCCGACGCCGTCCTGGGCGGTACCGATTTTTGTGGACGTTCCCTTTGGATCGCGAAAATAAGCTGCGACGGAGTGCTTCACTGCGTCGTTTGCACTAAGGAGCCACAAGACTATGAAGAGTGACATCATGGCAGTGACAAAATCAGCATAGGCCACCTTCCATGCTCCTCCATGGTGCCCACCGTGCCCGCTTTTTTTCTTCTTGATGATGATGATTGTGCTGGCGGCATCTGCCATTGTGGTCTCCTAAGCGGCTGCTGCCGCGTCAGCACCCTTGTCACGACATGCTTTTTCTACAGTCGCAAACTTGGGGCGTAAATGTTCTGGAATTGCGCGGCGGCCCATTTCGACAGCGAGAATCGGGGTGGTGCCCTTGATGAACGCCATGAGGGTTACGCGAAGAACGTGATAGTAAGCGTGCTGCTCATCGACGGATTTGGACATATTGGAGGCGATAGGGCCGGCCACGCCGTAGCAAAGCAGGATGCCTAGAAAGGTACCCACAAGTGCTGCGGCAACCTTGTGTCCGATTTCTGCCGGCGGACCGCCGAGCGAGCCCATCGTCACCACAATGCCCAATACGGCCGCTACGATGCCAAGGCCTGGAAGGGCATCAGCCATTGAACTCAGCGCCTGTGTAGGTTGCATGCTGGTATGGTGATGAACTTCCAGATCAAGTTCCATCATCTGTTCAACGTCGAAGGGTTTCACGCCGCCGGTTACTGCCATTCGCATCGTGTCGCAAACGAATGCATTTACGTGGTGGTCCTTCAGGAAAGCGGGATATTTTGAAAAGATCGGGCTCTTTTCAGGTTCTTCGATGTCGGCTTCGATCGCTACAAGCCCTTCTTTGCGTGCCTTGGTGAAGACATCGAAAAGCATCTTCAGCGACTCCACATACCGTTTTTCCGACACTGCACCTCCTTTCAAAACGCCTAGCACGCCGCCAACGACTCCCTTCAGCACATGCATTGGGTTAGCTGCGAGCACGGTGCCGAGGGCTGACCCCATAATGGTTAGGAATTCTGCCGGCTGTATGAGGACGGGCAACTTGCCCTTTTCCATTAGAAAACCGCCCAACACGGAACCAATAACAACCAGAACGCCTATGATCGAGAACATGGATCCTTCAGAGGGGTGAGCGCGAGATGGGTGAGCACACCCTAGATATCGGATGGAATGGCGGAAAACTTTAGCTCTCACGGAGCTTTTTTGTCAGGACGTCGTCGGAGCTTGCGCTTTATCGCAAATGCGTAAAACAGGACAGGCGCACCATTGCTGGTACTTAACTCCATGGCGCGGGAGTGCCGCACAGCTTTTCAGAACCTGCGACTCAGCTGCCCAACTCAGTCCCAGTTTGACTTGAATACGTGCGTTGGCGCCAGCCTACGGGTTTGCCGAAAACCTTGCGGGTAAGGGCATACCACTGGACGATGAGCAGGACGAGAACGCCGATGGGGTGTAGCAGAGCGGAAGTCGGCGGCTGCTGGAAGCGGCGCGTGGCGAGCAGGCGTGGGAGGTAGCTGGATAGGATCGCGAAGAACAGCAGTCCTGTGATCGCCGGTACATGGTGCTTGTAGACCGTGATGAAACCGCCGTGCGACGCGAAGAAGAGGGTGGCCAATGGCGAGAAGCCCAGCTCCATGAGGCTTTCGAGGGCGGTGTTGCCGGTCAAGTGCAATACCAGCAACAGCAAGCCTAGGCCAAGCACATAAGCACCGAAAAGAGCGGGCAGCACCTGGCCGAGAAAGAGGATCGCGGACAGCGGGGCAATCTTGGCGGGAGTCGCAATGCCTTCCGTGGCGTTTTTGGCGAGGCCGCTCCAGACTTTGGTGGCAGAGTCGTACATTCGAACTTCGGCGAGCGAGGTGATGTCGGCTATGTCGGTTTTGTAACCTGCGCGGCGCAGGGTGCGTGGAAGAAGGAGGCCGTCGTGCATCGTCTCGCGGAGGGCGTTGTGGCCGCCTGCGGCAAAGTAGGCGGCGCGGTCGGCGAGGAAAAATTGGCCGCAGCCCGCGGCGACGGCCGGTCTTGTGGTCCGGCGCATGGAGCGCATAGGTAGAAACGCCAGCAGAATGAAATGAATGAGCGGAAGCAGCAGCTTTTCCAGAAACGTGATTGTGATGAGGCGGGGAAAGCCGCTGACGAGCGCGGTGCCGGTGCGCGCGCGAAACGCGGCGGTGCGGGCGAGGAGGTCGGGGTGAATGCGTACGTCGGCGTCGAGAAAAACGAGCAGGGGACGGGTGGACTCCTGGGCCAGGGTCCAGCAGGCGAACTGCTTGCCGTTCCAGCCGTGGGGGAGGGGACGGCCGGGTACGAGGTGAAGCCGAGGATCCAGGGCGGCGTAGGTGCGGACGATGTCGGGGGTTCGGTCGGTGGAACCGTCGTCGAGCACGAGGATTTCAAGATCGGCGTTCCGGCTGGCGAGGACATGGTCGAGCGCAGGGCCAATGTTGGCCTCCTCGTTGCGGGCGGGAATGAGGACGGAGATGCTGGGTGGAGGGCCGCTGAGGTCGGCGGGTGGCGGCGGACGGAAACGGCGCAGGTTGATACAGAAGAGCAGCGCCGGAAAAACTGAGCATGCCGCGGCGGCTCCGATCAGGAGGCTAAGGAGCATCGGTGGTAATTGTCCCATGCCGTTGTTGCGGATGGGCGAAGGCGGTTAAGGGCGTTGCGTGTGGTCGAGGTCCAGCGGACGCCGGAGGAAGAGAGCTTTGGTGCGGCGGATAAGGGCGTACATCCCGCCGGTGCCGCGGGAGCCCGTGAGAAGTGGGGTGAAGACGGCTGGGTTGCGGGCTATCGAGGCTTGTTGGAGGGTGTACATCGAGGACGCAAGGGCGGATTCGAGGGTCCGGGTGGCTTCGGCGGTGGTTTGGTGGGCGTCGGTGTGAAGGAGTTGGCCGGCGTGGAGGAGCGTTTCGGGAAGGCGTTCGTCCCAGAAGGTGTACTCGACAGCCAGTGGGATGAGTGGCACTTCGGGGAGGCGCAGGGCGAGAGCGGCAAGTCCGGGCTTGAATGCGAGGGGAAAGTCGCGGGGGTCGGCGAAGCGGCCCTGCGGGGTGAGCCAGAGAACGCCATTCCCGCGGAGGATGGCTTCGGCGGTGCGGAGAAACTGGACGGCTCCGCGGGATGAGGACAGTTCTACTGGGAAGATGCCCAATTTGCGGAGGATGGGATACTTTTTCAGGGCGTTGGCATCGATGGGAGCGTAGTGGTTGCGATGGGGAAGAAGCTGCTCGCCGAGAAGGACGATGAGCATGGGATCCCACCAGGAGCTGTGGTTGCCGTAGACGATCAGCGGGCCTTCGACGGCGGTGAGGCGATCGGGATGCTGGGCGAGGACAGTGCGGAAGTGACGGCGGAAGTAGCGGCGGGTGATGCTGCGAAAGAAGCGGAGGGTCAGGTTGGAAATGGGGGGAACCTGGGGGTTGCGTGGGTTCCGGGGCATGCAGTTATGCTACGCTCCGGCGGGTCGGCCTCCTCCTCCTCCGGTTAGCCTGTGGCGTAAGTTCTTGTTGGGTGCAACTTGGCCGTTGTCGGGTCCTGTAAACTCTTGCAAACAAAACAGTCGCTTGTAAATTTTTCATTCCGTAAGGCTTACCGCAGTTCCGGAGCTTGCGGGAGGGGATTCATGATGTGAAGGCATTGATGCACGGGTAGCTGAGCTGGGGGTCATTGTGCGCATGTGTCTCAGCAATGGCTGAATCCGCGAGCAGTATGCAGACTCTCCGTCGGTCAAAACACTCTTTCCGGTCCTGTCTGGACCTTTATGCTGCGGGGGCCAGCGATTGCGCTTGGCGACGCCGCTCGACGCGAAGAACGAGAATATCGTCCTCCTGCCCGAAGGCGGCCGCGGCATCCGCAACTTCGTGCACCGTCGCCTTGCCGGCCATCATGGCGCCGACGCGCTCGAAGCCGAAAAGGGCGCCATCCTCATTCTGAGCTTCGGCAATGCCATCCGTCATGAGCGTGAGGGCGTCGCCTTCCTTCAGTTGCACGCCCAGCCGGGTATAGTCGGCTCCGGGCAATGTTCCGAGGGGGAGCGCGCCCTCCATCTCCAGTTCCTGATCGTTGAGGTACGGGGGAAGATGACCTGCGTTCACAATGGTGCAGAAGCCGTCCCTGGTGATGCGCATGGCCAGACAGGTGGCGGTGGCAAAGCCCCGATCGCAGAGACGCTCATTGAGCTTGGTGAGGAGGTGTTCCGGGTCGTGATTCTCGCGGGCGAGGGCATCGGCTGACCCCACGATGAGCGCCACCAGCATGCCCGCACTCAGTCCCTTACCGGTGACATCGCCCAACAACACGAGAACGCTGCCATCGGAGCGGTCGGGGATGACCTGGAAGAAGTCGCCGCCCACCTCGCGCGAAGGTCGGTAATCGCTGTCCAGCCAAAGCCCTGGGACTTCAGGCAGTGCTCTGGGCAGAATGACCTGTTGGAGCTCACGAGCCTGCTGCATTTCGAGTTCCCACTGCACCTTGCGCCGTTGTGCGAGCAGAAAGCGTCTGGACCCCATCAAGGTTACGAGGAGCAGAGAGAAGGTGGTCGATACCTGGCCGACAGAGATCATGAATCCCCACACAAAGAAGGTAATGGGAATGTGCAGGAAGCGAAGCTCGTGTTGGTAGCTGGCGAAGGCCGTAAGCAGAACCGCGGGCAGGGCCAGGAGCCCTTCGGCGCGGTTCCGCCGGATGCCCCTGACGGTGATGGTGAGCAGGATCGCGGCGAGGCCGAGCTTCAACCAAAGCACCGCGGGCGTGAGCGCCACCGAGGCGCGCAGGCTGATGAGCCCGCCATGCAGCGGCGGACGCAGCATGGCAGTGACGATGGCCAGCAGCAACGTTAGATAACAGGTGAGGTACAGTGTCCGCCGCACTCTCGGCAGCCCGAACCAGAAGGCCCAGAAAAAGATCCAGAGCGCAATGCGGGCGGGTGCGAGCAACACGTCGCGCAGGAGGATAGCCGGCGTTTGTGGCAGCCAGGTGGTGAAATTGATGACCTGGAGGATGATGTTGGCGAGCAGGGTGACAAGGACTGCCAATCCAAGCCACACGTAGGCCTTTTCATGCGGCGCGAGGACGAAATGGGTCACCGCCACGACGAGCACGAGAAGAAGAACGAGCGTTTCGAGGAAACCACTGCCTACCTCGTGCGCCCGATCGTCCCAATCCAGGCGCACCTGTCCGGCTACTGCTGAGACCGCTCCCAGAACCGGAGGCGCGCGCAGGCCTCCCGCATCCGGTGAAATGAACCGGGTAGCGCTATCCATCCAGACACGGACGGCGATCAACATGGGGCCGTTGCGCAGGTTTGCGGGGAGCCGGAAGCCGCCCGGTAAGGCCGCATAGGCGCGTACCTGACGATGATGGAAATCACCGAAATGGCCGATCATCTGCCCATTGACGAAGACTTGGTAGGCATCATCCACGGCATCGGGCATTTTGAGTTCAAGAGGCTCGTGCGATCCCTGGACGTCCACCCGCAACCGGTACCAGGCAAAGCCTGCATACCCGGGGTGTCCCTGTGTAGTCCATCCCGGAACGAGATCGCCGCCGCTGCCGTCCGGATCGGCGGGCGGCAAGGAGAGGTCCACCGTTTCCCACGAAGCGTCGCCGAACGAGGTTTTTGCCCATTGCGCATCATCGCCCACATGGAAGCGCCAAGGGCCAGGGAGGGTTACGGCCGATTCGCCCAGCCGGACAGGGGTCGTTCCCGAAGCGGGACGGTTCTCAGGGGCTTCGAACTGGGCGCACACTCCTGCGCTTCTGCCCAGGAGCAGAAGCGCAGCGAAGAGACAGCAGATCCAACGCATCTTTGCCCTGAGGTTAGGCAAGGCGGCGCTGCCGCGCCCGCACAGCCCAGGCGCACAGCAGGCCTGTCCCCATCAACAGCCACGCGGACGGCTCCGGCGTAGAGGCTGCATAGGTTACGGTTGCATCGAAGGTGAGGGAACTCGGGTCGAGGTCGCTTTCGGAGATGACAAAGTAGTTCAGATTGTTGGTTTGGCTTGCGATCGTGCCGTCATCAAAGGCCAGCACATACTGCCCCGTGCTTGCGTCATAGCTGCAGTTCTGCGAGGAGAAGATTGGGGAAGCGCAGGTGAAGCCCCCGTTCGTCGGTGTATCCACTGTGGAGAGCGTGATGCTCGTCCAGTCAGAACCGGTACGGTTGGTGAAAGCAAAACAGCCGGCGTCTGAGTAGCCCGCACTGGAGGGATTCAGCGCACTCGTGCAATCGTCGGTAAAGGTGACGACGAACGTACTTGTCGTGACAGGGGTGACGGTAAAAGGCGTGTTACTTGGATCTTGGATGGTGATCTTCGTTGCCCATGCGGAGCCGGCCAACAAGCAGAAGCAGATCAGGGAAACAAAACGGTGAAGTCTAGGCATATCATCCTCGCGATAGAAAAGAGCAACACAGCCGCTGATCGAGCGAGCCTTGGAACTCTTTCCTGGAAGTGATTCTGAGCCTATCTCGGCCTTTCCCGAGCGTCAACGGAAAAAAGCCGCTTCGGCTTTAGCCGACAGAAGCCATCGCACGCGTCGCGCGCGCGATAACTCAGTTGTATTTGCGAGTGTCAGGAGTTCCCGGCGCTGCATTTTCAAGCAAGAGCGAGTTCGGAAAGCTGGTGAGATTGGGCGTCCTGATCGAGGCTGTCGGCGGCGATCCAGCCGGACATCATGACCATGGGCATGCCGGGGCCGGGGTGCGCGGCACCGCCGGCCAGGTAAAGGCCGGGGAGTTCGCGGGAGCGGTTGGCGGGCTTGAACGCGCCGTTGAGGCGGCCGTGCGAGCTGATGCCGTAGATGGCGCCGTTAAGGACGCGATAGCGGTCGTGGATGTCCTGCGGGGTGAGGTGGTGTTCGAAGACGATGCGATCTTCGAGATCGGGCATTTGGCCGGTGGTTTTAAGTTTATTGAGGATGGTTTGGCGGTAGCCGGGGAACATCTGCTGCCAGTTCTGGCCGGGGCGGATGTAGGGGGTGTGGACGAGGACGTAGAGGGCTTCGCCGCCGGCGGGGGCGCTGCTTGGGTCGGTGCGGGCGGTGGCGGCGAGATAACAGGTGGGGTCGGAGGCGGGAATGCCGAGGTCGTAGATGTTGTGGAACTCTTCGTGGGGGTCGTGGCTGAAGACGAAGTCGTGGTGGGCGAGGTGGTCGTAGCCCTTGTTGAGGCCGAGGTAGAGGACTACGCCGGAACAGGCGGGCTCGTAGGCGCGGGCGTGGTCAAAATGGCGCTGGGCGGGAGTGTTGGCGAGGAGTTCGCGGTGGGTGCGAACGGCGTCCTCGTTCGAGACGACGGCGTCGAAGGCGAAGCGTTCACCGGTGGTGGTTTCGAGACCGGTGACGCGGCTGTTGCCGTTATTTCCGGATGTGGTGATGCGCTTGATGTCGGTGTCGGTGTGGAACTGGACGCCTAGTTCGGCGGCGAGTTTGCCGAGAGCTTCGGGAACGGCGCGGGTGCCGCCCTTGGGGTACCAGATGCCTTCCTGCATTTGCATGTGGCCGATGGCCGTGAGGATGGCGGGGCTGGCGTCGGGGGAGGAGCCGACGTACTGGACCATGTGGTCGAGCATCTGGGCGGTTTCAGGGTCGGGGATGAACTCGCGGATGGTGCCGGCGACGGTTTTGCCGAGGCGCATGCGCATGACGTCGCGCAGGACCTTGATGTCGAAGGCGCCTTTGACTTCAAAGGTGTCCCTCATGCCGCCGACGGACTTCCAGAAGAAGAATTTGTCGCTGATTTCGTGCAGGTTCTCGGAGAGGGCCATGAGGCGCTTGTAGCCGGCGCCCATGGTGGGCCAGCGGGCTTCGAGGGTGGCGGCCATCTTGTCTTCGTCGTCGAGGAGGTCGACCGTATGGCCGTTATCGAAGAAGCAACGCCACTGGGGGTCGAGGCGGACCATGGTGATGTAGTCGTCGAGATTGCGGTTGGCCTCGGCGAAGATTTTGCGGAGCATGGAGGGCTGGATGAGGATGGTGGGGCCCATGTCGAAGCGGAAGCCGTGCTCGTTGAGCTGGGCGGCTTTACCGCCGATCCAGGAGTTTTTCTCGAACACGGTGACCTGGTGGCCGCGGGCGGCGAGGGTGCAGGCGGCGGAGAGTCCTGCGAGGCCGGAGCCGATGATTGCTGTGCGCATGTTGGTTCCTTTTGGTGCTGGTGCTTGGTGCTTGGTGCCTAGGGCTTGGTGCGAGTACGGGCGGCGGTGATGAGGTTCCTCAGGGCGTGCCAGCGGTGGCGGAGGGAGCCGGCGTGGAGGGTGCCGATAAGGCCGGCGAAAAGGGGGAGGTCGTGGTCGCGGAGGGGGTCGTAGTGAAGGGAGGTGCCCTTGGCGCGGCGGAGGATGGTTTTGGAGGCGGTCATTTCGAGGAGGCCTTCGGCTCCCCGCGTGAGGCCGAAGCCGCTCTGGCCGCGGCCGCCGAAGGGGGTGCGGGGATCGGCGGTGGGGGCGATGAGGTCGTTGATGAGAACGGTGCCTACGCGGAGCTGGGTGGCGAGGGTCTGGGCCTCGCGGGGGTTGCCGAAGATGGCGGCGGTGAGGGCGTAGGGATTGTTGTTGGCGAGGTCGGGAATGTGGAGGATCGTGGGGGCTTCGATGAGGGAGAGGATCGGGGCGAAGAGGTCGGTGCGGGTGATGGCCATGGTGGCGTTGGCGTGGTCGAGGAGGAGAGGGCGAGTTTGTTGGTTTCCCGGGGCTTCGGTGGCAGGAACCCTACCCTTTGCGTTGGAAGGGAAAGGCCACCCGGGGTCGTTGGCGAAGGCAGCGGGCGTCGGCGGCGCTCCCTCCCAAATTCCCGAAGGACTTGGGGCACCCGGCAAAGACGCGAGTCTCTCCACCTCGCGGCGCTCCGGTCGAGGTGACAGATCTATGGGGATGGACAGAGGGAGGATCTGGGCACCTTGGGATTGGGCCTCGGTTAAGAGAATCTGGAGGGTTTCGGCGGTTTGGGCGCGGAGAGAGACGGGGGGGAGTTTGGCTAGTTCGGCTTGGAGGAGGGGACGGAGCTTGTTGAGGGTTTCGGGGATGGCTACCAGGCGTCGGGGGGACATGCAAACTTCGGCGCCGTTGAGACGGAGGCCAAAGGCTACGGCTTTGGCAGCGAGGGGTAGGTCGGCGGAGGGGAGAACGATGACGGCGTCGACGCCGGAGAGCTCGAGAGTGGCAGGGGTGAGAGTGTCGGCGAGGGTGTGGAGGAGCTTGCGGCCGGTGGTGGCGGAGCCGGTGAAGACGACCTTGTCGGGTCGGTGGGCAGGGTCGCGGGGGTGAAGGGCGGTCTGGGCGGCTTCTACGGTGTCGTCGGTGACGTGAAGAATGCCGCGGGGAAGGCCGGCCTCGCGGAGGACGTGGGCGAAGAGACGGGCCACCTTTTCACCGCCCGCACCGGGCTTCCAGGTAACGGAGTTGCCGGCTGCGAGAGCCTGGGCGGTTTGGACGCCGGGGAGGAACAAGGGGAAATTGGCGGGGCCGATCACGAGAATATGGCCGATGGGATCGTGGTGCAGTTCGGACTGAATGCCGGTGAGCCAGAAGGGGCGGTGTCTTGCGCCGAGTTTTCGGGGAGAGAGGAGTCTTTGCGCGTTGCGCTCGAGGAAGCGGATGGCATCGAGAAGGGGAAGAACTTCGGCGATGAGGGTGTCGGACTGGGAGCGGGCCAAGGCGGGGGGGATAGCCTGGGCGAAGAACTGGGTGTGGGTGGCGATCCAGTGGCGAGCGCGGCGAAGGGGTTCCAGGCGTTCGAGGATGGGTTTAGCGGCCCAGCGGCGTTGGGCGTCTGGGTGGAGGGGGTCGTGGGCGGCGGAGAGGGGAGTGCAGGTGATTTCGCAGGGTAGGGATGAATTGGCTTCCCGGGGCGT
>CAXUDN010000012.1:47048-52935 GCA_964249715.1 uncultured Acidobacteriaceae bacterium
TAGGAGATAGATGGGCGGATGCAGAGGATGGCGGGTTGGTGTGGGGGTCCATCTCGGCCAGCATAAGGCTTTTTGGCCTGGGAGTGAGGGACGTGGAGCTCATGAGGCGACTTGCATGAGGTCTTCGCGGAACGCGTTGTCGTGGCTGGTGGCCCAGCGAGGCTCTATGCCCAAATCTTCGAGCAATAGGCGAGAGCTGATGCGGGCGGATTGAAAGATCACGGGAAGGCCGGAGCCGGGGTGGGTACCGCCGCCCACGAGGTACATGCCCTCAACGTCCTCAAAGCGGTTGTGGGGGCGAAGGTGGAGCATTTGGGTTAAAGAGTGGGCCATGGAGAAGGTGGCGCCTTTGTGAAGGTCGAACTCCTGGCTCCAGCCGGCGGGAGTCATGACGCGCTCGGTGCGGATACGCGATTCGAGGTCGGTGATGCCGATCTTCTCGATCTGCTTGAGGGCCAGGGTGCGAAAGCGGTCTTTCTCTTCGGCCCAATCAATGGTGTCTACCTCGTGGGTGACAGGGAGCAGAACGTAGAGCGTGGAATGTCCGTGAGGGGCGAGGGTGGGGTCAGTGACGGAGGCATTCTGGACGTAGAAGGAGGGGTCCTCGGAGAGGCGGTGAAGACCTTCGATGTCGCGCAGATTCTGCTTGTAGTTCTCTGCCAGGTAGATGGTGTGGTGGGCTACGTTGTCGTAGCGGCCCTCAATGCCAAGGTAGAGCATGAAGGTGGAGCAACTGAAGCGTTTCGAGTGGATGCGCTTGTCGGTCCAGCGTTTGCGGTGCTGGGTGGGGAGGAGCTTGCGCATGGCGTCGGCGAAGTCGGCATTGACAACAACGGCATCGGCGTGAAGGGTGCGCTGGGAGGTGCGGACACCGCGGGCTTCGCCCTTTTCGACCAGCATCTCTTCCACGGGCTCGTCGAGAAGGATGTCAACGCCCATCTCGCGGGCGATGCGGGCCATGGCGGTTGTAACGGAGCCGCAACCGCCGACCGGGTGGAAGACGCCGTGCTCGTATTCAAGGAAGCTGAGAATGGAGAAGAGTGAGGGGCAGCGGAAGGGGCTCATGCCCAGGTATTTGGACTGAAAGCTGAAACCGAGGCGGATGCGCTCGTCCTGGAAGTGAGTGCGGAGATCGCCGTCGAGGGAGGCCCAGGGTTTGAGCAGGGGGAGGAGTTTGAGCATCTCCGGCTTGAGGAGGTCGGTCCAGGATTCGAAGGGAGATTCCAGGAAGGGGAGAAAGCTGGCCAATTTTTTGCGGTTGCGCGTAAGAAAACCGCGGAAAGCTTCCGCGTCGTGGGGAGAAATGCGGGCGATCTCAGCTTCCATGCGCTCCACGTCGGGCGTGGCGTCGATCTGGCCGCCGTTGCCGAAAACGAGGCGGTACTGCGGATCAAGACGGTGCATGGGGACCTCACGGTCGAGGTCATAGCCGGCATCCGAGAAGATTTCTTTCAGGACGCGGGGATACAAAAAAAACGTCGGGCCGATGTCGAATTTGAACCCATCCTGCGCGAGGGTGGCCGTACGGCCGCCGACGCGCTTGTGTTTTTCGACAACGGTGACCTTGACGCCGGAGCGGGCAAGGAGCATGGCAGAGGCCAAGCCGCCGGGGCCCGCACCTACGATGACGACGTGCTTCGGGGAGCGGGATTTCTGGGCGGCTTGTGGCATTCGGGAGACGGGATGATCGGTATACCGCATGGGTGTAGAGGTATGGATGCGGATGGATGGAACATCAACGGTAACGTCGGTACTTCTGTGTGCGTGCGTTTGAAGGTTTGCGGGGTGACGTGCGCTATATAGAAAAGGCCTGGATCCCGAGTCGCTCCTTTGGGAGGCGGATTCACATTCGCTCGCGCAGCGAGAGGGCCTCCTCGCGAGATAGCAGCGTCGTCCGGCGGAGAAGCAGGAGGCAGTAGCAGAGCCTAAACGGTGAAGCGACGCAGATTTCTCCGCATCGCTCCCCTATCCATACATCTTCCTGCGAAACAGTGTTCCTGCACCAGAGAAGACGATTTTGGTGGCACTAGTCGAGCATGTTGCGGACGAGTTCGCGGACTTTTTCTGTGACTACGCCATAGAGGATGTGGGTGGCGCTTTCACTGGTTCGTTCGCGGAGTGTCTGGTCTTCGACGGGTTCGCTGAGGCCGAAAGCAGGAAGGGCGCCCTGATGGGTGACGCTCATCAGGGTAAGGCCAAAGGTTGCGCCGGATTTCGAGGTGACAGCGGGGTAAAGTTCGGCGAGAACACCGTAGAGAGCGCCAGCGGCGGTTCCGAAAACCCAATGAATGCTCTCGCCGGCGATGGCCTTGGAGGTCTCGTCGAGGGGATGCCCGGCCAGCTTTTCAGCGGCTATGTCCGGCGGCTCAGGTTCACCGTGGGTGCGCGGCGGGTAGATCTTTTCGGCAAAGCTCTTGACGGCTGTGGCAACAAGTCCGCCAATGGCGCCTGCGAGCAGGCCTTTGAGGAGGGCAGAGGTGTCTTTGGGCTGGGCTGCTTGATCGTGGCTCACGACGAGGTGGGATGCGGGGAGGAAGGACGGTGCTGCCTCGGTTCTTTGGTCAAGGTAGCAGATCGTGCGGACGGGGCGGCATGAGCGAGCCTGCAAGACCCTGAGAGGCTACGGGGGATATGAGACCCAGGCTGTCCATGGTCCGAGACTTAAGCAAGGCGAGAGCGCGTAAAGGCTGATTATTCGTCCGGGCTGGTGATCCGGTCGGTGTCGAGGTCGTCGGCATTGAGAGCATCTTCGTCGACGCCGGGAGCGACACCGCCAGCGTCCTGGTCGTCTGGATTTGGACTTGGGAAAGGATTTGCTGGTGGAAGAGACCCGGCGGAGAGAGCGGACGGAGAGTTGGCTCCGTCCGCAAACGGGTTACGCCTCATCCTCATCTTCGTCGTCCTCGTCGTCGTCCTCATCCTCTTCGTCTTCGTCTTCGAGTTCGTCGTCATCATCTTCATCGTCGAGATCGTCTTCGTCGTCCAGATCGTCCTCATCCTCTTCGTCGTCCTCATCCTCTTCGTCAGCGTCGTCATCGTCGGCTTTGAGGTTCAGGTCGGGCTGAGAGCGGGTTTCGGTCCTGTCGGCGCGAGTTTGCAAATTTTCGCTTGAGCCGGAGGCGGTTGGGTTGCCGTCTATGAATTTCGGGTCGTTTTCGAAGGCTGCGGTGGCATCGTCGCCCACGAGTTTGTGCAGAACAGCTGCGCTGTCGATTGCGGGAAGGTCTTGATTTATGGCCATGCCATCTCCTCGGGTGGGGAGTCGGCTCCCGCACCACACGCCTTGGATGCAGGAAGTTGTTCAGGAGCGGCGAAACGGCAGGCGGTGTTTTGTTTCGGATGGAAAGGGACAGAATGCGTCCCGGCAGCCTGGAGGGAAAGCGGGCGCATCACAGGAAGCACACACACTCTGGGCGAAGAACGAACCGCTCTCCACCGCACGCCCAACCAAGCCCCCAGAAGAGGCCGTACCAGAGCCTCAGAGGAGTTCGCGTATGTCGACACAGGCAGTTTTGCAGTCAGTTTCCGAGGAGAAGGACATCTTCACGCAGGACGGCCGCGTAGAGGCGGATGCGCTCTCGCGGGCGCACCGTATGCCGTTTGGGGCGGAGGTTTTGCCGGATGGAGGCGTGCGGTTCCGGCTGTATGCGCCGGCGGTGGACAAGGTGTGGCTGGCCTTTGAAGGGCGTGAGCGGCAGGTACAGATGATGCCGCTGAACAACGGCTGGCATGAGTGCGTCACCGAAGAGGTGGGCCCTGGCACGCGGTACCGGTATGTTTTGCCGGATGGAACGCATGTAGCGGATCCGGCGTCGCGGTTTCAGCCGGAAGATGTGAACGGGCCGAGTGAGGTGATTGCGGCGGGTAGCTACACATGGAGAGACGGGACGTGGGCCGGCCGCCGATGGAATGAGGCGGTGATCTATGAATTGCACATCGGGGCATTTACGCCGGAGGGCACATTCCGGGCGGCTACGGCCAAGCTGGATCACCTAAGGGATCTGGGCGTCACGATGATTGAGATCATGCCGGTTGCGGATTTTTCGGGGTCACGCGGGTGGGGATATGACGGGGTGCTGTGGTTTGCGCCGGATTCATCCTATGGGCGGCCGGAGGACCTGAAGGCGCTGGTAGAAGCGGCGCATGCGCGGGGCATGGGGGTTCTGATGGACGTGGTGTACAACCACTTTGGGCCGGAAGGGAATTACCTGCCAAAGTATTTTCCGAATTTCTTGACGGATCGACATAAGACGAATTGGGGTTCGGCGGTGAATTACGACGGCGAGCAGAACGAGGTAGTGCGCGAGCTGGCGATTCATAATGCGCTGTACTGGATTGAGGAGTTTCATCTGGATGGGCTGCGGCTGGATGCGGTGCACGCGATCGTCGACGAGAGCCCGAAGCATATTTTGACGGAGCTGAGTGAGCGGGTGCGGGCGCTGGAGACGCCGTATCCGATTCACCTGATTCTGGAGAATGAAAAGAATGAGGCGGCTCGGCTGTCGCGGGCGCCGGATGGGGATCCGGAGCACTACTCGGCGCAGTGGAACGACGATATGCACCATGTGTTGCATACGGCGGCGACGCATGAGGACGTGGGGTACTACGCGGATTATGTGGGCGACACGACGCTGCTAGGCAAGGCGCTGGCAGAGGGATTTGCGTTTCAAGGGCAGGAGAGTGCCTGCACGGGCAAGAAGCGTGGGGAGGCCTGTGCGCATTTGCCGCCCAACGCGTTCATTTCGTTTATCCAGAACCATGACCAGATTGGGAATCGGGCGTTTGGGGAGCGGATCAACGACATCAGCGATCCGGAAGCAGTGAAGGCGTTGGTGGCGGTGTATCTGCTGCTCCCGCAGATTCCGATGATCTTTATGGGAGAGGAGTGGCGGGCGACTACACCGTTTCCGTACTTTTGCGACTTTCATGGGGAATTAGGCGACAAGGTGCGACAGGGACGGAAGGATGAGTTCAAAAAGTTTCCGGAGTTTCAGGATCCGGAGAAACGGGACCAGATTCCGGATCCGTTGGCAGAGTCGACGTTCCTGTCGGCAAAGCTGAAGTGGGAGGAGATGACGCAGCCTGACCAGGCGGAGTGCTTGTGGCGGCATCGCGAATTGATCAAAATTCGGCAGCGGGAGATTGCGCCGTTGCTGGATGCGTTTGAGGGTAGTGAAGGAGCGTTTAAGGTGGTGGGACCGGGCGCGGTGGTCGTGCGGTTCAAGGTGAAGGATGGGCGGGAGTTGCGGCTGTATGCGAATCTCTGCGACCGGGAGAAAGAGAACTTTCCCTTGTCGGAAGGACGCATCCTATGGCACCAGGGTCCGGAGATCCAGGGCACGAAGCTGATGCCCTGGACTGTGAGGTGGACTCTCAAGGACGCGTAAGTGAACGAGCAGAGGGTTGGGTTGGTCCGGCATCATGCTTTGCCTTTTGGGGCGGAGTTGGTGCCGGAGGGTGGGGTGCGGTTCCGGTTCTTTGCTCCGGCGGTGAAGGGTGTGCGGCTGGTAATGGAGGGTCGCGAGGCTTTGCCGATGCAGGCCGATGGACAGGGCTGGCATGAGGTGCAGGTTGGCGATGCCGGGGCGGGGGCCAGGTATTGGTATGAATTGCCGGACAGGATGAGGGTGCCGGATCCGGTGTCGCGATTTCAGCCGGAGGACGTGACGGGGCCGAGTGAGGTTGTTGACCCAGGCGCGTATGCGTGGGGGGATGGCGGGTGGAAGGGGCGGCCGTGGGCGGAGGTCGTCCTGTATGAGTTGCACCTAGGGGCGTTTACGCCGGAGGGGACGTTCAAGGCGGCGGTGGAGAAGCTCGATCACCTGGTGGCCTTAGGGGTTACCGGGATTGAGTTGATGACGTTAAGTGATTTCGCGGGAAGATGGAA
>CAXUDN010000013.1:0-10130 GCA_964249715.1 uncultured Acidobacteriaceae bacterium
TGCGGGCGTTGTCGAAGAGGCGTTGCCAGGGGCTGGCGGGGAGGCGACGGGTCCAGGTGTTCTGGAGGGCGAGGTTGATGCGTTCGGGGTGGGGCATGAGGATGAGGGTGCGGCCATCGGTGCTGGTGACGCCGGCAGTGCCGGCGGGGGAGCCTGAGGGATTTAGGGGGTAAGTCTGGGTGGGGTGGCCATAGGTGTCGGTATAGCGGAGGGCGATGAGGTTTTCGGGAGGGGTGAGGGTGGCGTGGCCCTCGCCATGGGCGACGACGATGGGGATGCGGGAGCCGGCCATGTCGTGGAGGAAGAGGCTGTTGGTGGGGGGGATTTCGGTCATGCAGAGGCGGGCTTCGAAACGGGTGGAGAGGTTGCGTCCGAAGCGGGGCCAAGAGGCGGCGCCGGGGATGATTTCGGCGAGTTGGGCCATCATCTGGCAGCCGTTGCAGACCCCCAGGGAGAAGGTTTCGGGGCGGGTGAAAAAGGCGGCGAACTCGTGGCGGAGCGTTTCGTTGAAGAGAATGGTTTTGGCCCAGCCGGAGCCCGCGCCGAGGACGTCGCCGTAGCTGAAGCCTCCGCAGGCGGCGAGACCGATGAAATTCGTGAGGCTTTGGCGGTGAGCGAGGAGGTCGCTCATGTGGACGTCAATGGGGGTGAAGCCCGCGCGGTCGAAGGCGTAGGCCATTTCGTTCTGGCCGTTGACGCCTTGTTCACGGAGGATGGCGACGCGGGGGCGGCGAGTGTTTTGGAAGGGTGCCTGGTGCCTGGTGCCTGATGCCTGGTGGTTCGTGGCTGGGGCTTGGGGCTCCTGGAAGCGGGCGCCGGCACGTTCAGTAAGGTCGAAAGGGACCTGGACGGTGAGGCCGGGGCGGTTGGGGTCGTCGAGGAGGGTGAATTCTTCGGCGGCGGAGGTGGGGTTGTCGCGGAGGGTGGCGATGTGAAAGCTGGTTTCAGACCAGATTTTGTGCAGGGTGGTGCGGTGGTTGCGGTAGAGTTCGCTGCCGCCCGCGCGGAAGATGATGTCGTTGCCGGGGATGGGGTGGCCGAGAGTTTGGGGATAGAGGCCGGCCTGGGTAAGAAAGGCTATAACGGCGTCGGCGTGGTGGGTGCGGACCTGGAGGACGGCGCCTAACTCTTCGCTGAAGAGGCAGGGAAGGGGATCGTCGGTGGCGCAGGCGGGGAGATCAATGGTGAGGCCGGTGCGGCCGGCGAAGGCCATCTCGAGGAGGGTGACGAAGAGGCCGCCGTCGGAGCGGTCGTGGTAGGCGAGCAGTTTGCCGTCGCGGTTGAGTTGCTGGACCGCGTCGAAAAAGGACTTCAGGAGAGTGGGGCTGGGGGTGTCGGGGGTTTGATCGCCGATCTGGTTGTAGACCTGGGCGAGCGCCGAGGCGCCGAGGCGGTTACGGCCTTCGCCGAGGTCGACGAGGAGGAGGGTAGAGGGTTCGGTGCTTTGGACTTCGGGGGTGAGGGTGCGGCGGACGTCGGTGACGGGGGCGAAGCCGGAGATGATGAGGGAGAGCGGGGAGGTAACGGATTTTTGTTGGCCGTTTGCCTCGGGGGCCTCGGGGGCTTCCGGATGACTCCAGCGGAGCTTCATGGAGAGGGAGTCTTTGCCGACGGGAATCGTGATGCCGAGGGCGGGGCAGAGTTCCATGCCGATGGCGTGGACGGCGTCGAAGAGTTTTTGGTCTTCCTGGCCCTGGCCTGCGGCGGCCATCCAGTTGGCGGAGAGTTTGATGTCGCCGAGGCGCTCGATGGCGGTGCCGGCGAGGTTGGTGATGCATTCCCCTACGGCCATGCGGGCGGAAGCTGCGGCGTTGATGACGGCGAGGGGTGTGCGCTCGCCAATTGCCATGGCTTCGCCGGGGGCGGGCAGGTTTTGTTCGGCGAGTTCGTTGCTGGCGAAAGAGCGCATCGTAACGGCGCAATCGGCTACGGGGACCTGCCAGGGGCCGACCATCTGGTCCTGGACGACGAGGCCGCCTACGGAGCGGTCGCCGATGGTGATGAGGAAATTTTTGCTGGCGATGGTGGGAAGACGGAGGAGGCGTTCCGCGGCTTCGGCGACCGTGATGCTGGAGAGATTGAGGGGAATGGAAGGAAGGGGGATGTGGTTGAAGGAGCGGTGGGTCTTTGGGGGTTTGCCGAAGAGCAGGGACATCGGAAGGTCGATGGGGAGGTCTTCGGCGACCTGGACGGGCTCGGGCCTGCGGCCCTCGCCGGCAGACGCGGATCTCTCCACCCCGGTCTCGCTTTGCGAGATCTCCGGTCGAGAGGACAAGGTGTCGGAGCGTGCGAAGTTGGAAAGGATGAGGCGTTTTTCGGAGGTAGCCTGGCCGATGACGGCGAAGGGGCAGCGTTCGCGAAGGCAGATTTGTTCGAAGAGAGACAGGTCCTCGGGCGCGATGGCGAGGACGTAGCGTTCCTGGGCTTCGTTGCACCAGGTTTCGAGGGGGCTTAGGCCTTCTTCTCCGCGGGGGATGGCGTCGAGTGAGAAGGTACCGCCCATGTTGCCGTCCTTGACGAGTTCGGGGAAGGCGTTGGAGAGGCCGCCGGCGCCGACGTCATGAATGAACGCGATGGGGTTTTGCTCGCCGCGCTGCCAGCAGCGATCAATGACTTCCTGGGCGCGGCGTTCCATTTCGGCGTTGTCGCGTTGGACGCTGGCGAAGTCCAGGTCCTGCTGGTGGGTGGGGCTGGGGGCGTCAGGCGCTTCGCCGCCGGTTTGGGAAGATGCGGCGCCGCCGCCGAGGCCGATGAGCAGGGCGGGGCCGCCGAGGGCGATGAGGGCGTAGCCGGGGTGGATTTCGCCCTTTTCGACGTGTTCGGCCCGGATGTTGCCCAAGCCGCCGGCCAGCATGATGGGCTTGTGATAACCGAAGCGGGTGTTGTCGGGGGCGGTTTGTTCGAAGGTGCGGAAGTAGCCGCACAGGTTGGGACGCCCGAACTCGTTGCTGAAGGCGGCGGCGCCCAGGGGGCCTTCGGTCATGATGTCGAGGGGGCTGGCGATATGGTCGGGTCTGCCGTACGGGGTCTCCCAGGGTTGGGGGGCTTGGGGGAGTTGCAGGTTTGAGACGGTGAAGCCTGCCAGGCCGGCTTTGGGCTTGGCGCCGCGGCCAGTGGCGCCTTCGTCGCGGATCTCACCGCCGGCGCCGGTGGCGGCTCCGGGCCAGGGAGCGATGGCGGTGGGATGATTGTGGGTTTCCACCTTGCAAAGGATGTGGATTGGCTCTGGATGGGCTGTGTATTCGGCTGTGGAGGGGTCTGGGAAATAACGGCTGCCCTCGCCTCCGCGAATCACGGCGGCGTTGTCACGGTAGGCGGAGAGGACGTCTGGGTCTTTGGCGGCCTCGTAGGTGTGGCGAATCATGCCGAACAGGGAGCGCTCGGCGGGGACGCCGTCGACAGTCCAGCGGGCGTTGAAGATTTTATGGCGGCAATGTTCGCTGTTGGCCTGGGCGAACATATAGAGCTCGACGTCGGTGGGGTTGCGGCCCAAGGCGGTGAACTCGCGGAGGAGATAGTCGATTTCGTCGGGCGCAAGGGAGAGGCCGAGGGTGAGGTTGGCTTCGTTGAGGGCGCCGGCGCCGTGGCTGAGGATGTCGATGTGGGTGAGGGGCTTGGGGTGACGCTCCTCGAACAGGCGGTTTAAGAGAAGTGGGAGCGAGGTGAAGACGCTTTCGGTCATGCGGTCATGAAGCGCGGGAGCCAAACGCAGGAGGTCATTGGCCCCGTCAATGCGAACGACACGTATTCGCTCAACTTGCTCGACCCAAGTGAAGCCTGTGTTGTGCAGGATGTCTGTTGCCTTGCTGGACCAAGGGGATTGGGTTCCGATGCGTGGCGCGATCCAGAGCTGGGGGCCGTCGGGCAGGGGCGCGCCCTTGCCGAGCAACTCATCGAGGTCAGCCTGGCGGAGGTGAGCCGGGCGAGGCGTTGCCAGGAGATCCGGTGTACGCCGCATCCGCAAGAGATGCAGAAACGCCGTCCGGATGCTTTGCACATCGGGGTCGATGGATTGCACCTTCGCGAGCAGGCGGGCTGCCTCGAAGCCTGTCAATACAGGCGGGCCGGGTACGGCTTCGACCAGGAATCGCTGCCCCTGCACGAGGATTTCGGGCACGTTGCTAACGCTGTCGGCTGCGCTCAGGATGAGAACTCCTTCCCTACACAGCTATTGTCTCGCAGGCCGTTTGCGCCGCCGATGGCGCGGGATCACCGAGCTACTGCTATCTGCTCCGGGAGCCCGGCGTGATCGTGATCCGGTGCTGCTGAGCCCGCGGCGTTACTGCGGCTGCCAAGTTTCGAGCGTGATGTCGTCGTAGTAGACGGTGCCGCGGTAGTAGTTGTTGTGCGGGTCGCCAAACATGAAGAAGTCGGGGATAGTGGCGCCGGTCCCGCTGACGTTCTTGACCGGGATCGTGCCTGTGTAGGTCTGTTGGCCGCCCCACTTGAAGTTGCCGGAGGTGGTAAGGACGAAGTTTTTCTCGTTGCGCTCGATGCACGCGTTGTACCAGGTGTTGTCGAGATAGGCGTCGGCCGTGCGGATGTCACCGAAGGGTTGCAACTGACCCTGTGACCAGGAAAGGAACGGGTTGCCGGTGTAGTCGTCGTCGGGGCCCTGTTTGCTGGTGCCGAACATCATGACGGGGTGCTGGCCGTCAGGGGTCCAAGCGCTGTTTTCCCAGGTGTTGGTCCAGGCCTCGGTGTTGTTGTCGGAATCGATGGTGACTTTGCGGTGATGGTGGATCCAGATGTTGTTATGGGGACGCGGTGTGGCGTCGATGATGCCCAGCCAATAGAAGCCGTTCTCATCCATGGCGGTGTTGTTGAGCCACGGTTCGGCGGTTTCGCCGCCCAGATACCCGTTCAGGCCGCCGGCGATGCCATCCCCATACGAGGCGAAGCCGACTTTCAGGCACACGCGGTACTGGCTGGGCAGGGGATTGGTCGAGCGGATCACGGCTCCGTCGGTGTGCAGAGGCGAAGAAATCTGCAGGACGTGATTGCTCGGGTTGGCCGGGTCGGTCACAACCTGGAAAAGGTTGCTGAACTTCGTGGAGTTGGATCGGCTGTAGGCGGCGGCGCTGAGCCAGTTGCTGGTGCTGAAAGGCACCTCGATGCGGTAGGCGAGAGGTGGCTTGATGCCCTGCTTTATGAAGAAGGAACCGCCGTCGGCCCACTGATCGGTCTTTTGGAAGCTGTCCAGAGACCACAGCGGGGCCAGGTTGGGAAGCGGCATCGGTTCTTCGAAGTTTTCCTGATAGGCGAGCACCCAGCTTCCTTTGGAGGCGATAGCGGCGTTGCGCTGGTCCGCAGAGATCTGTGCTCGGAGGACAGGGAGGGGCAGAACGAGGGTTGCGAGGCAGCAGCAGCGGCGGGCCAAAGCGAGGGACATGGTTGACGATCCGATAGATCTAAGTTGGAGGGCAACCGAAGTATAAGACCGAATGCATTCGCCGTCACGAAGTTGTTGCTGTCTGTGGGCCGACAGGAGATGCGCCATCGCGCTGATTTGGAGCCGGGTTGGTAGCCGTGAGGGCGGCCCGACTACGCACGCGGCGTGGCATCCGCTTCAGGGATTACAGGTGGGCGGCGAGGTTGCGAGTGATATGGGTGGCGACCTCTTCGGTTTGCTTGGCGGCGTCGGAGCGGGCGCGTTGGAGGTTGTTCAGGTACTTGCGGGTGATGTCGCCGGTGATGTACTTGCCGTCGAAGACGGAGGCTTCAAAGTGGCAAATGTCGGGGCGGATTTCGGAGACGGAGTCTTCGAGATCCTGGAGGTCCTGAAAGATGACGCAGTCAGCACCGATTTCTTCGGCGAGCTCGGGAACGGTGCGGCCGGAGGCGATGAGCTCGGATTTAGCGGGCATGTCGATGCCGTAAACGTTGGGGTAGCGGACGGGAGGTGAGGTGGAGGCGACGTAGACCTTTTTTGCACCGAGCTCGCGGGCCATAGCGATGATTTCGCGGATGGTGTTGCCGCGAACGATGGAGTCGTCGACGAGGAGAATGTTGCGGTCCTTAAATTCCTGGGGGATGGGGCTGAGTTTGCGGCGGATGCTTTGTTTGCGCTGGGCCTGGCCGGGCATGATGAAGGTTCGGCCGATGTAGCGGTTTTTCATGAAACCCTCGCGGTAGGGTTTATCGAGACGCTGCGCGATCTCCAGGGCGGCGGTGCGACTGGTTTCGGGAATCGGGATGACGACGTCGACCGGGACGTTCTTCCACTCGCGCTTGATCTTCTCGGCCAGTTTGGTGCCCATGTTGATGCGGGCCTGATACACGGAGACGCCGTCCATGATGGAGTCGGGGCGGGCGAGATAGACGTACTCGAAGAGGCACGGAGCCGCGGGCTGGGTGAGCGCGGATTGCTTGTGGAAGAGATGGCCCTTGATGTCGATAAAGACGGCTTCGCCGGCGTGGATGTCGCGGTCGAGGTGGAAGTCGTTCACGCCGAGGGCGACGCTTTCGCTGGCGATGATGTAGTCCTTCTTTTTGGACTTGGCTTTGCCTACGAGGGTGCGGCTGCCGAGGACCAGGGGGCGGATCCCGTGGGGGTCGCGGAAGGCGAGCATGCCGATACCGGCAATCATGGCGACAACGGCGTAGCCGCCTTTGCATCGTTCGTGGACTTCTTCTACGGCGGCAAAGATATCGGCGGGTTTGGGGGTGACGACGCCGCGGCGGGCAAGGGCATGGGCGAAGACGTTGAGCATGACTTCGCTGTCGGAGGTGGTGTTGAGGTGACGGCGGTCGTTCTGGCCGACGTTCTCTACGATTTCCTGGACGTTGGTGAGATTGCCGTTGTGCGCGAAGACGATGCCGTATGGCGAATTGACGTAAAAGGGCTGAGCTTCGGCCACGGAGGCGCAACCGGCGGTGGGGTACCGTACGTGCCCAATGCCCATCGTCCCGAGGAGACGGGCCATGTTGTTGCCGTTGAAAACGTTGGTAACGAGGCCGTTTTCTTTATGGAGGTAGAAACGGTCCTGGTAACAGGTTGCGATACCGGCGGCGTCCTGACCCCGGTGCTGCAACATGGAGAGTGAATCGTAGATGACACCACTGACCGGATGGTGTCCGAAAACACCGACGATCCCACACATAGACCCTCGTTCTCCGCTGGGTTGGCTGCATCATGCTGGCCGAGCCCGGAGCCGCCATGGATAGCATCTCATGGCGGCTGTTCCGGGCGGACTGCGCCGCGCCTGCAAGTGTTGGATGAGGGGGGCGGACTCAGGTTTCAGGAGCGGCGGGGAGACGGGTGGCAGCGAGGTAGAGGATAAGGGCGATGGTGCGGGTGTCGCGGATTTCGTGTGTGCGAATGAGGTTTACGGCTTCAGGGAGTGGGATTTCGAGGATTTCGATGTCTTCGCCTTCATGGAGGAGGCCTCCGCCGGGGTGTTGGCGCTGGTTGGGGGTGTAGGGGGCGATGTAGAAATGAATTTTTTCGCAGACGGAGCCGGGAGTGGAGTAGCCTTCGAAGACTTTCTGGATGGCGCGTAGTTCAAGGCCGAGTTCATCGAGGGCCTCATGGCGGAGAGTGACTTCAGGGTCGGCGTTGTCGAGGATGCCGCCGCAGCACTCGAGGAGCATGGACTCGGCGGGATGGCGGAGATAAACGGGCATGCGGAACTGGCGGGTAAGGAGGATGTTGCCGGTTTCGGGGCAGAAAGGAAGGAGGGCGACGGCGTCGCCGCGGTCGAGGAACTCGCGTTCCTGGGGAAGCCAAGTGTCGTCCGAGCGGCGGACACGGTAGCCGATGCGGTGGAAGGTGGACCAGGTGGAGCGGTCCTGGTGATGGTCGAGGATTTCGACTTCGGGGATGGCGATACTGACGGCGGTGGTGGCCTTCGCGTCCTCGGGGTGGGCGGGGACCTGGTTCATCGTCCCAGCGTAACCGGAGTCAGGGGCTCGGGAGCGTCCCCCATCGGGGGATTACCGAAGTGATGCATACGAAAGGGTCGCCAAAGGGTAGAGTTATTTCTGGACCTAACAAGCCAAGAGCAAAGCGATAACAGGAGTTGGCATGAAAAAGGCGCTGATCACGGGCGTCACGGGGCAGGACGGCGCGTATCTGGCGGAGTTCCTGCTCGAAAAGGGATATGAAGTACACGGAATCAAGCGGCGGTCCTCGCTGTTCAATACCGGGCGTATCGATCACATCTACGAAGATCCGCACCAACCGCACCAGCGGTTCATCCTGCATTACGGCGATATGACGGACTCGACCTCGCTGCTGCACGTCATGCAAAAGGTGCAGCCCGATGAGGTCTACAACCTGGCGGCGCAGTCGCATGTTCAAGTTTCGTTTGAGGAGCCGGAGTATACGGCGAACTCGGATGCGCTGGGAGTTCTGCGGATGCTGGAGGCGATCCGGATTCTAGGCTTGAAGGACAAAACCCGTTTTTACCAGGCGTCGACTTCGGAGCTGTATGGGCTGGTGCAGGAGACGCCGCAGCGGGAGACGACGCCCTTTTACCCGCGTTCTCCGTACGGGGTGGCCAAGCTGTATGGCTATTGGATTACGGTGAACTACCGCGAGTCGTACGGGATGTATGCCTGCAACGGCATTCTGTTCAATCATGAGTCGCCGACGCGGGGCGAGACGTTTGTGACGCGCAAGATCACACGTGGACTGGCGCGCATCAAGGTAGGGCTGCAGAGCCAACTCTTTATGGGCAATCTGGACGCGAAACGGGACTGGGGCCACGCTCGGGACTATGTCGAGATGCAGTGGCTCATGCTGCAGCAGGAAAAGCCACAGGATTTTGTGATTGCGACGGGGCAGCAGTACTCGGTGCGGGAGTTTATCCAGAGGTGCGCGGAGCGGCTGGAATTGAACCTGACGTGGAGTGGCGAGGGCGTGGAGGAAAAGGCCGTCAACGGCAAGGGCGAGGTGGTGGTGGCGGTGGATCCACGCTACTTCCGGCCGTCCGAGGTGGAGACTCTGCTCGGTGACCCGAGCAAAGCGAAGCGCGAGCTGGGATGGACGCCGAAGACGAGCTTCGATGATCTTGTGAAAGAGATGGTCGAGTGCGACTTGCAGGCGGCTGAGCGCGATGCGCTGGTGATGCGCCATGGTTACACGGCCTACAACGTCCGGGAGAGCTAGGCGAATGGCTGCGGGAGGAGTAGAGACGGAAGTGGGTGCGGTAGGTGCGCGTGTTATGCCGCTGGATGCGCGCGTGTACGTGGCGGGGCACCGTGGGCTGGTGGGTTCAGCGCTGATAAGGGCGCTTGGGGCTGCGGGTTACGAACACGTCTTGCATCGTACCCATGCGGAGCTTGATTTGAAGGATGCGGGAGCGGTAGACCGCTTCTTCGACGAGGAGCGGCCGGAGTACGTGGTGCTGGCTGCGGCGAAGGTGGGCGGCATTCTTGCAAATAACACGTACCCTGCCGACTTTATCCGCGAAAACCTGCTGATTCAGATGAATGTGATTGAGGCAGCACGGCGTGTAGGGGTGAAGCGACTGCTGTTTCTGGGCTCATCCTGCATTTACCCGAAGATGGCGCCCCAGCCCCTGCGTGAGGATGCGTTACTGACGGGCCTGCTGGAGACGACGAACCGGCCATATGCCTTGGCGAAGATTGCCGGGGTTGAGATGTGCTGGTCGTACAACCGGCAGTACGGGACGCGTTTTCTGGCGGCAATGCCGACGAATTTATATGGGCCGGATGACAATTTCGATCTAGAAAACTCGCATGTTTTACCCGCGCTGCTGCGGAAGGCAGCGGAAGCAAAGGCGCGGGGTGAACGTGCGCTGGTGGTTTGGGGTTCGGGGACGCCGCGGCGGGAGTTTTTGCATGCCGACGATCTGGCGAAAGGATGTCTCTTTCTGCTGAATTTGCCCGAAGAGCGTTACGGGCGGTTCCTGAATGAGACCGACGCGCCGCTGGTGAATATCGGAACCGGGGAGGATGTGACCATCCGAGAGTTGGCGGAGATTGTGCAGCGGGTTACGGGCTTTGAAGGGCAGTTCGTGTTCGACGCCAGCAAGCCGGATGGAACGCCGCGCAAGCTGATGGATGTCGGGCGGATGCATGAACTTGGATGGCGGCACACGATTGAGTTGGAAGACGGAATCCGAAGTGTGTACGCGGCGGTCAAAGATCGGTTCAGCGCATAG
>CAXUDN010000013.1:10230-41148 GCA_964249715.1 uncultured Acidobacteriaceae bacterium
ATCGAAGCCAGGGAGGATCGGTCTTAGTGCGCTGCTAACAACGCGAGATTCTAGAGCGGATTCGCTAATGCTACGAAGACAGAGCAGGAACTCCCGGCTGGCGAGGACAGGAGGCGACTGCGAGTTCGATGAACCCTAAAGCGGATCAGTGGATCTGGGAATCTCTTGTTCTGCATGCCTTATCGCCCGAGGGATCGTGGTCCAGGAAGACCTGGTTGGAGCCGTGGCCTATGTGGTCGCGGAGAAATCGCTGCGGGTAGTAGGTGAGGACGCCGTCGCTGAAACGCACAATGATGCCGTCGCTCACAATCTGCACTGACTCAATGGGTCTTTCCACGTACGATCTCCGCGATCTAAGCGATGGGCTTATTGCTGCCGGGCAGATGAAATTTCCTGACCTAGTCAAGCTAAACCGTTCCGTCCCGTGTTGTAAGGAACGAAAGTTGTAGGTTGCTTCGAGGCTGCGGAAAATGGGCGGGAACGAATCGTGGAAGCACTGCGTTCCGGAAAATGCGCGGTTGTTGATGCTGCTGAGCTAGGGGGCCTGGTCATGTCCAGCGAGGAGACGTTCGGACATTCGGTTCTCACGCTTTCCTCACTGCCTTGGATCGAGAGCGGTATCGGAGTTGGCAGCGTCGGGCACGTCATTGCCCCATCTTGTATCACAACGGCGTAGCGAATGTTTATGACGGCATGAGGAGCGGTCGTAAAGGCAAGCTTGGCAGGATTTACGGTCCATTTGGCGGCATGGGCTTCCGTGTAGCCGCCCTCGATTCACGACCGGCTGCTTTATAGATGGACACGACCACGGGATCGTTATCCTGCCAGTAATCGACGTGAGCCATCAGGATGTCGCCTTGTCTGACTGCCGCGGTGAGTTGCGCCTGGGCGGCGGCCAGCTTGCCGGCATCCGCGTCGTTGACCAGCACGGCGCTGAAGGCGTGGGGGTAGAAGAGGAGGGTTGAGGGATCTGAGCCGATCACGCCGAGATCGATGAAGCTCTTGAAAGGGGCGGTGTAGGCGTAATAAAGCGGGGTGGTCTCTTCGGGGATGAAGAGGGAGTCGGGCAGGGCGGCAGCGAGTTGTTGGAAGTAGGCGGCAGGGAGGACGGCGCCGTCGGGTTCGACGGTGGAGTCGACATAGAAGAGGGTGGCGCCCCAGCGCTTATGGGCGTACTGGGCTTTGCGGGTAAGTTCAGCTACGATCTCGCCGGGCTGCAGGTAGGCCTGCTGGGCGGTGCTGTCGGCTTTGAGGGTGAAGTGCTGGGGGCGGAGGCAAACACCTACGCGGAGGCCGGCGTCCCGAAGAGTGGCGAAGTAGGCGTCGTCGAGTTTTTGGCCGGTGTAACGGGAGCCGGGTACGTGGACGGTGGATTCCATTTCAGGGGCAATCCCGGCGATTCGATCCGGCTCGCAGACGTAGCTGGTGGGCTGCGGGTACTGCTCGCCCTCGATGTCCCAGGTGACGACACCCTGGGCGTTCATTCGTTTCGCGTTGATTACTTCGGAGGCGGCTTGTTCGAGCAATCGCTCTTGGAAGGCGGCGAGACCGGCGGGGGTAAGGACGTCCACGGTGTCGGCGTTGAAATAGCGGCGCGGATTGGTGGGGAAGCCGCCGGGCTGGCTGTTGTTGCCGCCACCTGGCGGCGAGCTGGCGAGATAGGCTGTGCCGATGGCGCGGTGGTCGGTCCAGTGGAGCTGGGCGGGATGGCTGGATTTCCAGCTGGCGTAGGCGTCCGCGGCGAGGGTAGGAGTAGAGGTATTGCTGGCGGCGAAGCGCAGGGAGACGGTGTACTGGTCTTTGTGGCCGGGAGGAACGGGACGGTCGTTGTGGGGTTGAAAGGTGGCGAGGCCGTCGGGGGTGGTGCCGCTGATTTCGGGTGCGTAGGCAACGCCATTGGAACCGTTGGCGGGCCAGAAGCCGGTGTAGAGAGGTTTGCTGCTGTCGGGCGCCACGGCCGCGACTTCGCCGGCGCCCCAGTCGGCCAGCGTGACGCTGGGTCCGGTGGTATTGAAGGCCATTTGCGGGTAGTTGGGCTGACCAAAGCCTTTGGGAAGGTGCGGGAAGTGAAGAACGGCGGGGAAGACGGCTCCGCCATCGAAGATGATGCCTGAATCGGGATTGTTGGTGATGGCGGTGGTGATGTCGAGGGCCGTGTTGTTTTGGGCGTAGTGAACACTGACGGCGCCCCAGGAGAAGGTGTAGAGCCAGGTGTGGGTGATGGGGTTCCAGCTCTTGCTCTGGCTGGCTTCGCCCCAGCCGTACTGGCCTCCGGAGAGGACCTTTCCGTTGAGGTCGGTGGCTTTCATATGACCGATATAAAACTTGTCGGCGGGGTTGGTGTTCAGGTCGGCGAGGGTTGTGCCGTTCCAGGAAAGGGTTTGTAGGCCTTTGGGGCCGAAGCTGACTTCGAGAGCCGACGCGCCGCTGCTTTGGCCATGGATGTCCGGCACTCCGAGGAGAAGGATGACCGTAAATAGAACGCCTGCATGCCGCGGGTGGAAAGCTGTCATCACCCTAGATTTTACTGAAACGGGTCCTGGAAGGAGGCTGGTCGAGAGCAGCAGCCATGGCGGGCCAAGGCCTGAGTCGGGCAGGGTTAGTTCATAGTGCACCGAGCTGAGACATCTGCACGGCCCCTAGATACTGACTAAGGGAGAGCAGCTTACCAGGACGCTGAAAAGACATTACCTCAGAACGGAAAAGGGCTAACCAAAGATTTTAGCAACCCGACGCATTCTTTGGCTATCCTATCCATGAAAAGACCTCCACTTTGGCTGTTTCCTTGATGTTTCACCAAAGCATGCAAGGCCCAGGATAGGGTTGCTTTGGCCATTGTCGACAAAAGCCGACACAGGCTGGAGAGTAAGTTTGAGATGATGAACCTGATACACCGGAAACTAAAATGATCCGTTTTTTTGGATACTTGTTTGTTGCGCTTATGTTTGCTTTTCCCGGCAGTTCACAGACCTCTTCGCAGAGCACTTTGCAAAGGCGTCCGGAGCAACTGCCGGAGTATGTTCTGGGGCCGGGCGACCAGATCGCGCTGCACGTAGCGGATATGGACGACATGCCGCAAGGCCCTGTGCGCATCGATCCCAGTGGTTTCATCGATTTGCCGCTGGTGGGGCGAGTGCAAGCAGGCGGGCTCACGGTGGATCAGTTACATGCTGAGCTGACGGCCAAGTTGAGCAAATATGTGAGTGTGCCGGATATCACGATCAACATGACGGGGATGGAAAGCCGTCCTGTGTCGGTGATTGGTGAGGTGGCAAATCCCGGCATACATCAGCTTGTCGGCCCGACGCGGTTGCTGGACGTGATTTCGCTTTCAGGCGGATTGAAGCCGGATGCGGGCCCGGACATTCTGGTGACGCGCGAGGCGAACTGGGGCAAGCTCGACGGCAGCCAGATTGCGTCGGACGCGACGACGGGCAAGACGACGGCGACGATCTATCTGGACAGCCTGACCAAATTAAAAGATCCAAGCCAGAACATCCTTATGCGCCCCGGCGACGTAGTTTCTGTACCGAAGGGTGAGTTGGTGTATGTCGTGGGCAATGTAAAGAAAGCGGGCGGGTTCGTACTTTCGGCTCACCGCACGATGTCGGTGACGGAAGCGGTAAGCCTGGCTGAGGGCTTGGCACCGGACTCGGCATCGAGCAGCGCCCGGATTCTCCGCCCCAACCCGAATGGGGAAGGCGAGCATACGTTGATCCCTGTGAATGTCGACAAGATTTTTTCGGGCAAGGCCCCGGACGTGAAGATGTACGCCGACGACATCCTGTATGTGCCGCACAGCGGCCTGAAAGCAGGATCGAAGCGCGCCATCGAGGCTGCCATTGGTATCAGCAGCGGAATTTTGATCTACCGCTAACGGGCGGTTCTGACGGCCGGAACAAGAACGCCTCGCACAGCTCCAGTGAAGCTCTGCAGGGCATGAGGAGACAGGATGAGAGAGCGATTTCCACGTCGTCTCGAATTCGGCAACGAACCTAGCTTCGCTGCCGCGTCGATGATGCACCCGATGGACCACCACACCGAGCCGGAAGCGGAGACCGCGGGCCTGCTTCAGGAGTATCTCCAGACTGTTCGGCGCTACAAGTGGACGCTCCTTGGCTGCGGGCTGGCGGGTGTGCTGGTGAGCATGCTTGCCGGCATGCGGACGCTGCCGGTCTACGAGTCAAAAACGTCGCTGGAGTTCCGGCAACTCAATGGGGATTTCCTCAATGCGCATAACGTGAACATGACCAACAGCGACGGCGGTGCGGAGGCGGACACAAACTTGCAGACGCAGATACGTCTGATGTCCAGCCAGACGACGTTGCATGACACGATGACCCGGGTTGCCGGGGAAGAGCACCCAGCATTTGTGGAGCGCAACGACCTGCTCTCGCGCCTCGAGCGGGCCCTGCATCTGGGCCACCCCGAGCCGATTCCGTTTGCCGTGGCGCTGGAGGAGGTGGCGAAGACTGTCAAGGTGAAACCAATGGGCGTGACCCGGTTGGTCGAGGCCACCTGCGACTCATGGTCACCGGAATTGGCGGCACATTTCTGCAATGAACTGGAAAACACGTATACCGAGAATGACATGCTGGCGCGCAGTTCGGAAGCGTCGAAGACCAGCGCGTGGCTGACCAAGCAGGTTGCGGACGTCAAGGTGCGTGCCCAGGACACGGAGGCGCGTTTGAATACGGCGCTGGGCGGCAATGGGCTTGCCTTAAATCCCAACAACGATGTGGGCGAGAGCCGTTTGCGCGCGTTGCAGGACGAGTTGGTCAAGGCGCAGGCGGACCGGATCGCCAAAGAGGCGGAATCGGGGATGGATCGTACGGCAGCGCCTGGAACGACGCCGGAGGTTCTGGACAGCCCGGCTCACCGGCAGTATGAGGGACAGTTGGCGGATCTGCGGGCCCAGTTGGCCAAGTTGACGCCGACACTTACTGACGAAAATCCGAAGGTGAAGATTCTGCAGTCGCAGATCCGGACGGCGGAAGAAGGCATGCGGATGGCGGACGCAACCAGCCTGACGCGGCAAAATAATGAGTTGGCTTCGGCGCGGCATCGCGAGGCCCTGCTGAACGTGACGTACTCGGCCGAGATGGCCAAGGTGTCGAACGATCTACAGCGTGCGGCCAAGGTTAGCCTGTTGCGGAGCGAGATGGACAGCGAACAGCAGCTGTACCAGACCCTGTTGCAGCGCGCCAAGGAGGCCGGGTTCGCCTCGGCGATGCAGGCGGCAACAATCCGCGTGGTGGATCCGGCACTGGCGGCGAAGGAGCCCTTTGCGCCCAACCGCAACATGGCGGCGGCCGTAGGGCTGTTTCTTGGGGGGCTATTTGGAACCGCCTTTGCCTTCTACCGCGAGCGCACGTTGAACGTGTTTCGCAAGCCGGGCGACGTGCAGCGGTATCTGCATGTGCATGAGCTGGGCACGATTCCGGCGCTGCGCGAGTTTGCCACGCCCTCGTTTGGGCCGGCTGCTCTCACGGGCATTACGACAACTCCGCGAGCCTTGCTGCCGGGCACCACGGAGACTACCCCGCTGGCACACTGGAAGGACGAGTTTTCGCTCGCCGCCGAGGCGTACCGCAATGCGACGCTGTCCATTCTGATCTCCGAGGCGAAGAAGGGATCGCGGACCTATGTGGTGGCGAGCCCCAATGCAGGCGAGGGCAAGACGACTGTGACGTCGAACCTGGGCGTGGCGCTGAGCAAATCGAAGATGCGGGTTGTGCTGGTAGATGGTGACCTGCGCAAGCCGAATCTGCACAACGCCTTTGCGATGGAGAATGCAACCGGGCTGCGCAATGTCCTGCGGGGCGAGTTCGATCTGAAGACCGTCAACCTGTCAGCTTTTGTGCACAAGACCGAGCTCCCCAATGTGAGTGTGATCTCCGCGGGCGAAGGCGATGAGGAATTGATGGAGTTGCTTCACTCGCCTGCGCTGCCGTTGCTGCTGGACCGGTTGGCGGCCGAGTATGACATGGTGCTGATCGACACGCCGCCCACGCTGCACATGGCGGACACCCGGATTCTTGCGCGCGAATCGGATGGTGTGATCCTGGTTTTCCGTGCGTCGACGACGACGCTGGATGCGGCTGCGATGGCACGCGATCTGTTCGACCGCGACGGCATTCCGCTGGTCGGCACGATCCTGAACGACTTCGATCCGCAGCGCGAAGGCTGGACCAATTACTACAAGGATTACTACCGCTACCAGCGCAAGAATCCGACCGGGAAAGCAGCGACGGCGGCATGAACTCGACCCTGACCGAGCTACAGGAGGAGCTAGCGCCGGAGGTGTCCCCTATCGCCGATGGGGACACGTCGACGTGGCCTCCTGTAGCAGCACCGTCCCCTGAAGTAGCGCTTGCAGAAGGGGCAAACCAGCCCCTGAGCAAAGAGGTTACGCGCCACCTGGTGGGCGGCACGTCCGCGCTGGGGATCAGCGTGGCCGTGGAGCGCGGGGTAGGGTTGCTGGCGAACATCCTGGCGGCGCGGCTGGGCGGCAAGGGTGTTTTCGGCGCGTACTCTTTTGCGATCGGCACGGCAAATCAGATTTCGATGTATGCGGCCGGCGGGATTGGCGCGACGGCGACCCGGTTTTCGGGCAAGTACCCTCGGGAATCTGCGGGGTACCCTACGCTTCGGCGCGCTTTGATGATCGTGTCGCTGCTCTCGGCTGCGCTGGCGGCGGTGGGGTTGTGGCTGGGTGCGGCGCCGATCGCACATCTTGTCGGCAAGTCGAGCATGACGGGGCTGTTGCGATGGGCGGCGATCTCGTCGGTGGGCATCATCCTTCTGGAATGCGCCCGCGGGTTTTTTGTAGGGCAGCGGCATCTGGGTGCATTGCTGGTGCTGTCACTGCTGGTGGGCCTGGGCATGGTGACGTTGCTGCCCGCGATGGCGCACCGGCAGGATCCCAAAGCGATGCTGGTGGCGCAGGGCCTGGTGGCAATTGCGGCGGTGGTGGTGTGCCTCACCCTGGGCCGCAAGCTGGGTTTGCGGCTTCCGGTAAACGGTGTACACGCACTGCCGCTGGGACCGATGTTGCGGGAGGTCTGGGCTTTCGGCGGCATTCAGTTGGCGAGTCTGATTGGAAGCAACATCTCGGGGTGGTGGCTGACGGCGGTTGTGGCGCGTAATGATGCAAGCCTGGTGCAGGTGAGCTTTCTGACCATTGCGAGCCAGTTGCGCAACCTGGTGGCGCTTGCGCCGACGCTGCTGACCGAAGGAAGTTATGCGGTAATGGCGGACCCGCGGCATGAGCAGAGCCAGACGCCGCAGCGTGTGATGGCGTTGTGCAGCTATGCGTCGATTGGGCTGGCGTCGTTGCTGGCGCTGGCCGGAATGACCGTGGTGCCGTGGATGCTTGCGCTGCTGTACGGCAACGGGTACGCGGGCGCAGGGACAACCATTGCGCTGGGGCTGGCGACGGCGGTGGCGCACATGGGCAATGCGCCTTGCGCGGCGCGGCTGACCATTGTTTCGCTGCGCGCCACGGCGGTGATCAATACGATCTGGGCGGTGTTTGTAGCGGCCGCGGCCACACTGATGCTGGTGCGGGGCGGCAATGCGTGGGAGGCGATGGGTGTGTATTTTGTCGGGCACGTCGTCTCGGCCACGCTGGTGCTGACCGTGCTGCACCGCAAAGACAATATGCCCGCAGGAATGATTCCGCTGTTTGCGGCGGCGATGCTGGCAGTCGCGACGAGCTCCGGATTGGCCTTGCTGCGAAGTGCGGCGCCTTCGCTCAGCGAAGTGACGACCGCCGGCATGGCCGGTCTGTTTCTAGCAACGGCAGGGACCTTGTGGTTTCTGGGCAAGCGGCATGACTGGTTGCCGCCGCGGTCTGCGCTGCGCAGCCTGTGGTTGAAGGCAACGGGATTTATTGGGGGAAGGCTGCGTCGTGTTTGAGCTTCTGCTGATCCTTGCCGGACTGATCGCCATCGGCGGTACTGTCATTGCGTATGACGGCAGCCGCGATGTTTTCCATCCGCTCGTGTTTATCGGGCCGATGATGGCGTTTCTGTACTGCTGGATGCCGCTCCAGCTGCTGCATCACGGGGCACTTGCGCAATTCTTTGACGAAGACCAGATGAAGCATGTGCAGATCCTCAATATCTGCGGCGTGTCGGCCTTTGTGCTGGGTTGCCTGGGGGCTGGGGTACGGATTCGAAAGAC
Source organism: uncultured Acidobacteriaceae bacterium (assembly GCA_964249715.1). Lineage (GTDB taxonomy): Bacteria > Acidobacteriota > Terriglobia > Terriglobales > Acidobacteriaceae > Granulicella. The sequence goes on from CAXUDN010000013.1 coordinate 18,418, forward strand.
GCGCTTCGCACAACGCAGGTTGAATGAGCGCGGGGCGAAGCGCATGCTGGTGGCCTCCGCCATCGCAGGCGGTCTGGGATTAATGTGCTGGCTGATTTCCATTTACAACGTGGGGGGAATCCGGCAGGCCTTCAGCACCTCGTATGCAGGTGGCTGGGATGATAATGGCTATATCCGGGATGGCAGTTTGCTGCTGCTGGTGGGCGTGATGTTTGCGGTCACTTCCCTGAGTTCGGGGTTTACGCGGCTCGGGGCGGTGACGCTGGGAGTGCTGTTCGGCGTGCCGTGGGCGACGAGTGCGCTGTTTATGGGGAGGCGTGGACCGACCTTTGCGCTGTTTGTTGTGCTGCTGATGAGTTGGTACTTCAACCGCGGCAAGCGGCCGCCGATTGTGACGTTTGGCCTGGGCGGCATCACCTTGGGTTGGCTGGTGCTGTTTCTGGTGACGAACCGCCAGAACCTGTATATCGGCTCGGACTTCCACATGAAGACGGATGTATCGAACATTGTGGAGAAGGCCGATACGGGCAATGAATTCATCTACGGCTCCGGTACGGTGCTGGCGACAGAGCAGCGCGATCACTACTTCTGGATGCGGCGCTACCTCGCGCAGATCATGGTGCGACCGATCCCGAGCAGCATCTGGCCGACAAAATACGAGGACTTCGGGGTGCCGGAACTGTTGCACAACGCGGGCACAGGCGAGGGCATTGCCGATACGTTGGGATGGCGTGGGGCGCCGGGATCGGCGCCGGGAATCATTGCGGATTTGTTTGTCGAGGTGTGGTGGTGGGCGGTTGCCCTGATGCTGTTGATGGGCTGGATCTATGGCCGGGTCTGGCGCAAGGCGGTGACCCTGGGCGGGGTATGGACCTGCCAATACATCGTGCTTTCGGCACTGTCGATTTACCTGGTCATGCAGACGATGGAAGCGGTGATCTTCCGTACGTTGCTGCTGTCGGTGCCTTGCTGGATCGCTTACAGCCGCGTCGAAGCGCGGGTACGGACGCGGTCGCGTCGGCGGCTGTTCCTGCCTCGCTCCGAGGCGTACGCGCGCAGGGTTCATGCGCCCCGGTCACGCGCGATCGCGGCGTTGCAGGGGGTGCCGCATGGGTGAGCTAAGAGTCTCTTCGCGGTGCCGCGTAGCGGTGATCTGGATTGACTGGTACCCGTACCATGTGGCGCGCTTCCGAGGGCTGGATGCAGCGTCTTCGCTTCGCGGAGGTGTTGTCGGCATCGAGCTTGTGGGGGGTGTGGGCGTGCATAAGGGCTTGAAGTTTCGTGAGGAGTTACCCGCCGGGCTCGCGGTGGAGACCCTGGTGCCGGGGGCGAGTTGGCTTGAGGTGAACAAGATCGAACTGGCGCGTGCGCTTTGGCGGAGGCTCAGTGAGCTTAATCCAGAGGTCGTGCTGGTGCCGGGGTATTACACGCTGCCGGCTATAGCTGCGGCCCTTTGGGCGCGGGTGCATGGCCGTACGAGCGTGCTGATGACCGAGAGCACGGCGGCGGATCACCGCCGGTCATGGTGGAAAGAGCTGCCGAAGCGTTTGGCGTTGCGTGCACTGTTCCAATGGGCCGTGACCGGCGGGCGGGCGCATGTGGCCTATCTGCGGCAGCTGGGATTTCCGGCGGACCGGATCGTGGGTTGCTATGACGTGGTGGACAACGCTATGTTTCGCGAGGGGGCGCTCGCGCTCCGTGCGGACGTTGCGGACGCTCCTCCTGTGCGCTCACCGTACTTCCTCTATGTTGGCCGGCTTGCGGAAGAGAAGAACGTTGCGGGACTGATGGCGAGCTGGGGCGCTTACCGTGAGCAAGGTGGAAGCTGGCCGTTGGTGTTATGTGGAGATGGGCCGGAGCGGGCACGGCTGGAAGTTGCGGCAGCACAGAGTGACCATGGAGCCGAGGTGCACTTCCCCGGGCTGAAGACGTCGCGGGAGTTGTTGCCCTTGTATGCCCATGCCGGCTGCTTTGTCTTGCCCAGCACACGGGAGCCATGGGGTCTAGTGGTGAATGAGGCGATGGCGGCGGAGTTGCCGGTGCTGGTCTCCGACCGTTGTGGGTGTGCGGCGGATTTGGTGCGGGAGGGAGTGAATGGGTTCACGTTCGACCCCGCGGATCGAGAGGCTCTGACTCAGCTGCTGTTGCGGGTAGACCGGGCTTCGGCGGAAGAGCGTGCCGAGATGGGCCGGCGTTCGGGTGAAGTCATTGGGTCTTTTACGCCGCAGGGTTTCGGCGAGGCGATTGCGAGAGTGGCGGCGGCGCGCACCAAAGGCGCAAGCGGGCTAGTTGAGGAGGTGACGTCGTGATGACCGCAATGGCCGAAACGGAAGGATATTTTGCCATGGTAAGCGACGGTGCACAACCGAAGCGACGCTGGCTGGAGGTGATGTCGCACCCTGATCCGCGGTATGGCGGCTTGAGCTCGGCTGTGCCCGCGTTGGCTGTCTCGTTGGGCGCGGAGTATCCGATCGACGCTCGCATGGCGGCCTTCTGCAATGCTGAGGAACGCTACCGGCCCGAGTCGATGCGGGAGGAGCAAGTCTCCTTTTGGCCGGCATCGCGGGCTGCCTGGATGCTGCGGGGCGGGCTTGCGGCTGAGTTTACGGAGGAGGTGCGGCGGGCAGAAGCGCTGCACATTCACGGCCTTTGGGAACAGGGTACGGCGATTGCTTGCCGTGCTGCGCGGAAGACAGGTAAGCCCTATGTGCTTTCCGCGCATGGCATGTTGGAACCGTGGGCGCTGGCGGAGAAGGCGTTGAAGAAGCGGGTTTATGCCACGCTGATTGAACGTGAGAATGTTGCGGTTGCGGCGTGCCTTCATGCATTGACGGAGGCGGAGGCGTGGCAGTATCGGGAGTTTGGGGCGAACTGTCCTATTGCCGTGATCCCCAATGCGGTGCCGGTGCCGAATCGGTTGGACCCGGAGATGTTTTTGGAGCAATTCCCCGCGTTGCGCGGAAAACGGCTGGTGCTCTTTCTTTCGCGGCTTCATCCGAAGAAGGGGTTGGATCTGCTGATAGAGGCTTGGGCGCGCTTGGGTCCGAAGAATCCTGACGCCCAGCTTGTGATCGCAGGCCCGGATGCCGATGGCATGCAGGCGAAGCTTCGGAGTGAGGCCTCGCGCCTGGGGGTTGGCGCGCAGGTCACTTTCACGGGGATGCTTGCCGGTGCGATGAAATGGAGTGCCCTGGCGGCTTCGGATTGTTATGTGCTGCCTTCGTATTCGGAAGGCTTGAGCATGGCCCTTCTAGAGGCCATGGGAGCGGGCCTGCCGGTGATTGCGACGCGGGCCTGCAACATGCCGGAAATCACGGAATATGACGCCGGGTGGGAGATTGAAGTGAATGCAGACGCGCTGACGTCGTCTTTAGGCGGATTCCTGGAGCGGCCTACCGAGGAGAATGGGGCTAAGGGACGGAACGGCGCTCGTCTGATTGGGTCGCGGTACAGTCCGGCACAGGTGACACGGCAAATGGCGGAGATGTACAGCTTTGTGCTCGATGGCGTGCGGCCCCGCAATGTGGAGCTTCTGATGGGAGGTGCGCGATGAGCCTGGTGCATCTTGAGCAGTATGACAACTCCTGGTATAAGCCCGGCGGCTCCGCGGCCAAGCGCGCTTTGTGGATGCTGGTTGCGCAGCCTGTGTTTGCGTCGGGGTGGCTTAGCTACACGCAGCGTGCGCGGTTGCTGCGGTTGTTTGGCGCGCGTGTGGGGGAGGGTGTGGTGATCAAGCCAGGGGTACAGGTGAAGTATCCGTGGCATCTGGAAGTGGGCGATCACTGCTGGATTGGCGAGGGCGTTTGGATCGACAATCTGACGACAGTGCGGATTGGAACGCAGTGCTGTGTGTCCCAGGGCGCGTATCTGTGCACGGGCAACCATGACTGGAGCGAGCCTGGTTTTGGTCTGATCATTGCGCCGATCCAGCTGTGTGAGGGGTCGTGGGCTGGTGCGAAGAGCGTGCTGACGCCAGGCAGTGTGCTGGGTTGCTACGCGGTGGCGGCGGCTGGGTCGGTAATTTCGGGCAGTGTGCCTGACTTTCAGATTTATGCGGGTAACCCTGCCCGCTTTGTGAAGACGCGCAAGATCCGGTCGGTGCAGCCGGCTGCACACGCGGAGGTGCGTTGATGCGCATGTTGTTTATTAATCAGTTTTTCTGGCCGGATTCATCGGCGACCAGTCAGCAGTTGACGGACCTTGTGGTCGGGCTGGCGGCGCGGGGCGAAGAGATCGAGGTGCTGTGCGGCGATAGTGGCGGCTACGCGGCGGCTGCGGGTTCCGTGGCGCCGCGGGCGACGGTACATCGTGTAAGGGCCATGCCCTTTACGCGCGGCAAGCTGGGCCGTATGATTTCTTACCTGTCCTTTTATGCGACGGCGTTCGTGCGCGGTCTCACGCTGCGCAGGCCGGACGTGGTGGTCTCGATGACGACGCCGCCGTTGATCTCGCTGCTGGGTACGTGCATCCAGCTGGTGCGCGGCTCGCGGCACTATATCTGGGAGCAGGACGTTTACCCGGACATTGCGGTCGACCTGGCGCATATACGGAAGGGCGGCCTGCTGCACCGGATTACAGGGGCGTTGGCGGACTTCTCGCGCCGCCGCGCCGACGGAATCATTGTGTTGGGTGAGTGCATGCGCGACCGTCTGGTGCGCCGCGGGGTAGCGCCGGAGAAGGTTTTTGTGGCGGAGCACTGGGCGAATAGCACGAGCATCACGCCGATGCCTCGTCCTGGCAACCCCAACGAGCTTGTGCTGCTCTATTCGGGAAACCTGGGTCTAGCGCACGATCTGGAAACGCTTCTGGGCACGATCGGGGCCTTGCGCGACGACGACCGCTTCCGTTTTCTGTTTGTGGGAACGGGTGGCAGGCGCAAGGCGCTGACGCAATTCTGTGAAGCAAATCGCATTCACTCGGTCGAGATGCGGCCCTTTGTGGATCGTGACAAGTTGAGTGAGGGTCTTGCTGCCGGCGACATCGGTCTGGTGACTCAGCAGGAAAGTGCTTGCGGCTCGGTTGTGCCAAGTAAGGTGTACGGCATTCTGGCTGCGGGCCGGGCCCTTTTATTCATAGGGCCAGAAGCTGCAACACCGGCACGGATCATCCGCCGGCACGGTTGCGGATGGCATTTTGAGTGTGGCGATGTCGAAGGTGTGACCCAGCTTCTGACATTTCTGGTGGAGAACCGGCATTTGGTGACAGATGCCGGTCAGCGCGCCCGCCAGGCACTGCTTACGTTCTATGATCTGCCACAAAGTGTCGACCGGATTGGCGACATCCTCGGCGCCGCACCCCGTACCGGGCAAAAGACCCGGGCGGAGGCGGAGCTAGCGTCTCTTGAGCATGTTCGACCGCTCGTTAACTGACTTTTTGCGCGAAAGCCAAAGAGAGGCCCGTCATGTACGTTCTTCTAGCTTTGGGAATTGTCTCGTTCCTGTTGTGCTTTGCTCTTACACCGGTGCTGCGGGATGCCTTCATCCGACGAGGTCTGGTGGATTTGCCTGACGGCGGACGAAAGGCGCACAAGCGGGCCGTGCCCCGCATGGGTGGCCTGCCGATCGTGTTTTCCTGCGCGATCACCTTTCTGTTTCTTTACTTCGTCCACGGGCGCAAGGTCTACATTCAGCATGACCAGGTTCTGACGGGTGTTTTGCCCGCGGCCGGTGTGATGTTCCTGGTCGGGTTTCTGGACGACATTCTGACACTGCGGCCGGTGCAGAAGCTTGCCGGTCAGGTGATTGCGGCTTCCCTGGCCGTGAGTCTGGGTGTTCGCCTCAACTTGCACCATCTGCCGCCGGTGGTGTGCATCATATTCAGCGTTCTCTGGCTAATCTGCTGCACCAATGCGGTGAACCTGATCGACGGCATGGACGGGTTGGCAACGGGCGTCAGCCTGCTTGCAACGCTTACCGTGCTGGGTGTGGCGATCATGTACGGCCAATACGGCCTGGCCCTGGTGACGGCGCCGCTGGCTGGAGCGCTGCTGGCGTTTTTGCGCTATAACTTCAGTCCTGCGACAGTCTTTCTGGGCGATTGCGGCAGTTTGACCATAGGTTTTCTGCTGGGGTGCTTTGGGCTGGTGTGGTCGCAGCACGCGCAGAGTGTGGTGGGTCTGGCAGCTCCGCTGATGGCGCTTGCGCTGCCGCTGACCGATGTGGGCCTGGCGATTGGCCGTCGCTTTCTACGGAACGTGCCGATCCTGCAAGGCGACCGCAAGCACATTCATCACCGCGTACAGGACCTGGGTTTTTCCACCAGGCATACTGCTTTGATTCTGTACGGCGTCTGCTGTGCGTTTGCTTCGCTGGCCGTATTGGCGACGGTCAGCAACAAGGCATTGCCGTTTCTTGCTCTGCTGCTGATTCTGATTGTGCTTGGCATCAGTCGGCTGGGGTACACGGAATTCATTGCCGTTGCTCGCGAGATGCTGAACTTCCGTTCGTTCCGCAGCGCGGTTCGTGGAACGATCTACGTGGAGGATTTCTACCTGGCATTGCAGACGGCGGATTCGCTTGACGCCTGCTGGGAGGTTCTTCGGACGGCATGCCGTGATCTTCACTTCATGTCTGCGGAACTCGAGATTCGCGGCCAGATGTACCGGGAGCAGTTCTTCGAATGCAAGCGCGGGGATGCCAGCTTTGGGATCAAACTGCAGCTTGGGGAGGACAGCACGCTGTACCTGACGCGTGTTTCGGAAGAGAATGCGCCGCGAATCACGATGAATGTGCTGCACCGGCTGCAGTCGCTGATGCGGGTGCGGATCCAGCAGCTTGAGGTGGCCACAGCCGCGGCGTGAGCCAAAGGTCAGCCCGCGATTTGTCATACAGGAGGTGTAGCCCTGCGATGTTATCGGGCTACGCCTCCCGGGCGTTCGGGGCAGGGAAGCCAAGCGTCCAGCTATCGTGATTGAGTTTCGAATCGGGGGCAAAGGCTACGTTCGTGAGAAGGCGTTTGTGTAGTTTGCCGCTTAAGGCGCTTCTCCTGCGACGGAGACGAGATGGCTTCGTACGATAAAGCGCTTCGGGGCTGCCCCGATGTAGTCGAAGGGGTAGCAGGTGATCAAGGTCATCTCAGGGCGATCGCCAATGTCGAGCACATCGATATTGCTGGGTAGAACGATGGATGTGGAGTCGACCACGTAGTCGTAGGTTCCGCCCGGGGTGACCACGCGCATGATCATGCCAGAACGTACGCGGCGGAGAGGGCGGAAGTAGGTATCGCGGTGGCCGGCAAGCACCAGGTTGCCGAGGCCGCCGGGAGTTCCTGTTCCCTTTATACGGCCTACACCGCGACGAAGGGAGTCTGGGTCGTAGTCATTCAAGATGGGGACCTGAAGGCCTAATTCAGGGACTTCGAGGCGGCCAATGACGCCGTTGAAGGTAGAGAGGTCCTGCTCGGGGTTGTTTTGAGGGTCCGTCTGCGTCCGGCTGGCCGCGAGGACCGGGCGGATCTGTTGTGCAGCTTCCTGGGTCCGGCTGGCCTCGCGATGGATGGCGAAGAGGCCGGCAAGACAAAGGAGGCCTGCACACCAGGCGCAGACCTCCAAGGAAATAATCGACTTACGCATGCGGCGAACCCCTTTTAGGAGTTAGACGCAAGGCGACGGAGGCTTAGCGAACTGCCCAGCACAAGGGAGCCAAGAGCAGCCAGCCAGAGGAGGGGAAGGAAACTCGCCGTGTGAGGGAGAGCTTTCACACTGGCTGGACGTGTGTGCGTTGCCGGTGCTGGGGAGGGTGGAACATCGTTCTGCGCCACCTGCACTGGAGCCTGCCGGCGGGTTGCGCGGCGGGGTTGGGGGGCGGGTTGGGAAGGTGGGGTCGAAGCAGAGGCGTAGGTGCTGGCCGGAGCAGGGCCAGGTGTTGGGGCCGGCTGAGCCTGCGCTGTTTGAACGGGGGCAGTGGCTGCCGGGACGGGGGCCTGGTACTTGGTAGCGGAGATTCCGGACGCCTTGGCTTCGTTCGGGCCCACCCGCGATGGCTCCAGCATCCAGAGCGTGATCATTTGCATGTCGTTCTGGGTGAGGTTCGGAGCGGGAACACGGTTTTCGGAAGCGGGGTCGATGGCCATCACGCGCGTGTCGTTGGCCTTCGCGATGGAAACGGCGTCGTTCTTCGGATAGACGAACTCAACGGCAAGGCCGCCGGGGAAGGAAAAGCCCTTCATGGCTGCCTGTCCTTTAGGGCCGGAGCTGTATGAGATAGGACCGACAGGAGCGTTGGCCATCGTGGATGCGGGAATGGCAATGAAGGTGGACTCGACGTGGTTGCCCTTGCCGGAGACCTGAAGAATGACGCGATCGCGCAAATGATCGAGCACCCGGATGGAATAGTTTCCGGGCTGCAGGGTGGTGTTGGGAACTTCGGTTTTCTGGGCGACCTGAAACTGCTCCGGTTCCGTGGTTGGCCCACCGTCGGCGGGAACGTGAGCAGCCCAGGCTGCAGGCACAAGAAAAACGCTCAACAACGACATTAATGCGCGTACTTTCATCAACTTCCTCCAGGACCTACATGCACAACGAAAGCTTTTCAAACTAGGATGGCAAGCGGAGCGCCGAACCGGGAGGATTCCGCCTATAGCCGACACGATGGCGCAAACCGAGTTCCGGGGAAGCTGAAGCGCAGACCAGAAAACCCTTTCAAGTGGTAGCAGTGTAGCTGCGTTTCACTCTAGATGTCGCGAAGAAGTTCGGACAGGCTGAGATTGAAACCGAGAGCCAGAACTTCCAGCATGGGTAAAGAGATCGACTTACGACCTCGCTCAACGTCGGAGATGAAGGTGCGATCGATGCCGAATTCTACGGCCATGCGCAACTGGGTCATGGTGCGCTCGCGGCGCAACTCGCGTAGGCGTACACCGAACCGGCTGCTTACATCTCGGGGTAGGTAAAAGTTCTCCGGCCGGCGGGTCGCGGCGCTGTTCAGGGGACGTTGCACGATGAAAGGTGAAGCCGAGGTCGTCTGAATGTGGCCTTGCATAGTTTGCTCCTGAAGATCGTACTCACCGGACCAGGGTTCATGTCGACTAAAGAACCAACCTGGAGGGGTTGTCTTGCAAACGCACTTAACGGGAACGTGCTGCCGAAGCAATCAGATTTCTGCGGGTCCACAGACGTTCTGGCAAAAGGATCACACCAAAGTACAGCGATAAGAGAGAGGACCCTTGAATGTCGCCTATCGTCGTCTTCTGCCGTCTCCAGAGTAGCCCTGGAGTATCTCCGCAAAAGGGCCCAAGTTACTAAAGATTCACCGGAAGGCTTACGTCACTTACGAAAAGTGGTTACCTTAAAGGTGAATTCAGTAACCTTTCTATGTGCCGTGTCACCGTCATTTAAGCACAGGCAACTTCCAGCCGTACAACAAAATGGCACGATGGTCCGCCAGGGACAAAGAAGCCCCACTCGCCAGGTGCAGCAAATGGGGCTTCAAAGATGAAGATGCGGCTTTGTTCTAACGGGAGAGGTTGGCTGCCTTTGCCTTCCCGGCGCTGATGTCGATTGTGCCGGTGAGGGGAAGTGAGTCAACGGCATCACCGGCAGACACTGTGAAATGACCGGGGTCTATCGTCCATGCGTGGGACTGGGGGTTGTACCAGGCAAAGGCACGGGCGTCCAAGGGAATGGAGACGTGTCGTGTCTGGCCGGGGTTCAACTCGACGCGCTCAAAGCCCTTGAGCTCGTGGGCGGGGCGGGGTTCTTTCGCGTCCGGTTCTGAGATGTAAACCTGGGCGGCGGTGGCCCCGGGGCGCTTGCCTGTGTTGGTTACGTCGAAGTCGGCCACGGCGAGATCAGAACCGGAACCGGGCTTCACTTTCAGGTTCGTGAAGGAAAAGGCGGTATAGGAGAGGCCGTAGCCGAAGGGAAAGAGGGGTTTGGTGCCATCTTTCTCGTAGCCGCGATAGCCGACGAAGATGCCCTCTTTGTATTGGACCTCGATGCCGTCATCTTGCGGGTAGTAGTTGTTGAAGGTCGGATTGTCTTCGGCGCGACGCTCCCAGGTGATGGGGAGGTGGCCGGCGGGATCCTGATCGCCGAAGAGGACCTCGGCCAACGCGCGGCCGCCGGCCTGACCGCCATACCAGGCTTCGATGAGGGCGGGGGTCCGGTCGATCCAGGGGGCAGCGTCGACGGCTCCCCCGGAGGTGATCGCGACGATGGTCTTGGGGTTGGTGCCGGTCATGGTGCGAATCAGGGCGTCCTGACCGAAGGGAAGGTCAAAGGTGCGGTCGCCGCCTTCGCTTTCGGAGTTGATGTCGCGGTTGTTGTAGAAGCCTGCGGCGATGACGACAGCGTCGGCATGGGCGGCGAGATCCTTGGCGTGCTGGGTGACCACGCTCTCCTCGGGAACGATGGCCAGCCGAAGGCGTCCGCCGATGAGGCCCTTTTGCCAGGATTCGACGACGATTTTGTGAGTGCCGGCGGTGAGGGGAAGGATGAGGTGCGGCTCAAAAGCGCGGAGGTATTTCCAGTTATCGATGACAAGGTGGTCGTCAATGATGACGCGGTTGCCATTGCCTTCGCCGCCGCCGGCGAGCGCGACGAGGTAATCCGCAGCCTGCCTGGCGGTGAAATAGCCGGTGTAGCGGTGGGAAAGGGTGGCGGGAGGTTTATCGAAGAGGGCCATCAAGTCGTCGAGGCTGCCGGAGATGGCGTCCCAGCCTACGCCGGCTTCGTTGATGTGGCGTGGATTGGTTTGCTTTACCGAGGACCCCGTGAGGTTCTGGTTGCCGAAGAGTTCTTCAGTGAGGCCGGGCTTGCCGCCAGTTTCGGCGGTGGTGAATTCAGTACGTCCGGCGAGCTCACTGAGCGTGGGGATCCCGGAGTCGTAGAGGACCTTTACATTGGGAGCCACGGTGGAGATGCCCTCCAGCAAGCTGACCTGGTGGAAGGGGACCACCCCAGCACTGCCGCCGCCAACAGCGGTGCCGGGGTAGGCGTTGGGCCCGACGACGAGGATCGTGCGGACACCCTGCTTGTTCAAGGGGAGGAGATTGCCCTGGTTTTTGAGCAGGGTGAGGGATTCGCGGGCGGATTGCAGGGCGATGGCGTTGTTCTGGGTGTCGTAGAGGGAGATGGCGGGGTCGCGTTGAGGGCGATCAAGCCAGCCGAACATTTCGGCGGTGGTGAGGATGTGGCGAATTTTCTCGTCGAGGGTGGCTTCGGTGACCTTGCCGGATTGGACCGCGGGAAGGAGGTTCTTGCGGTTCATGAATTTGCCGTTGGGCATTTCGATGTCGAGCCCGCCGTTGGCTGCGGCTACGCCGTCATAGGTGGCGTCCCAATCGGACATCAGTGTGCCGGGGAAGTGCCAGTCATGGCGCATGATGTCGATATTGAGGATGGTGTTCTGGGTCGCGTGCTGGCCGTTGAGGAGATTGTAGCTATCCATGACGGCGCCCACCTGGCCCTTTTTGACAGCGGCTTCGAAGGGAACGAGGTAGATTTCGTGCAAGGTGCGCTCATCGATGATCGAGTCTGAATCGTGGCGGAGGTATTCGGAGTTGTTGCCGGCGTAGTGCTTGACGGTGGCGCTGACGCCTTCCTGTTGCATGCCGGTGATGTAGCCAATATCCATTTCGCCAGCGAGGTAGGGATCTTCGCCAAAATACTCGAAGTTGCGGCCGTTGCGGGGGGAGCGGTAGATATTGGTGCCTGGGCCGAGCATGTAGTTGACGCCGCGGGCACGTGCGTCGCGGCCAATGCCGGCACCGACGGCTCCGGCGAGGGTGCGGTCCCAACTGGCGGCGAGGCCGATGCCTTCCGAGTAGGTGGTCGAGGGCAGGCCGGAGTTGGAGCGAACGCCGTAGGGACCGTCGGACATTTCGAGCGCGGGCAGTTGGAGCCTAGGCATGGCGCGGACGGCGAAGCCGGTGCCGCCGATGTAATCGATTTTTTCTTCGACGGTCATTTTGTGGATGATCTCGTCGATGTGCTGCTGCTCGGCGGGGGTTAGCGGGTGGGGCGCCTGGGCATGCAGTGCGGCTGTGAAGACAACGGTCGCGGAGAAGAGGAAGGACGGCAGGTATTTACCAGGAAACCTCAGGAAATTGGAAGGCAAGATGCCCGGAAAGGTGTTGCGCGTGCCCAGACCCATGTGCAGGGTTCCTCCATTGTGCGGAAATCAGTCCGCCCATCATCCTGCCATGCGTGCTGGACAAAAGGCGAATCGCCCCGAGCCTGCTATGGCGGATCAGGAAGATGATTCTTGCGGAGGGGTGGCGGCTCGGCGCAGCCTGGGCCTGGCGGATCTGGGCTGCTTGGTTACGGCCAGACGACTGGTGGACTCGCGAAGGATGAGTTCAGGTTCGATCTTGACAAGGCTTTCGGTGTGTTCGCCGCGAAGTTTCTTGAGCAGCAGCGTGGCAGCGGTTGCGCCCATTTGCCCCAGCGGCTGCCGAATGGTGGTGAGGCTGGGGACAAAGTAGGAAGCGACGGTAACGTCGTCGAAGCCGATCACGGAGACGTCGGTGGGGACCTCGAGACCGCCATCATGCAGGGCGCGGATAGCGCCGATGGCGGAGGTGTCGTTGAAGCAGACAAGGGCCGTGAAGTCGCGGTGGTGCATGAGCAGTTGCTGCACGCTGGGATAGCCGAGTTGTGGGTTGTTGAGCGTACCTTCGAGGCGGATGGTGTGGCTTTCCGGCATGGGAATTTTCAGTAGGCGGGCCATGCGGACCGTGGATCGCCAACGGCTGCCCGTGTCGGAGCTGATTTCCGGGCCACGCATGAAGACAATTTTGCGGTGGCCTTCGCGGACCAGATAGCCGAGGGCGAGTTCGGCGGCGCGGTCGTGGTCGAGGACGATGTTGCTGACGGCGGGAAAAACTTTGTGGCCGGCGACGGTGACGGTGGGGACGGGGCCGGCAGCTTCGATGTGAGTGTCGATGGCGAGAATGCCCTCCACGCCGCGCTGTTCGAGGAGACGGGGGTACTCGTCGACGAGGTCTTTGCGATGGCGATGGTGGGCGGTGAAAAAGAAGTAGCCCTCGCGCATGAGGACATCGGCTGCGCCGGAGAGCACCTGGGAGTGGTAGCCGTCGCCGAGCTCGGGTAAGAGGATGCCGATGGTCTGGGAGCGCTTGCCCTGAAGAAGGCGGGCGACCATGGAGGGCTGATAGTTGAATTCGCGGGCGGCCGCGCGGACGCGCTCGCGGGTGGCTTCAGGGATGGAGCGGTTGGGTGCGTTGTTGAGGACGAAGGAGACCGTGGCGGGGCTCAGGTCGAGGTGCTCGGCGAGCATCTTGAGGCTGACCGGCCGGCCCTGTTTGGGAACGGATCGGGGCATGACGTTGCCGAGAAGTATAGAGGACGACCGTGAGAGAGAGGCCGTTACTTTGGTTTGTCAGTGTGGGCATCGGTTGTGCACGGAGGCGCTACCACCCTGGTGTCAGATAGCTGTTGAAGCAGGATTGTCTTATGCATGCGGACGCGTGATTCCTCCAATCGCTATATGTTTATTACTGAATGGTGTGTTTTGAGATTGCTGGCGCAAGCCGGAGCTTATGACGTAAGTGTGGCGCAGGCGCGGACAGTCCTGGTCCGGTTACGACAGGCAGGCATGCTTTCGGAGGGCGTCCTCGCGGACCCTGGGGTATCGCACAATTGCCCGCTTGGGTGAAGGCCCCTCAGCAAGTCACAGAGAGGCATCTTCTGCAGCTTGCTCGCGTGCGTGGCGTCCTTCTTGCGACTCTGGATGAGAGGATTTCGGGAGCTTTTCCTGATACTGCATGAAGCAAGCGTCCGCGGATGATCTTTCGTTTGCCTTTACCTGTCGCGCCTGGTACGCCGGGCGGATTGAGTGTGACGCGGGGAATTCCAGATGTCTTTGCGCTCGCAACTCTGAGCCATTTGTTTCGATGTGCGCCAAAAAGTGGCGAGAGAGTGGGATGATGAGCGGGAGAACGGCGCTGGGCGGCGTTTCCCGCTTGCCTTTTGTGCCGGGAATCCGTTCTTATAGGGCTGCCAAACTAACCGGAGCTGCCCCTTTGATGACCCGTATTGCTTTTGCCTCGTGTGCTGCGTTGTGTGTTGTGTCTTATGCTGCGGGACAGACTGTCTCCACTGATCGCCCTGCCTATACCGACCCGGGTTTGCCTGCGGCGGAGCGGGCGCATGATCTGGTGAGCCGCATGACGCTGGAGGAGAAGGCGTCGCAACTGGAGGACTGGGCGGTGGCAATTCCGCGGCTCGGTGTGCCGAGCTATCAGACCTGGAGTGAGGCGCTGCATGGGGTGGCGCGTGCGGGGTATGCGACGGTGTTTCCGCAGGCGATCGGGATGGGGGCGACGTGGGATCCGGCGATTGTGCACGAGATGGGGGATGTAATCGCGATCGAGGGGCGGGCGAAGTTCGATCAGGCGCAGCGGGAGAATAATCACCGGATTTTTTATGGGCTGACGTACTGGTCGCCGAATATCAATATCTTTCGGGATCCGCGCTGGGGTCGCGGGCAGGAGACGTACGGCGAGGATCCGTTCCTGACAGGGACCATGGGTACGGCGTTTATTCAGGGTGTGCAGGGGCCTGATCCGGAGCACCCGAAAGCGGTGGCGACGAGCAAGCATTTTGCAGTGCACTCGGGGCCGGAGTCGCAGCGGCATACGTTTGACGCGGTGGTGAGTAACAGGGATCTGGAAGAGACGTATCTGCCGGCGTTTCGCAAGACGGTCGTGGATGGTCATGTGAAGTCGGTGATGTGCGCGTATAACGCGATCGATGACCACTCAGCATGTGCGAACACGATGTTGCTGAAGGACCATTTGCGCGATGCGTGGGGTTTTAAGGGTTTCGTGGTGAGTGATTGCGCGGCCATCATGGACGTGACCAACGGACACCATGATGCGCCGGATATTACCCATGCGGCGGCGATCTCGGTGAAGGCGGGGACGGATCTGTCGTGCAGCATCTGGGCGCCTGGGTTTAATACGTTGGGAAAGGCTGTGCAGCAGGGACTGGTGACGGAGGATGTTGTAACGCGGGCGGCGGAACGACTCTTTACGGCGCGGATGCAGTTGGGGATGTTCGATCCGGCGGGGTCGTCGACGATGGAGCATGTGCCGGAGACGGAGATTGCTTCGGAGTCGCATCGAGCGATCGCGTTAAAGGCGGCGGAGGAGTCGATGGTGTTGCTGAAGAACACCGGGGTATTGCCATTGCAGCCGGGTGTGGGGACGATTGCGGTCGTGGGGCCTACGGCGGATCTCCTGGTGTCGCTGGAGGGGAACTATAACGGCGAGCCGCTGCATCCGGTGACGCCGCTGGATGGAATAAAGGACCAGTTTGCAGGGGCTACGGTGCGGTATGCGCAGGGGGCGAATCTGGCGGAGGGCTTTGTGGTGCCGGTGCCGCGCACTGTGTTTGGGAACGGATTGAAGGCTGAATTTTTTGCGACTCCGGATTTAACCGGTGTGCCGGTCGCCGTACGGACGGAGCCGACGATTCAGTTCGATTGGAAAGATCTGGAGCCCGTGCCGGAGTTGAAGACGCAGGACTATTCGGTGCGGTTTTCAGGGACGTTTCGTGCACCGGTGGCGGGGACGTATCAGCTGACAGTGAGCCCTGGGGAGGCATTTCCGTATTCCCCCAAAGAGGGCTACCGGCTGGTGGTGGACGGCAAGGTTTTGGGGGAGGGAAGCCTGAGTGGTGAGGGGCATCCGGATATGGGGAACTTCAAGCTGGGGACAGGGGCGAACGCTACGGCGCCACCGGTGATGACGGGGATCAAGGCTGCCAAGGTAAGCGTGACGCTGAATGACACGGAGGCGCATAGCTTCGTTTTGGAGTACAGCCATGCGGGAGATAAGTCAGGCGGCGGTGTGACGTTAAGCTGGGCTGCGCCGCCGGATGCGCAGTTGGCGGAAGCTGTCGCGGCGGCGAAGGATGCGGATGTTGTGGTTGCGTTTACCGGGTTGTCGCCGCAGTTGGAGGGTGAGGAGATGCCGGTGAAGATCGAGGGCTTTGCCGGGGGTGATCGGACGAGCGTTGATTTGCCGGCGGCGCAGGTGCATATGCTGGAGGCGTTGGCTGCTGTGGGGAAGCCTATGGTCGTGGTGAATCTAAGCGGAAGCGCGGTGGCGTTGCGGTTGGCTAATGAGAAGGCCGGCGCGGTGATGCAGGCGTGGTATCCGGGGGTTGCGGGCGGTACGGCGGTGGCGAAGACTTTGGCGGGGGAGAGCAATCCGGCAGGGCGTTTGCCTGTGACGTTTTATGCGAGTACGCAGGATCTGCCGGAATTTACGAATTATGCGATGAAGAACCGGACTTACCGGTACTACACGGGGACGCCGTTGTGGGGTTTTGGGTACGGGCTGAGCTATACGAAATTCGCGTATGGTCCGTTGAAGGTGGAGCGTGAGGTGAAGGCGGGGGATCCGGTGACCGCCACGGTGAATGTGCGGAATACGGGTTCGATGGCGGGGGATGAGGTCGTCGAGGCGTATGTGAAGACGCCGCAGAAGGAAGGGCCGATTCACTCGCTGGCGGGCTTTCAGCGGGTGCGGCTGGAGCCTGGGGAGAGCCGGGATGTGATGTTGACGATGGAGCCAAGAGCGATTTCGAGTGTGGACGAGAAGGGGGATCGTGCGGTGTTGGCGGGACGCTACCGGCTGAGCGTGGGATCGGCGCAACCGGGGGAGACGCAGCAGAAGAGTGCGGCGGAGTTTTCGGTGCGGGGGTCGGTGCCTTTGCCGAAGTAGATGGGATCAGAGAAAAGTGCCCGGACTCCTGGTTCGGGCATTTTTGCGTTCCTGCGGTCTTAAGCGGCTTCGCGCAGTTTCGAAGGAGTTTGCTCGTGGATGGCCAGGGCGGCGGTGTTGCGGGCGTTGCGGATGCGGGCCAGGAGGAGGTCTTCGACAATGAGGGCACTCGCACACACGACGAGCGGGATGAGCTCACCGAAGACACGGGTTTCGATGAGGATGCCGTAGCTGAACATGAAAATAACCCAGATGGGAACCAGCCAGAGCCAGGCGCGGAGGCGGGGGTTAGGCAGGCGTTTGCGCATGACCAGGACGAAGGGCAGGAGGTAGCCGCAGGTGGAGAGGAGTTGGGGCCAGGCGTGCGGGAGCAGGAGAGATTTCACGTTCCAGTTCAGGCGGGCGTAAAACTCGGAGCGATTGGCGGCGAAGTGGTGACGGATGAAGATTTCCCAGCCGATCCAGTAGAGAGCAAGGGGCACTACGACGGCGAGCGCCCTTGTGTTCAGTAGGCGATTGAGGCGGACTCGGCCGTTCTCGAAGGCATGATCGATAAGGTAGAGGGGAAGCAGGAGGAGGGTGGTTTCGCGATTGATGGTGGCGACAATGAAGAGCGCGACGAACCAGGCCCAGTGACGGCGGAAGTAGATGAGGTAGAAGGCTGTGCTGAAGAAAGCGAGGCTCGGGAGGTCGTAGGTAAAGCGGAAGTTCTGGACGGTGTGGAGGATGTAGGTTGCGGCGAAGGTAACCAGGATGAGCGGGTAGATGAAGGGAGTGAGGAGTCTCTGGCGGGAACTGCCCTGGTAGATGCGGGTGGTGAGAATGCCGGTGACCGTGAGGCAGGCCACGTTGATGACCGCCTGCACGAGAACTTCCGGCTGCACGGGGCGGGGAAACCAGAAATGGGAGATGGCGAAGAGCTTGCCGGCGAGGCGGAGGGCGGAGCTGGAGTGGGCCAGGCGCAGGGGGAGCATCATAAGGCAGCGGCCCTGAAAGGGCATACGCTCCCCGCCGTGCTCATAGAGAAAGGTGTTGACGTAGGGGCGGGTTAGCCAGAAATAGCACCAGGCCAGTTGAACTGTAGCCAGGAAGTAAAAGGCCCGAAGAGGCCAGAGCTTGGACCGTTGCATCCTCGAGAACTCCGTAGGAACCGTGGTGTATTTCCCGGGGAGCGCAGCGTAACGTGCGGAATGCTGGCGCAACTCGACCGAGGCTTAGGGCGTTGGATGCACGGAGGGCGGTCTGGCGCTGGCCGGAGGGTCGTTTGGACTGGTTTTCAGCGGCTAAGGCCTTTTGCGAGACAGCAGAATACTGCTGCCGATCAGGGCAAAAGTTGCAATGGCGGCCTTGGCGAAATGGATAGTCGTGTCCGCCTGGCCCAAGGGTTGCGGGTTCTTGACGTAGCGATACATTCCCTTGACGCTTGGGTTTTCGCCGGGTTGGGGCTTTTCAATCTGCTGGAGCTTTACCCGGGGGAGATTGGGAGGGGCGTATCTGTAACTGGGATTGTCCATCCGTTCCACCGCCGCGGGATGCACGATGGCGTTGTCGGGAAGGGTACGGTGGGCTCCGAACGGGATGCGGCGAACCTGTTTGCCGAGGTCCTTGTTGTAGAAGCGGTGCGGAAGAATCTCGAGCAGCCACCAGGGGCCGTGAAGCGATTCGTGCGCAATCTTGTCGCAGGTGGGCAGGGGAGGCGGGCTATAGAGGCTGGCTGCGGCGTGTTTGCCTTCGAAGGAAAGGCCAAGAATCATTTTTCTGCGCTCCGGGTCAAGGCGCAGACCGGCACTCTCGGCTTCGTTCAGGAGCCATTTGAGTGACTCGTTGGAAAGATAGCTCTCAGCGTTGAGGTAGCTGCCACCGACGTCAGAGTGGACGCCGGGAAACCAGACCTGAAGAATGTCTTGGTGGGCTTCGGGTTCACCCCAGAGATTGTCCTGGAAAAAGCAGCGGCGCTCGTCAATGGAGATGGCATGCCGGCCGATACACACTGTGGAGTTGGTGGCCACGTGCAAGAGCTCGAGGGGTTCACTGACCCAGCCTACGGAAGAAACCGTGTCCCATAGACCGACGAAGTGAATGGTGAAATTTGGGTGGGAGAAGGTGTCTTTGAACTGGTATTCAGGATCGACCGTGGTCTGTTTATCAGCTTTGGCGCGGCTGGCGTTCTCCCTGTGGATGTCTTTGAGTTGGCTGGTGTAGGCGCGCCAGGCATACGGAATGTGACCCTCGTTACCCCGGCAGAGAAGGCCGTATCCGTGGAGCAGGCCGGCTAGGGCACGAGCGGTGTAGGCGCCGCGAGAGAAGCCTAAGAGATAGACGTGGTCGCCATCGTCATAAGTCTCCATAAGGTAGCGGTAGGCGTCGAGAACATTGTCGCGAAAGCCGGCGCCGAAGGCGAGGCCTTTGATTTTTGACCAGGTTTTTCCGGCACTGGTTTTGGCGGTGGCTGCACCCATGGTGCCGACGCCGGGATGGTAGTAAGCGACCTGGTCGTTGTCGACACACATGGCTGTATAGAGGCGAACGACGTTGGAGTTGCACTCGCCAAATTCGTTACCGGTGCCATCGCAGCAGACGACAATGTTCTTACAGCGCTTGGGAAAATGCGAGATTTCTGGGTGCGGAGGGAAAGTGGACATGGCGTGGATCTCTTGTGCGGGGATAGGTCTGGAGGAGTGACCTTGGTGTGGGCCCGGAGCGGGGGGAAGAGGAGCCGACGAGATTGCGCGAGTATGCGACGGTTGTTGCCGGGGGTCAAGTGAAATGACGATCAGGGTTCCGCGGTTCTGCGTGGATCAAGCAGGAGGAGGCGGAGGTCGCGAAGGTTGTTGCCGGTGGGGCCGGTGAGAATGGTGTCGCCGAGGGCTGCGAGAAGCGGGTAGGCGTTGAAGTGAGCGAGGGTATCGGCGGGGTCTAGGCCGAGTTGGGCGGCGCGGTGGAGGGTTGTGTTGTCGACGACTGCGCCGGCTGCGAGGCTGTTGCCGTCGGCGCCGTCGGAACCGGCGCTGAGGATGGCTGTGGGATGGTGAGCTTCCGTGATGTTGAAGGCGCTATGAAGGGCGAAATGCTGATTGCGTCCGCCAATGCCGGGATGGGGTGTGGTGATGGGCACGGAGATTTCGCCGGTGTTGATGAGGCACACGGGCTGGTTGGGTGTAGTGCGGGCGAGCTCTTGTACCCGTTGCAGGAGGTAGGCAGCAGCATCGGTGAAGTTCCATTCGTCAGGGGTTTGATCGATGACAGTGGCGAAGCCGTGGGCCTCGGCTGCGGTTTGGGCGGCGAGGGCGAGGTCGTCGGAGGAAAGCAAGGTGCGGTAGGTAGAACGGCTGAAGGCGGGATGGTTCGGTTTGGGAGTTTCGGGCGCATTCGGGTTGTTGAAAAAGGCCTGAACCGGGGGTGGAAGAGTGGTTTGCGAAAGTTTGGTTGCGAGGAGGCGGCGGCAGTCGGCGAGGGTAGTGGGGTCAGGGAGTGAAGGGCCGGAGCCTATGACCTCCGGATGGGAGGGTGGGACGTCGGAGACGAGAAGGGTGCACTGGGTGGCCGTGGGGGCGGCGGTGGCGAGGCGGCCACCTTTGACGGCGGAGAGGTGCTTGCGGAGGGTGTTCATTTCTACGATGGAAAGGCCGGAGTGAACGAGGGTCTGGTGAAAGGCGGTGAGGTCGGCGAGGGTGATTGTTGGGGTGAGGGGCAACTCAACCATAGCGGAGGCGCCGCCGCTGAGGAGAAAGAAGATGAGCGTGCGTTCGGTGGCGGTTTCAAGCAGGTTGAGGAGAAGCGTGGCGGCTTCTGCGGAGCTTGCGTTGGGTAGAGGGTGGCTGCCGAGTCGGTAGAGAAGGCGTGGGTCGGGCTGATTGGGCAAGGCGCTGCCGATGACGATGCCTTGAAGGCTCTGGGCGGGGGTGAGGGCGGTTTGAAGGGGTTCGAGGAGGCCTTCGGTCATGGGGAGGGCGGCTTTGCCGATGGCAATGAGGAGGATATTGGCGAAGTCACGGAGGTCGTAGCGGGTGCCGGCGACGTGGAGGTGGGTGTATGCCGTGGTGACTGCGTGTCGGGTTCTGGTGCGGATGTCTAGGGTTCGGAGGGCTTCGAGGAAGATCTCGCGGGCTGCCGTGCGAAGGTGCATTCGATTTGATTGTGCACCTGTGCAAGGTGGTCAAGGAATGGTTCTGAGAAGATGGGTTGGCGTGAGGCGATTGGGATTTCAGGAGGGTGAGGCGTGGGAACTTTTGCGGCGGCACATGAAGGTGTGTTTCAGGCGATAAATCCAGTAACGGGGGAGATGTTGGAGCCGGCGTTTCGCTCGGCAACCGCAGCCGAGGTGGAAGATGCAGCGCGCGGCGCGGAGGCGGCTGCGGCGGTGTTTGCGGCGACGGGCGGGGAGGCGCGCGGAGCGTTGTTGCGGGCGATTGCGGATGAGATTGCGGAGCACGGCGACAGAATCGTGACGCGGGCCAACCTGGAGACAGGGCTGCCACTGCCGCGGCTGCAGGGGGAATTGGCGCGGACAACCGGGCAGTTGCGGCTGTTTGCGGAGGTGGTGGAAGAGGGGTCGTGGGTGGACGCGCGGGTCGATGAGGCGCTGCCGGAGCGGAAGCCCTTGCCGCGGCCGGATGTGCGGTCGATGCTGCGGCCGGTGGGACCGGTGGCGGTATTTGGAGCGAGTAATTTTCCGTTGGCGTTCTCGGTGGCGGGTGGGGATACGGCGGCGGCGCTGGCGGCGGGGTGTCCGGTGGTGGTGAAGGGGCATCCGGCGCATCCGGGGACGAGTGAGCTGGTGGCGACGGCGGTGCGGGTCGCGGTGCAGGAGGCAGGGCTGCCGGAGGGGGTCTTCCGGTTGTTGCTGGATGCGGGTGTGGAGGTTGGGGTGGCGCTGGTGAAGCATCCGGCGATGAAAGCTGTGGCGTTTACAGGGTCAGCAGGGGGCGGAAAGGCGCTGATGAAGCTGGCGGCGGAGCGGCAGGAGCCGATTCCTTGCTTCGCCGAGATGGGGAGTACAAATCCGTTGTTTGTTCTGCCGGGAGCCATGCGGGAACGAGCGGCAGCGCTGGCGGCGGGGTTGCAGGGCTCGTTTACGTTGGGGTCGGGGCAGTTCTGCACGAAGCCTGGGTTGGTGTTTGTGCCGGAGGAGGGTAGTGGGGACTTCCTCGATGCGCTGCGGGCTGGGGTGGAAACGCTGGGCGGGCACGGGATGCTGACGCCGGGGATCGCGGCTCGGTATGCCGAGGGAATTCAGGGGCGTTTGGCTGGCGGTGAGGCGGCGTGGGTCGCTGGGCAGCAAGGTGCTCCGGAAGGAACTGGGGCGAAGGCTTCGGCGGCGGTGTTTTCTGTGCCTTCGCGGGAGTTTGTGGGGAACAAGAGGTTAGAGGAGGAGATTTTCGGGCCTACGACGCTGCTGGTGCATTACGGGGCGGTTGCGGAGTTGGTGGAGGCAGCACGCGGGCTGCATGGGCACCTGACGGCGACGCTGCAGGGGACCGAGGAGGATCTGGAAGGAGCGGCTGAGTTGGTGGGGGTGCTAGAGGCGAGGGTAGGGAGGATTCTTGTGAATGGGTACCCGACCGGCGTGGAGGTTTGCCAGGCTATGGTGCATGGGGGGCCGTTTCCGGCGACTTCGGATGGGCGTTCTACGTCGGTGGGGACGCGGGCGATGCTGCGGTTTGTGCGGCCGGTTTGCTATCAGGATTTTCCGGATGCGGTGTTGCCGGAGGCGTTGCGGCGAGAGAATCCGTCCGGAATCCAGAGAATGGTGAATGGGGTGCTTGGACGGGGCTAGGCTACAGGGTTGGTGAGGGTACCGATAGGATCTATGGTGATTTCTATAAGGTCTTTGGGGGCCAGGGTGAAGTTGTCTGGGGGGACGATGCCGGTGCCTGTGAGGAGGTAGGCGCCGGTGGGGAAGGAGCTGTCGCGGAAGAGGTAGTGGGCCAGCTCTTCCGGGTCGCGTTTGAGTTCGGTTAGGGTGGTTTCGCCGATGAAGGCCTGTTGATTGTCTCGGGTGATGGTGAGGCGGATGGGGGTGGTTTTGGGGAGGAGATC
>CAXUDN010000013.1:41248-45632 GCA_964249715.1 uncultured Acidobacteriaceae bacterium
GACGCGGCGGGCGGTGGCCTTGAAGAAGAGTTCGGGGCGATCGGCCGAGTAGACGCGGTCATAGAAGGTGCCGCCGCCGGCGTCTTTGGACTCCTCGATGCGGGCGGAGCGGCTGCGGAAGTAGGTGACACCAGCGGCCCAGACTTCCTGGGTGCCGATAGGGGGGAGGATTTGGTCTGGGGTGGGTGGTGGTGTGGGGGTTCGGGCGGAGATGCGGGAGGTGCGGAGGCTGTCGTGGACGAGGGTGTGGAGGTCGGGGTGGGTGACGAGTTCGTCCCAGTCAGAGAGCAGGAGGGGATGGAAGGTTTGGTTGTCGTCGGTGGCGAGGATGCCTCCTGTGGTGTTGTAGATCTTCATGCAGGACTCCCCTCCCCCCGGGGGTACTTTTCTTCTAAAGTACGTTCAATATGGAACTTAGGCGGGTACTTTGCAACGTTGGTGTTCGCTGAGAGCCGGATGCGGATACGGCCAGTACCCTGCAAACCTCGCTGAGGTTCATCTCCATGGTATGTCGTGCGATGGAAATTGTACGCAAGGGGACCCATGCATGTTTTGTAGGGCTCGCGGGAGCGTGGAGTCTACTCCTTGTGAAGCTGTTGTTCAGTTTCCACCGTGGTGAGGTTCCGAATCGGTCATCTGCTGCCGTTTCACCTCGCCTCGCCGAGGTCCATCGAGTGCTTCGACAGAGCTCCATCGGCTGCCGAAGCGTGCCGGTTCATCCTTGCTTACTTTGCGTGTAGTTTGCTGATGATGGCGTCGGGGTCGTAGACGCAGCCACCCCAGACACCGCCGGAGGCCTGGATGAGGGCAGCCCAGAGGCGGGTGTCCTCGGGAAGGTCGGGGTGGGGGGCGAGGTCGGGGCGTGGTGGCCGGGTGGCGAGGCGGCGGGCGCCTTCTTCGGGGCTAAAGTTTTCGGCGTTTTCGCCGATAAGGTCTACGGAGCCGTGGAGGGCGGTGCGGTTGACGGAGATCTGGAGAAGATCGCCGTCGCGGAGGCGACCGATGGGGCCGTTCTCGAGGGCTTCTGGGGAGATGTGGCCGATGCAGGCGCCGGTGGAGACGCCGGAGAAGCGGGCGTCGGTGAGGACGGCGACGTGTTTGCAGAAGGGGAGGGCTTTGAGAGCGGAGGTGACCTGGTAGATCTCCTGCATGCCGGCGCCGAGGGGGCCGCCGCAGATGAGGACGATGACGTCGCCATGGCCTACCTGGTGGTGTTTGATGGCGTGGATGGCGGCGGCTTCGGTGGTGAAGACGCGGGCGGGGCCGGTGTGGAGGTAGCGGTTCTGTTCGTCGATGAGGGAGGGATCGATGGAGGTGGATTTGATGACGGAGCCCTCCGGCGCTAGGTTGCCGCTGGGGAAGCAGACGGTGGCGGTGAGGCCTCGGCTGCGGGCCTGGTCTGGGGGGAAGATGACTTCGTCGGGGTCGATGCCGTCGAGGTCGCGGAGGCGTTGTTTCAGGGCGTGGCGGCGTTCGGACTGGGCCCACCAGTTGAGGTTTTCGTCGAGGGTTTGGCCTGAGACGGTGAGAACGGAGGTGTCGAGGAGGCCGGCGGCGCGGAGGTGGAGCATGACTTCGGGGACGGCGCCGGCCAGGAAGACCTGGACGGTGGCGAAGCCCTTTGGGCCGTTGGGGAGGCAGTCGACGAGGCGGGGTGTGGCGCGGTTGACGGCGGTCCAATCGGCAACTGTGGGGCGGCGGAGGCCGGCGGCGTGGGCGATGGCGGGGATGTGGAGGAGGAGGTTGGTGGAGCCGCCGAAGGCCGCGTGGAGGACCATGGCGTTACGGAGGGCAGCGTCGGTGAGGATGGCGTTTGTGCCGATGTGGCTTTGGGCGAGGTGGAGGAGGGCGCGGGCGGAGCGGGTGGCGGCGTCGAGCCAGAGGGGCTGGCCGGAGGGCGCGAGGGCGGTGTGGGGGAGTGAAAGGCCGAGGGCTTCGGCGACGACCTGGGAGGTGGCGGCGGTGCCGAGGAACTGGCAGCCTCCGCCGGGCGAGGCGCAGGCGTGGCAGCCGACTTCGGCGGCGTATTCGAGGGAGATTTCGCCTTGCGCGAAGCGGGCGCCGATGGTCTGGACTTTGCCGGCGTCTTCGGCTGGATGGGATGCCGTGATTTCGGGAAGGAGGGTGACGCCGCCGGGGACGAGAATACTTGGGTACCTGCCGGAGGAGGCGAGCGCCATGAGCATGGCCGGGAGGCCTTTATCGCAGGTGGCGATGCCGAGGACGCCGCGGCGGGTGGGGAGGGAGCGCATGAGGCGGCGGAGGACGATTGCGGCGTCGTTGCGAAAGGGGAGGGAATCCAGCATGCCGGCGGTCCCTTGGGTGCGGCCGTCACAGGGGTCCGTGACGGCGCCGGCGAAGGGAATGGCGTGGTGATTGCGGAACTCGCGGGCGGCTTCGGCGACCAGGAGCCCGACTTCCCAGTGGCCGGTGTGGAAGCCTAGCGCGACCGGTGTGCCGTCGGCGGCGCGGACGCCGCCGTGGGTGGAGAGGATGAGGAATTCGGGGTCGAGGAGGCGTTGCGGGTCCCAGCCCATGCCGGCGTTCTGGGTGAGGCCGAAGAGATTGCCGGAGGGTTGGGTGAGCAGCATTTCCGGGGTGATAGGGAGGGCGCCTTCGGGACCGGGGGCGTGGGTTGTGGCAGCGGCGTAGAGGTTGGAAGGGGAGTCGAAGATTTCGGGGTTGTTCATTTGCTGGCCTGTTTTTTTTGAGTGTACTTCGGCCACGCGGAAGGCCTGGTGGTGTGGCTGCGGTTCAGTTTATGTCGGCGTGGGCGCGTCGTCGTGCGGAATCCGTACGCAACGGCTAGCTGCAGGGAAGGGTTCTTCGAGATTGCCTCTAGCTGTGAGGTTTCAATAGGTTGTCCATCTGATCGAGAACTGGGAAGCTGAGTTTGCGAGGCAAAGCGACTTAGGAGACCAGATGGACTATCACCAGAATGCCCGACTGACCGTGCTCAGTCGAGAGCGGATGTGCCGCCAGGTTGTAGACCCGGGAGTGAGCGCGAAGACGGCGGCCAAATGGGTAAGGCGATACCGCGAACTGGGCGTGGATGGGCTTCGGGACCGCAGCTCGCGTCCGCAGCGGTTGCGCCAGCCCACTTCCCCGGAACAGGTACGGCAGGTGGAGAGCTTGCGGCGTGAGCGTTGGACCGGCTTTCGGATCGCGCGGCAGGTGGGCCTGAGCCGGGCCACGGTGAGCCGCATTTTGCGTTGTCTGAAACGGAGCCGGATGCGCGATCTGGAGCCGCCGATGGTGGTCCAACGTTATGAGCATGCCGCTCCGGGTGACCTGCTGCACCTGGATATCAAGCGGCTGGTGCGGATTGCGCGGCCATCGCACCGCGTGACCGGCGACCGCCGCGATACCGTCAAGGGCATCGGCGCCGAGTATGTTCATGTGGCCATCGACGACCACACCCGCATCGCCTTCTCCGCCATCTACCCGGACGAAACCCGCGCTTCGGTGCTTGACTTCCTCAAGGCAGCGCTGGCCTACTTCGCCCGCCTGGGGATCCGTTTCCGTGCCGTGCTCACCGATAACGGCGTGAGCTACCGCTCCTACGCCTTCGCCGACGCCTGCCGTGCCCTGGACCTCAAGCATCGCTGCACAAGGCCCTATACCCCGCGTACCAACGGCAAAGCCGAGCGCTTTATACAAACCGCTCTGCGCGAATGGGCCTATGCACGAAGCTACTGGAACTTAGCAGAACGAGAGCACCACCTCGCTCCATGGATCCACCAATACAACTGGCACAGGCCGCATGCTAGCCTCGGGCTATTGCCGCCCATCAGCAGAGCAGGCTTCGATCAGAACAACCTGTTGAGACTCCACATCTAGAGCCTGTTATGGACTTATAAAAGCTGCGCGGATGAGTTTGTTTGTCATGAGGATGGCGAAGGCGCTGTAGTGAAACCTTTAAGGCTGGTATCGAGCCGTTCGTCGTCGCGAGCCAGTCTTCGGAGATGAGCAGCCCAGGCGAAGCTTATTCGACCATCCATCGGCGAGGCATCAGGACGAAGGCCCGTTTGACGATGGGGTGTTTGACGCCTTCGAGCCGGATGCCGTGTTGCCCGTCACCTGCTGCACCTCTTCGGCCACGGCGGCTACCTGCGCGCGGTCGCCTTGATCCGCCGGTGTCAGTTTCGACGCCAGGAGATGGCCCAGCGTGTCGACCGCGATGTGCACCTTCGAGTCCTTGGGTGGTTTGGCCCCGCCGTACCCTGCGCGTGCGCCGCTCTCGGGGGTGGACTGCAACGTTCGGCTATCCATACAGACCGCGGTCGGTGACCCTTGCAACCGCCGAACTCGCGCAAAAGCGACTGCACGTCCGCCACCAGAACCTGAAATACCCCGAGCCTCCATCCAGCGCCGCATCCCTTGG
>CAXUDN010000013.1:45732-52840 GCA_964249715.1 uncultured Acidobacteriaceae bacterium
CATCCGTCACGTCCTCCGGTACCCCTTGCGATCCACCTCAACCCATGCTTCCATGCCCCATAAGCACGCCACGCCAGCAAAGAATGTACAGCGGTTCAAAAGCCATAACAGGCTCTAGCATCGGGACGGCTATTCGGGCAGTGGACCGAGGCTGGTGGATCCGTATTTCGCGCTGAGCGCTGCGAGTCGGGCGAAGTCGGGTTGGGATGGAGTTGGAAGGATCTGCGATGCGGCGGGTTCGCCCAGCTCTCTGACGAAGGCGCCGAATGTGCTTTCTGGCGGGGACACGATGATCATTGTCGCCGGAACGTTGCCGGTGACCCGAAAGCCATGTGGCTGCGTTCCCGGGAGGAAGATGAAGCCTTCCTTTCCGAGCACTGTTTTGTGTCCGTTGCAGAAAAATGTGACCTCCCCGTCCAGGACACAAAAGCCCTCGCCGTAGGCTGCGTGCGTGTGGTACGGCGTGGCGAAACCGGAGGGGGCAACCTGCCGATAGAGGGCAAATGAGCCGTGGGTGAGTGCTGCGTCGGCGACGATGGTTACAAGCGAGTTGATAAACCAGAAGTGGGCTGGTGGCTCGGCTATGGAGTGGCCCGGCGAGGGTGTGACCATCCGTCTTCACCTCAGAAGCTGAGTTTCGCACCACGATACAGGAGTTCCCTGCGCGCGTTGCTGCAGGCCAATGCAGAGGCTGTCGCGTTTGTACTATTCAAATTTTCCGGCGGGGGCTAACCTCCGGAGCATGCCTGCGGGAACTGTCAGAGCATTCCACGGCACATTCCGAAACGCGAGGAGATGATGCTTAGCGTTCAAAGTGCTCCTCCTGAAGTTCGACTCAGGCCTTTTATCCGCGCTTACGTTCAACGCGAGGCGCAGCTGGGCAGCCTGGAACTTGTGGAGCCGGTGGTGGCGCGGCTTGGCGTGATGCTTGAGTTTGAATTTGCGGGTGCGTATGAGGTCCGGAATTACGGTTCGGAGACGCTGGAGGACCCGAATCCCATTTCGGTCATTGGACCTCAAAGCTGGCGGCGCTCACGGCTCATCATCCGAGGACACATTGAGTCGTTGGTTGTGATGTTCCAGCCGTGCGGCTTCTATGCCCTCTTCGGTGTGCCGACAGCACCGCTGGCGGAGGCCGGAACGGAGGGTCATTCGGTTCTTGGTCCCGGGGTGTCGCGTCTTCGCGAGCGGCTGGGCAACGTCCGCTCCTTTGCCGAGCGAGCGAAGATACTGGATGCCTACTTCCTCTTGCAGTTGGGGTGTATTCAGCCCATGGATTCCGTGTACTGGGCACTTCACCGGCTCACGGTGGCTGGTGCGGGGGCGCGGGTGTCGCACGTAGCCCAGCAGATGGGGATCAATCTTCGTCAGCTTGAGCGGCGGTCGCTTGCTTACGCGGGTGTGCCGCCGAAGACGATGTCCCGGATTGCCAGGTTCAGCCATGCTCTGCGCCTTCGGACGGAGCGTACGCTGACCTGGACCGAAATTGCCCATGCGGCGCAGTACCACGATCACATGCACATGATTCGTGACTTCCGTGAGTTTGCGGGAGAGGCCCCAACGTCTGCGCTGGGGGAGATCGACCCGGCTCATCTTATCCACTTTGCGATGGACCGGCCCGCGGGCGGCGGATAGTCGAAGAGGCTTGACCTAGGCCAGCAGACGATTCACGAGAGCGTGCCACGGCGATGCATGGGACGCCACGACGGCGAAGGGCGGCATGGTCAGGATCAGCAGCGGGACACCGAAACGGTAGGCTCGATGGATGGATCCTCTGCTTAGCAAGTCATACACCGGACCGGCAAAGTAAAAGCACAAGGCAAGCGAGAGGGTGAGCAGATTGATGCCCTGGAACAGCCTTCCGAACGCCGGGAAGAAGAACAATTGTGTGGCCATCAGGATGAGGCGCTTGTGTGTTTCCGCATCGCGCCGCAGCCGTAGACCGAGATAGAGGAACACGGCGAAGAGGGTCATCTGCGCAAACGAGATTGCGAGTGAGCTGTAGATGTCGGGGAAAGGAAAGAATCTTCCCTGTCGTGCCTGGCGAAGTGCGATGGCGGAGCCCAGCACGACGACACCGGAGGCCAGGAGTGCGCCGAAGATTCCCAGGCTGCGATGCAGCCGCATGCGTCCAAACATTGCAAGCAGATTCTGGAGAAGGTAGAAGAGGATCCAGCCGGTGAAGACTGCGCCGTGAACGTGCACCCAGAAGGGGATTGCCGGGCTGCGGAAGTAGCTTTTCGCGTAGTAGGTTCGTGTGAATCCAGCAAAGACACCCATGGCGATGGCAAGGGCCATTGCGGTATAGAAGCGATGGTCAAGCTGCCGCCTACGATCGGCCGGCGCGGTGGTGCGATGATGCCGCGTATTGCCCAGTACTGCCGTTCCTGTTGCCATTGCTCCTCCAGAGATGTCCCTGTGGAGCAGAGTAGGAAGGGGTGCGGGGCTTGCGATAGTACGAATGCGACAAGGGCTGAATTTTGCTTCAGCCGGCGTGTTGGGTTGGTTATCAACGTCGCGTTAGGTGGTCGCCTTTGCATGGCGGACCATTTCGACCAGCGCCTCTCGGGTTTGCGTGGCGTCGCGAACCTCCCTGGGAAAGTTGATGCGTGCGCCTTTCATGCCCTCTGCTGTTTTCAGGCGAAGAGAGAAGCCGAGGCGATCGACGGAAGTCATGGAGGCTTCTGTGGCTGTGAGTCCGGTGTTGGTTTGCGCCAGCAGGATCATTGCGTCGACGTGATCGAGGTTCATGTGCGCGAGGATGGCGGGAGATGACGAGGCGAGGGGGTCTGGTGATGCGGCTTCGTAGTCTTTGGCATCGACCCAACCCATGACGCCGAAGCCGCCGACGTAGTAAACATCGACCG
The DNA here is from genome assembly GCA_964249715.1 of uncultured Acidobacteriaceae bacterium. GTDB lineage: Bacteria > Acidobacteriota > Terriglobia > Terriglobales > Acidobacteriaceae > Granulicella. The sequence goes on from CAXUDN010000013.1 coordinate 48,600, forward strand.
GCTCCAGACGGAAGAAGCCGAAGTCGGCGAAGTCGACCCAGTACTGGCTGTTGGTGTGCGCTGCGAGATAGAGCTCGCGGGCGCGCGAGAGGTCGCTCTCCGGGACAGGGATGGCTGTTCCGACCAGGGTGGCACGGGCGACACCGAGGGGATCGCCGCCGTCTGCGGACTGAACGACGAAAAGGCTGGCATGAGGATCAGCCTTGAGGTTCTGTGTATGCATGGCCATGTTGCTGATGAGGAAGAGAGCCCGGCCTTGTCCATCGAGCGCATAGGGCATGAGGGAACCGAAGGGAAAGCCGGCATGCTTGCGCGAGAGCGTGGACAGGGTGGCCGTTGACAGCTGGGAGACGAGGGTCCGCACGCGCTCCGCATGGCTGGGTTCAGGCGGTTGTGGCAGAGAGGGCCCCGTTCTGGCGTGCTGGCGGGACGTGGCGGCTGGCTCGGAGGACATACCGGCCTATTCTAGGCGCTTTGCCGTCTTCGGCATTCGCATCGCGGCAGGGCGATGCCGGGTGTTTGTGTGCGGTACGAGAGGTTGAACGAAAACTTACATTGACTTTCCCCCGGGGGGTTCTTAGAGTCTGGGTTAATCATCCCGCAACACCCATCTGCATGCACCGGGTCCAGATTTCCCCGGGGAGGTTCGACTTTGGAAACCACGAGAAGCTGTGCGCACACTTCGTTGACGGCGGAGATCTCCTTCGGTGCCATGTTCCGAAAGATGCATCCCCTTGTGGCTGCGGTGGTTTTTGCGTTGTCCCTGTGCGCGACGGTGCACGGGCAGGCTACCGGGAGCTTTTCGGGCAATGTTGTCGATAAGACCGGGTCGAGTGTGCCTGGGGCTTCGGTGAAGGTGACAGCGCAGTCGACGGGACAGGCTCGCGATGGAAAGACGGATAACGCGGGGCATTATGTGTTGCCTTTGCTGCCGGTTGGAATTTATACCGTGCGGGTGGATGCGGGCGGGTTTCAGAGTGCTGAATCGCGGAATGTGAATCTTCAGGTGGATGAGGCGCGTGAGGTTGATTTCTCGCTGCAGCCTGCGACGGTTTCGCAGTCGGTGGAAGTGACCGGGGATGCGGTGACGGTGGAGACGGGGAATCCATCGCTGGGGCAGGTGATTACGTCGCAGCAGGTGGCGGAGTTGCCGTTGAATGGGCGGGATTTTGTGCAGTTGGCCACGTTGACGGCGGGGGCGACGTCGGAAACGAATCCGAACAGCTTTTTCACTTCAGGTTCGGACAGCGAGGTGGCGGCGCGGGGATCGTTTTCACTTTCGGTGGGGGGATCGCGGCCGAACAGCACGGACTGGCTGCTGGACGGGGTGGATAACAACGAGTTGACGGCGGGTGGGATTGGAATTTTTTCGTCGATCGATGACATTCAGGAGTTCAAGGTCCTGACATATACGTATTCGGCGGAGTTTGGCTCGCGTGCGGGGCCGACGGTGCTGGTGACCACGAAGTCTGGCTCCAACGACTTCCACGGCTCACTGTTTGAGTTTTTTCGCAACACCGCTCTTGACGCGAAAGCCGACTTCGACACCACGACGCCGAAGTTCAACCTTAACCAGTTTGGAGGTTCGGTCGGCGGTCCCCTTCTTCATAACAAGCTGTTCTTCTTCGTCGACGGCGAGCAGAAGGACCAGCGGCAAGGGATTACCTTCGCCGGCCTTGTGCCCTCGGTGGCGATGCGCTCGGGTGATTTCTCGGCCGACCCTTTCGGCAATCCGGTCACTCCGGCCGGTCAGGCCTTCGTTGCCGCCATCGCGAATCCCAATATGGTGGGTGCGACCAATCCTTATTTTCAATGCGATGCCTCCGGCACTCCGCTTCCCGCGAATCCTGACGGCAGCCAGCCGCAGGGAACCAACTGCAACAAGATCCCCTCCAACCTGATCAACAGCGTGGGCCAGGCGTTGATCAACATCTACCCTGCCCCAAATACCAGCGGTTCAGGCTTCAACTACATCAATGAGCCTGTGCGCAGTTTGAACGAGACCAAATTCGACCTGCGCGTTGACGACACCCTTACCGCGCGTGACAACCTGTTCGCCCGTTTCAGCTACGACCAGGCAGACTCCTTTGTGCCCGGCGGCGCACCCGGGCTGGCTGAGTCCAACCCGTTCGGCAGCAATGAAAACCTGGTCAACCATGCCCGCAATGCGGGTATCGGCTGGGGGCATGTCTTCTCGGCCACCACCCTCAACCAGGCGACTTTCGGCTTCAACCGCATCTTCGATTACATCAACTCGCAGGGCAATTACACCTGCGGAGCGGCGAAGCTGGGCATCGGCAACGCCGATCTTGGGTGCTCTTCGAGCGGCACCCCTCTTCCCGGCGGCAATTACAGCCAGGGTATCCCCTCCACTGAGCTCTATGGCGGCTACTGGTCTCTCGGCGATCGCGGCTACTCGCCTTTTCAAGGCGGAACGGACATCTTCAGCTTCCGCGACACGCTTGATCTCATCCGCGGCAAGCATGAATTCCACACCGGCATCGATCTTCGCGCCAACCAGATGAATGTCGGCACGGAAGCTTTCTCTTCGGGCTTCTGGCTTGTTGGCGCTTTCGGCAACTTCTCCGGTGCGGGAGTCGCTCCCGGTAGCTCGGAGGCCGACCTGCTTCTGGGCACGACCGGCGGCGCCATCCATGACCAGACGTACGACGGCGCCATTACCGGCCGCAGATGGAAGGTGATCCGTCCCTTTGTCGAGGATGACTGGCGCATTTTGCCCTCGCTAACGCTGAACCTCGGCCTGGGCTGGGATTTGACGACGCCGATCGTTGAGGCGCGCAATCGCATGGCCAACTACATTCCGTCTACGGGGCAGCTGCTCATGGCCGGTCAGAATGGCGTGAGCCGATCAGCGGGCATTAACTTTTTCGGGGGTGGCTATGAACCGCGAGTCGGCCTGGCCTGGAAGGTCCTGGGCAGCGACAAGACCGTGCTTCGCGCCGGCTTCAGCATTCAACACGACTCCGGGTGGAATCAGGGCGCACAAGGGCTCTGGCAGAACCCGCCCAACCTTGGCGAGTCCGACCAGTTCCCGGCGACGTTCTCCGCGGGCTGCGCGTTCGCGACGTCCTACTGCGCCACCACGCTGGGCCAAACGCCTGAGCTGAACTTCAATCTCACGAGCGGCTTTACCTCGCTGCCCACGCCGCAGAATGCCAGCAATTTTGTAGGCACGTTTTACTACCAGCCGCAGAACTTTCAGCCGGGCAGGGTTCACCAGTTCAACGTGAACGCGGAGCGCCAGATTCCTGGGAACGTCCTGCTCACGGCGGGCTATGCGGGCGCGATTGGCGGCCACATTCTTGTAACCGGCAACAATCTCACCACGGGAAGTCCGTCGGCTTGCGGTGCGACTTCGGGGTACACCCTGGGGTGCCTTCCGAGCGGCGCGGCTTACTCCTATCCCTACACGCCGCCCAACTTTAACTCGATCATCCTTTTCGGGGATGTCGGCAAGACACACTACAACTCGCTGCAGGTGAAGGCCGAGACCAAGACGCCCAAGCACGGGCTGTATGCGCTGGTTGCGTATACGTACTCCCGCACCTACGACAACGGGCTCACCGATGGCCTCGGGTCGGAGCTGAGTGCGCCGTATTTTCCGCTGCCCAACTGGGAAAATCTCGACTGGTCGCTGTCCCAGATCAACCTGAATCACAGCGCCACCGGCAGTCTCCTGTATGACCTTCCCTTCGGCAAGGGTAAGAGCTTCGGCAGCAGCTGGAGCAATGTGACCGACTCGTTGCTGGGCAACTGGCAGGTCACGCTGATTGAACGAATTTCCTCCGGGTTTCCGGTGCCTTTGATCGACAGCAGCAACCAGTCCGGCACATCCTTCAACACCGGCGGGAATGATAATAATTTCAACCGTCCCAACCAGGTGGCGGGGTGCAACACGCATGCGGGCAATCACAGCGCTCCCTCTTACCAATGGATTAATGCCTCCTGCTTTACCGCTCCGCCCGCGGGGCAGCTTGGCAATGCAGCCCGTGTTCCCGTCAGCGGACCTGACTTTGTGAACTCCGATTTCTCCGTGATCAAGCAGTTCCGTTTTTACCGGGAAATGGGCCTGAACTTTCGCGCCGAGTTCTTCAACCTCTTCAACCATCCGGAATATGGCTCGCCGATAGCCGACATCAACGCGCCGGGCTTTGGCTCAGTGAACTCAACGGTGAACAATCCGCGGCTGGTGCAGTTTGCATTGAAGCTGTCGTTTTAGT
>CAXUDN010000014.1:0-1328 GCA_964249715.1 uncultured Acidobacteriaceae bacterium
CTGTCCCAGTCTGGCGACGAGTTCGGGCATAACTCTGGAGACCGGATTCAGCCAGGCGCTTTCCGCAGGTCTGCAGAATTTCATCTCGACACCGGCTCTGCGCGGTTCAGACCACAACGTGAAGACCCCTTATACCCAGGGCTTTAATCTGGCGGTGGAACACTCCATCACCAACAGCATCGCCGCCAATGTCAGTTACGTAGGCGATGTATCGCGCCATCTGGTCGTCTTTCCCGATCCCAACAACCCCGAAGCTCTCACCAATCCCTCAACCAGCGATCAGCCGACGAGGCCCTTTCCTGGCTTTGGCGGAACAGCCTACAGCAACTACGCCGGTTCAAGCAGCTATAACTCGTTGCAAGCCAAAGTGGAAAAGCGCTACGGCAACGGCTCAAGCCTGCTGGCTACTTACACTTACTCTCACGCACTCGACGATGCGCCGACGCCCCTGGGCAGCACCGGCGACTCGGGCTACAGAAACTCCAACCTGATCCCCATCACGCAGGATTACGCCAGTTCGCCGTTTGATCAACGCCACCGTTTCACCTTCAACGGCTTCTATGAAATTCCGGTGGGTCTGGGACGCAAATATCTGAATCATGGCGGTGTAGTGAATGAGGTCATTGGCGGCTGGGCGGCCAACCTCACCTTCTTTGCTCAAACCGGCAATCCCTTCACCGTGGGACCCGACATTACCACGGCCAGCGGTGGCGGTGCTCGCGCCATCGTTCTCGGAAATCCCTACGCTACTGGAGGATCGGTTAACAGCACCAATCCCGGCATAAGTTGCGCGACCAAAACGCGGACCCTGGCCCATTGGTATAACCCGTGCCAGTTTGCCAATCCGCTTTCCGGCTCACTGATCAGCCCGGGGCCGAACGGCACCAGTTTCTCCACGCCACAAGCGGGCTACGCCTACCCGGCGTATGTCACAAACTCCGTGCAAATCCAGCAGTTCCTGGGAGGCAAACGGGATAACGTCTACGGACCCGGGTATGAGCGAGTCAACATGTCGCTCTTCAAGAACTTCCACACCTTCCGCGAGGAATTCCTGCAATTTCGCACAGATGTCTTCAATCTCTTCAACACCCCTGCATACGGACAGCCGAGCGTAGCGACCGACGCCAACAACGGCGGTCAGATCACAGCACCACGCTCCTTCCAGGCCTTCACTCCGGATGCGCGATTCTTCCAACTCTCGCTCAAGTACCAGTTCTAATCCCAACCACATCAAACCTGCGAGGAGCGGCGCTGCCGCTCCTCGCTTTTCTTTCCGGCAGATCGCGGAAGCTGCAAGAAGCTACAACCCCGACGTATGATTCAGAGCA